>CAYVWM010000112.1:0-1654 GCA_964455505.1 uncultured Anaerolineaceae bacterium
ACGACGTGGTCCCACGGCCCTTTGCAGGGTGCTTGCTCTGCACGCCTTCGGCAGTTGCACAGGTCGTCCCCTACGTCGAAAGGACAGGCTTTGCACGGGGGCTTCGCGCTGCACGCCTACGGAAGGCGCACAGGTCGTCCCCTACGGAATAAAAGGTAGGGGCGTGGATCCCTCCACGCCCGAAGCATTAGATCACTCGCGCCCAAATCCTGCGTTGCCGGACCAAACCGCCAACCCTGCGTTCACAAATTCGGGACGACGTGGTCCCACGGCCCTTTGCAGGGTGCTTGCTCTGCACGCTTACAGCAGTCGCAAGGAGGCTTCGCACTCCTTACAGGACGCTGCGCAGTGCACGCCTTCGGCAGACGCAGTCCCACGGGGAGGCTTCGCACTGCACGCCTTCGGCAGTTGCACAAGTCGTCTCCTACGTCTAAAGGACAGGCTGCGCCCGAATCCTGTGCTGCCGGACCACACCGCCAACCCCGCACCCACAGAATCGGGACGACGTGGAAGTCGTCCCCTACGCACAGAACGCAGGCGCACCCCAGCCAAGCGCGCCATCCTCCCGGCCGTCCTGATCCTGGCCCTGCTCATCCTCAGCGCCTGCCACTTCCCCTCCATGCAATTCCCCGAAACCGAAGCCCCGATCTACCCCCCCCCGCCCGGCAAAACCGCCACCCCCACCAGCACCCCCCTGCCAGACCCAGCCGACCTGATCCTCCTGGGCGACCCGGTCAGCGTGCAGGCGGGCGGCTTCACTTTCCGGCCCGTCACCATCTGGAACGCCCAGGGCGACACCCTCACCCTCACCACCAGCCCCAACAAGGCCAGCCTCTACAACAGCGCCCAGACCCTCTACTTCAACCTCGATGGCGAGCCCGCCGGCACCCATGCCGACGCCCAGGACTGCCTCGGCATGATCCTGCAGCGCATGACCGCCGACATCCCCGACCTGCGCATCACCGCCGCCCCGCCCGCTCAGGCCGCCGGCCTGCAAGGCGCACAGTCCGACCTTTCCGGCACGCTTTTCGACCAGCCCATGCACGGACGCCTGGCCGTCTTTCATCCGGACGGGCGCTGCTTCAGCCTGATTGGCCTGTCTGCCGCGCCGGACGCCGCCGAACTCTGGCAAACCATCGGCCTGCCGGCTTTCGACAAGATCCTCTCCAGCCTCACCTTCCAAACCGATACCGCCCCAGCCGGCTGCCTGGTCTCCGACGATCCCGCATACGGCTTCAGCCCCGAAAAGCCCATCCGCGTGGGCAACCAGAACCTCTACGACGGCATCATGCGCATGGAAGCCTACCTCAACACCCTGCGCGGCCCCGAAAACCAGGAAATTTTCTACACCCGCCAAAACCCCATCTTCAACCAGGCCGACGACGTGGTGGACGTCTACGAAATCACACACGACGGGCTGCCCGAACCGCTGCTGATCTACTTCGACATCTACCGCTTCGAAACCCCGCTGGCGCTCTACAACTTCACCTGCGAAGCCGCCTTCCCCCTCCAGGCACCCTGATCCGCCCGATAAAGGCCCGATAAACCCCCGGCGAACGCCCATCAGCCGCCTAACCGGCCAAATCCCCCTCCAGGCACCCTGATCCGCCCAACCAGCACCGATTTCCCGCCAAACTGCCCGCTTTGTGAAATC
>CAYVWM010000112.1:1664-6077 GCA_964455505.1 uncultured Anaerolineaceae bacterium
GCGCCACCTGGACATCGCGGTCAACGCCGCCCTGGCCGGCCGCGACGTCACCCGGCGGCTGGCCAGCACCGCCGCCTCCCGCCCCCGCTTCTCCTCCCAATTCTGGCTGATGTTCGCCGGCCTGGTGCTCTCGTCCACCGGCAACACCATGATCTGGCCCTTCCTGATGATCTTTGCCAGCGAACGCCTGGGCCTGCCCCTGGCCGCCGTCACCAGCCTGATATCCATAAACTCCATCTCCGGGCTGATCGTTTCCATCGTGGCCGGGTCGCTGGTGGACCGTTTTGGGCGCAAAGGTGTGATGGCCGTCGGGCTTTTGGGGCACGGCCTGGTCTACCTGTTCTACATCCCCGCCTTCCAATACTGGCATTTCGCCGTCCTGATGGCTGCCGCCGGCTTTTTTAGCCCCCTATTCCGGATAGGCGCGGATGCCATGCTGGCGGATATGTTCGCCCCGGAAGACCGCGTGCAGGCCTATGCCTTTGTGCGCATGGGCAGGAACATCGGCGTGGCGCTCGGCCCGATGCTGGGCGGCCTCGTGGTGGCCATCTCGTATAACTTCGGCCTGATTGCCGCCGCTTTCGCCCTCACCACCTTCGGGCTCATCACCGTCATCTTTCTGCGGGAGACCAACCAGCCCGCCCCGGACCAGCCCCACGAAACCCTGCGCGACCAACTGCGCATCTATGCCGAAGTGGTCAGAGACAGCCTGTTTGCGCGCATGCTGGGCGCATTCACCCTGATGGAAGTCTGCGCCACCCTGATGTGGGCCTTTTTGGCGGTCTACCTCAAACTCAACTTCGGCATCCCCGAAACGCGCTACTCGTGGATAGCCACCACCAACGCCCTGATGGTCGTCTTTTTCCAGGTGTTCATCACACGCCTCACCCGCAAACACCCCGCCACGCGCGTCATGCCTGTCGGGGCCGCCTTCTACGCCGCCGCGATGCTCGTCCAGGGGCTCAGCAGCGGATTTTGGGGCTTCTGGCTGGGGATGGTGGTGATGACCATCGGCGAACTGGTGACGGCGCCCACGGCCACCGGATTTGTGGCTAACCTGGCCCCGCCCGATAAGCGCGGGCGCTACCTGGGCCTGTTCGGGCTCACCTGGAACGTGGCCATGGCCGTCGGACCGCTCGGGGCCGGCTTCCTTACCGATGCCGTCGGCATCCGCGCGCCCTGGTTTGCCGGGTTTGGGGTGGGGCTGCTCTCCGTGCTCGCCTTTGTGCTGCTGGAACGCTCCGTGCGCCGCCGCCAACCCCAAACCGCCTGAGCGCCTGCCGCGCCTCACTTCCGAAAGACTCGTCTTGACAAATGCCCTTTTTGCGCCCATAATATAGAACATATATTCTATGATGCGGGAGATGGCGTGACACAGGTTTTCATTTTTGGGGATGGGGATGCATTTCAACTGCTTGAACACCGCCAGCAGGCCGATGCGCTGGTGCGGGCGGTGAACCAGGGCGATGGGCAACGGGCGCTGGGCACGCCTCTGAACGCCAACCTGGTCTGGCATGCCTTCAAATCCGGCAGCAAGGTTATCGTTAGCCCGCTGCAAAGCCTGCCGGACCCCCCTGCCGTGCACCTCACCCCGCGCGAAAAACAGGTGCTGCAGCTGCTCGCCGGCGGCAAGACCCCCGCCCAGATTGCCAGCTTATTCCACCTGGATGTGCGCACCGTGCGCACCTACATCACCCAGCTCAAGGCGAAATTCCGCGCGCAGACCAGCCAGCAGATGATAGCCCGTGCGGTGGCGTTGGGGATGGCGCGCCCGGACCTGAACGACCTGGCGCCCTGAGCGTGTGGGCTGGGGATTTAAAATGGAAGAGCCCGGTTTTGAAGCACGGGCTCTTTTGCCCCCCTGACGCACCGCAAAGAAAGCCTCCCTGATTACCGGGTGTCCAGTCCGGTTCGCAGCAGCGTCCAAATTTACCGCACAGCTGGGTGCGGAACACCCGGGGGTCTCCGGGTGATGTGAATAGATTATACCACAGAGAAAAATATTATGTGTCAAGGGTATGCAGGGATTGGGTCACAGATTTTCCGCCCTTTCCCCTTTTTTCTGGAATGCTGGGGCAGAGGGGGGTATAGTTCAAACTGTATCAAGAGTGTTATTTCTAGTTCAATAGGACTAATGATCCTTAACGTATGTAAAAAAATGGATATTGAAAAATTTTTCTCAAGAGAGGTATTTGGATAGTCTGTGTCTTTTTACTTGAGATGCATCAACAAGTTAGTTGATTGTTATTAATTTTCCCTCATTTTTAGAAATTTTTATATTTAATGAATTGACCACCCGTCAGGCAATACGATATTTGATCTCTTAGATCCTTTTAAAATTGCACCCGTAAGATTTGCGCGAATAAAATTTGCCCAATTAAAGTTTGACCCAGAAAAGTTTCCATTTGATAAGTTTGCATCTGAGAAATCTACCCAGCTAAAATTTGCTTTTTTTGCATCAACACGAGAAAAGTCACAACCGATTAATGATGATCCTTGAAAATTTGTCTCATAAAGTGTGCACTCTGAAAAAACACCATAATTAATATGTGCTTTTGAAAAATCAGCTTTTGATAAATCAGAGCCCCTAAAAACCGCTTTATCTAATAAGACACCTGAAAAATTGAAGTTTGACAAGTCAAAATAACGCAACAGCGCTCTTCTGCCTTTCGAAGCATCTTCGAGCCATTCCTTGTGTAATAATAGGATCTTCTTTAAAGATTCAGTGTCTATAGTTTTCAGCATTTTTTCTAATAGCTTATTGAATTCACAATAGTGTATTAAGGCGATTTTCTGCAAGAGTTACATACTCTTTACTAATGTCATAACCTATGTAGTGCCTATTGGCATTTTTTGCAGCAATGCAAGTACTCCCGCTTCCACAAAACGGATCCAAAACGACATCATTTACGAATGTATACATTTGAATAAGCCTATGGGGTAACTCAATTGGAAAAGGAGCGGGATGGCCTATACTTCTGGCAGAAACTGCAGGAAAAGTCCAGATACTTTTCGTCCATTCTAAAAACTCCTCTTTATTTATTGAGTTTTCTCTGACACCTTTCTTCCTCGAAAAAGATTCTTTGGAAAATATTAGAATATATTCATGAATATCCCGTAATACTGGATTTGCAGCTGATAACCAACTACCCCATGCTGTTGATGGGCTTGCACTTGAAGCCTTATTCCATATAATTTCACCTCTCATCAGATATCCAATTTCTAACATGTAATTAATTATGTAACTATGAAGTGGTATGTATGGTTTCCTTCCGAGATTTGCAATATTTATGCAAGCCCTCCCACCAGGTACAAGCTTTCTATAGGTTTCCTCAAAAACAGATTTTAGTAATCCAAGATATTCCTCGAGAGATAGATCTTCATCATATTCCTTCTTTGCATTGTAAGGAGGTGAGGTAACCATTAAATGAATGCTAGAATCAGGTATGTCATCCATTTGCACACTGGATTTACAGAAAATCTTGTCAATTACTTCATTAGGAATAATATTTTCTATATACTTCACATGATTTTCAGATGGGATTTCTTTATACATTTTACTGTTATAAAACTCTGATGAGTCATGATTAATTCGGCCAGGTGTTCCGAAAGAACTAGTTTTAGTTCCTCTTATTTTAGTTTTCTCTTCCATTAGTTACTTTCCTGTAATAACCGTAAAAATAATTCTGCTTTTTTCTCGTAAGTCGTCTCTCGGTTTGCTCTCTCAATAATTTTACCAAGCTCAAGTTCATTCTTCATTCCTGAAAAATAGCTAAATCGATTTGTGATTAGATTATGGAATTGCTCTCTTAGTTCCTGGTAATCGTCAAACCGACGAAATCCAAAACTTGGAGTAGTTTTTTTATCTTCTTTATTATCTGTGCGTGGTTTTGGGTTGACACTCCAAAAACCTTGGATAATTCCAGTTTTTTTTAGATGGTCAACTTTTTCATAATAACTTTTGGTAATTGGTGTATTGCCTAATACAACGATTGGGATTCTATGTGCTTTGTTGCTCGAAATCCGAATATTAACTGATTTGCCAATGGCTTTTAGCATAGAATCTGAACGTAATAATCCAGGATTACCACTATGGGTTGTATAATCGCCTAAGCAAAATAAGCCATTATTTTTATATTCCCAATTCCATACAATAGACATTTTCACTTCAATTATTGCTTTGATATCTTCAGGTCTTTGTTGGACCAATTTGGTCGATGAAATAGCAACGTCAGCAGCAGAACTTTTCGGTAATGCTAATTCTTCACAAACAGCCCCTTGGACTGCATAAAGATTTAGTTCATTGGCGATTGGTTGGAGCAATTCTTGTGTCCACATCTCAGTAAAATCTCCAATTATGGTATTACGGGACTGTATTGTATCTTTTTTTCCTTTGTAACCTTTTGGCCAATA
>CAYVWM010000112.1:6087-6725 GCA_964455505.1 uncultured Anaerolineaceae bacterium
ATTTGTAAAAAATTTCTTCAATTTCTTTTTCTCTCATAGTTAAGGAGAAAAACTTCCTCTCAGTATCGATGTTCCATAATTCCATATTAAGCAATTCCTAACCAATAATTTTTATGAAATTAAGTCTACCATACTACGATAATGCAAACTCGTCGAAAGCGACAATCACTTTTGGGTACGATAGGACCGTGTTCAACTGACCTGCATCTGCTCAAGAGCTCCGAACTGGATTATCCCAGCGTCAAATACCAGGGGTCGGGTGATAATCACGTCATCGAAAGACCGAAGTATTCCCTAGCAGAAAATCGCATCTATATCAACCCAACCCACTACTTCGAAGACATAGACCCCGAAGTCTGGGAGTACCAGATTGGCGGCTACCAGGTCCTGGATAAATACCTGAAGGACCGCAAGGGGCGGAAAATGGACGATCCCCGCCACTATATCCGCATGGCAACTGCCCTCGCCAAAACCATCGAAATCCAAAAAGAAATCGACGCCATTTACCCCGAGGTAGAAAAGCACCTGATTGAATTTGACCAGCCTTAAACTTCTTAATGCGTAATCTGGGACCTTTCCCTCATTAAACCAAAAACACCGCTCCAGGTTAGGGGCGGCGTTTCGGTGATGAATAAATT
>CAYVWM010000113.1:0-6694 GCA_964455505.1 uncultured Anaerolineaceae bacterium
TCCACTGAGGCAGCCTCTGAACCTTGATCCTCCAAGGGCTGCTTGGAGACCCTTTCCACCGACAGCAATGTCAGGATCAAGGCTGCGTAGAGCGCCAGAATAATCAAAAACGCCAACCTTATCCCAACCTGGTCGGCAATATTTCCCAAAACAAGCGGCAGTAAGAATATTGCCACGCCCGAAGCCAATGTGGTGCGGGAACCTGCCAGTGCTTTGTTTATTCCAGCAGAGCGGATTGCTTGAGAAAGTGTAATGATATAAAGGTTTGCCACACCAAGCCCCAATACGGTGATGCCAACAAGACCCAATAGCGGGCTGATCCCCGTCCAAAAGAAGCCAAAACCAATCAGTCCAAGCATAATGGAAACAAACAGGATAGCTTTCTCCGAGACCTTGTGCATTAACCTGCCACCTATAAAACGCCCCACAATCATGCCTGCCAGAAACAGGCTGACCGATTGTGTGGCAGCATCTTTGTTCAGCCCTATAACCTTTTCAATAAAATCCGCGCCCCAATAGACGCTGCAAAACTCAATCGATACACTCAGCACGATTGCAACCCACAATACCCAGAACAGACCCGGTAGTTTCCCGCTGCTGACTGATTTTGTGGGTTTCGCAGAACTACTAACGGATTCTTTCCCAGCTTTGATCCAAATCGCAACCCCCAGAAGCAGGCTGACTGCCGCCACAACCAGGGAACCCAAACGCCAACCCACCACAGTGCTGGCAAGCATGCCCACCGACAAAGGCGCAAGGGCAGCAAAAACTGACGCAATCGTATTGGCTTCCGAGATCCCCACAGCGCTGCGCGACCCCATTTCCCGGTCAAGAATGGCTGGATAGATTGACAGGATCAAGGTGCCAATACAGCCCATCAGGAATAAACCGGAAATCGTGAGGGCAGGCTGTTTACCAAAAGTGAGCACAAGCGCACCCACGCCCAAGCCCACAGCACCAATAGCAATCACTCTCCAGGGTCTTATCCGGTGAATGAAACGCCCAGCAAGAAGTCCCGGCACGAGCATTCCCAGTGCAAAGGCTGAAAAGTGGAGGCTGCTGGCTGTATAGCTGAGGTTAAACTCCTGCTGCAAATAGCCGGTGATTGGACCGGGAACATTCAGGCAGTATACGTACAGCGAGAGAAGCAGGTATACCAGCCAGGTTTGGGGCGTGTGCAGTGTGTTCTTTTGGTTGTTTTGCATTTGTTTGTTCCGACCTGACTAGGCTTACCACGAATCCGGGTCTTTGGATCTATCTTTGGGATCTCCTTCCAGTTCTTTACGGTAATTGTATTCTCCCCAACGCCCTGCATAACCTCCCCAAAACTTTGCAGCAATAAAGATTCCCATAAAAGGCAGCGCCATCAGGCTCAGCAGCAGACCCATTGCGGCAGCATTTGCAGCCCCTTCCCATCCCAGAGCAGAATACCCAATGCCTGCAAAAACCAGGACTACCAGCGCCAGGAAAATCAGGTATCCCAGCAGTAACCGGATTAGGAATTTTTTCATGCTTAAGGTTTTGTTGGGTTCCATCTCACTATTCCGATAGTTTTTCCTTTGTGACGCATTTACACGCACAAGGAACAAAGGTGCGAGGTCAATCTCCTGCTCTTGAAAAACAATCATACTTTATTTTCAGACCCAGTGCAGGCTCAAAATGCAGCGGAAGACTCTGATAATGCGCTTTTCAGGCAGCCCTTTTTCGCAGGCATCCAAACAACAGGTCAAAGGGTGTCTGTGGTATATTTTAGGCACAAAAATTTCCTGTATGGAGAGGTTTGCCCATGTATGTTGCCATTGAAGGTGTAATCGGTGTCGGAAAAACTACCCTGGCACGTTATGTACATAATGCGTTCAGCGCCGATTTGCTTCTGGAGGTGTTTGAGGAAAATCCTTTTCTGAGCGATTTTTACAGCGACCGCAGCCGTTATGCCTTCCAGACCCAGATATTTTTCCTGCTGAGCCGTTACCATCAGCAGCATAAGGTCATCCCGGAAACGCTGGCAGCCGGCAAAATGCTTATCTCTGACTACACTTTTGACAAAGACGCCCTGTTTGCTGGCATCAACCTGCAGGGCGATGAATTGACCATGTACCATCGCGTTCACGAGGCGCTCGCAGAAAAGATACCCCAACCTGACCTGGTGGTTTACCTGCGCGCCAGCACGGATACCCTGATGGAACGCATTACCCACCGCGACAGACCGTATGAACGCAGCATGGAGCGCGCATACATAGATGCGCTAAACGGCGCCTATGAAACTTTCTTTACCCAACCAAGGTGGCAAGAACGCTTGTTAACCATTGACACTGACGATTTGAACATCGTCGCCCGCGCGGACGACCTGAATTTCGTGATCAACCGTATCCGTCAGACTTTAAAATTGTCTCCCTATCAGGAGAGCCTGCCGCTTTAGGCATGAATAAGGAGGAAGCGTGCGAATAACCCAGGAAGTTCTGCTTAAATTTGCAAGGGATCACGTCACGAAACGTTTACGCCAGTCCAACGACATCGTCGCCATTTACTTGACAGGGTCTGTCCTGACCTCGGATCCGCTGATCGGCGGAACTACGGATATTGATTTGGTCATGGTGCATAAAGAAGATCCTCCGACAGAACGGGAGGTGCAGCGCGTCAGCTATGAAGTCTCCCTGGATATCCAGCACCATCACCAATCTTTTTACACTTTCCACCGCCGTTTACGCTTAAATCCCTGGATTGGGTACGCCCTCTGCAAACATAAGAACATCCTGTACGACCCGGACCATTGGATGGACTATATCCAGGCGGGTGTAAGCGCCCAATTTAACACCCCCGAAACTATTTTTGCCCGGTCGCAGACACTTGCAGACCGTGCCCGTCAGGACTGGTTTGAACTGGATGATCCGCAGGAAGTTTCTTTCCAGGCCTGGATAGATTTGTACTTCAAGGCTGTCGCCAGCGCTGCCAACGCTCTGACGGTTCTCACCGGACCAGCGCTGACAACCCGCCGCTTTTTAATCGATTTCCCTGCACGCATGGAAACCCTTGAAAAATTGGAACTGACCGGGGAGTTGCTCCGGCTGATAGGCAAGGATTCCATTCGCCCCGAAATTTACCAGGACTGGCGTCCTGCCTGGGAGCACGCCCTGGCCGTTGCCAGCAAAAACCCCAACTGCACGCCTAACCTCAACATCGCACGCAAAAGCTACTTTCTGAACAGCTGCGATGCGCTGGCGGAGAGCGGGGCTGCCCACGCCACCTTCTGGCCGGTCATTGAAACCTGGCGGCAGGCTGCCCATATTCTGGAAAAGGATGCAAGCCAACAAGAAGCCTGGAGGGCGTTTTTATCTGTATTGGGCTTTACTCCCCTAAGCAAGTCTCAGGACATCGAACGCCTTGATCACTTCATTGAACACGTAGAAGCAGTTCTTCTGGAGTGGAAATCTGAATATAATCTTTGAGCCTGAAAAGCTTTCAGGTTGTGCCAAAACTGTGGATAACTGCCCTTTTTCTGTGGATAACCCCTATTAATTGTGAATAACTCGTTCAAATATTCTAAGAATTTGTGGAGATTTTGCGCTTCAAGCGGTCAAAGTTTTACACACCTGCAGCTGGAGATCTGAAATTTTCCCTCCCCTTCAATTATTTGGTTATTTTATCCACATTCCCAGGTGGACAAAAATCCCCTTTCAATAAGTCCCTTCTTCGATCTGCGGAGCAGCTTATTCTTCGTTCCAACCAGGTTTGGATATTCTGTTAGGTGGCGCTTGAACGCACTTATCCACTTTTATACAGCCCCTACTACAAATACTAATTAAAACTTATTCAACATAATAAGGTTATAAAGTTAATTAACCCAATCCAGCTCTATTTGCCTGTATATTTGGCAATTAGCCAATTACATTACCAAAAACCTACAACTCCAGCTCAGTTTTTCCCATAATCTTGTTTTGCACCATTTGGACTACCTGCTGGATATGGACATCGCTTGATACAAGGTTCAGGTTATCACTGGGAATAATCAATACCGGGCAGTGGCTGAAAGAGCTGATCCAATCTTCGTACAAAACATTCAGACTTGATAGATAATCTTTTGAAATGCCTGCTTCGTAATTCCTGCCGCGGGAAGCAATCCTGCTGAGCAGGGTGTCGACGGAAGCTCTGAGATACACGATAAGGTTGGGCGGAGGGAGTAAAGAAATTAATATCTGATATAGATCCTGATAGACCTCGTAATCGCGTTTGTTGATGTCCCCCTGCAGGAATAGGTTATGGGCAAAAATTTCCGCATCTTCATACACGCTGCGGTCCTGAACTACGGAACCTTCAGCATCCAATAGCTGCCTGTGAATGCGCAGCCTCCGGGTAAGAAAATAAAGTTGTGAGTGAAATGCCCATCTGGGCATGTCCTGGTAAAAATCTGCCAGATAAGGATTGTCGTTAACCGGTTCAAAAAAGGGGGTGTAACCCAAGCGCTCACTTAGCAGCTGAACCAGTGTGGATTTGCCTGCGCCAATATTGCCGGCTACAACTATGAATTTTTCCATGCTCAGATCCTTTCAATGTACTTGCCCAAAGTATAAGTCATCCGAAGTGATAGGGTAAAAGGATCAGGTTTGTTGGGGAGATAATTTGATCCGCTGGATGAGCAGGATAGCCAGTCCGTTGAGCACAACTGAAGAAAGGCAAACCGCCCAGAAACTGATCGCGTATAAACCTCCGCCTGCCAATGCTCCCCCCATACGCCCAATCGAGATAACCGAGAGGAATAATGCCATGACGGTTGCCCTGGCAGAAGGAAATACCTCGCTCATGACCGTCATCATACTGATGAGCGCAAATTCAAATGAAATGTAAAACAAAGCCAATCCGACCAAAGTCAGTATGAAAGATTGGCTGACAAGCGGCAGGAATACTGCAGAAAGAATATTTAGCAGCAGCGACAGGATAATTGCCCGCTTTTTGCCAATCTTGTCCAGCACCAGAACGGAAATTAGTTCTGCACCCAGTTCAGAAGTCCCAATCACTACAGAAGCGACAGCCATTGTAGAAAAATCCAAACCGAAGCTGTCCTTAATCCATACCCCAAACACCAGGTTAACAACTTCATTGGCGGTTGTAAAGAACAGACCGGTTCCCAATCCCAAAATAACCGGCAGGTGATGCAGTCCAGCGCCAATATGCCGCAAAAAGGATTGTTCCTGCCTACCCTGCGGCGGTGTTTGCGGGATAAATTTGAGAATTGCTCCAATTAGTAGGATGCCTAGGCCTGTCAATACAACAAACGGTGTTGTCCAATCGCCTTTATTTACCAGGTACCCGAGTAAGGGAACACCAAGGATAAAACCAAGCGACCAGCTTAATTCGGTTATGGAAAGCACCATGCCGCGCCGCTCAAAGGGGATGTGATCTCCGATGTAGGACTGCATAGAGGGTATAAACACCACGTTGCCAAGCGCTGAAATGGATAACCCAATGACGAAAAAAATAAAATTATTTCCCGCTGCTGTCAGGGCGCAGCCCAACACAAAAAGCCCCACACCCATCAGCATCCCTTGTTTTCTTCCGCGGGTATCTGCCAGAGATGAGAGGAGGGGTGAAAAGAAAGATAGGAACGAGCGAAAAGAAAAAGCCAAACTCATATCAGCAAGGCTCACCCCCATTCCTGCAGCAAATAGCGGCAGAAGCGGGTAAACCATGCGATAACCGGAATTTATGATGGTCCTGATTAAGGTAAAGAGAGCGATCTCTAATTTTATTTTACGTGAGAGACTCGCAGGCATGGGCTACAGTAATCAGGATACTTTCATTGTAAATTTTTGGTGTCAAACCCGCTGATGTTCCTCAAGTAAGGTCTTTAATGAGGTTTGCTTAAGTCTGTCTATCAGCAAAATTTCTACCTGTTTCCAAAATTGGATCAACATACAGTTTTCACTCAAGGAACAATTTTGTGGTTCTTTAGTGCATTGTATCAGATGAATCGGTCCAGATACTGCAGTCAGTACGTCGTGAATAGAAATTTCTTCCGGTTTTCTTGCCAGGCAAATACCCCCTCGGGCACCGCGTTTGGTTTTTATCAGTTTGGCTGCACTTAGTTGCGAGTTAATTCTGGAGAGAAAAATGCGTGAAATTTGCATCTCCTCGGCAATGACGCTGGAAGGCACAGGAATTTTATTATCCAGTGGAGCAAGGTATAGCAGGGATCTCAAGGCATAATCGGCTTGGTTGGTAATCGACATCGCCATGGTAGCGCTCCTTTTTTATAAAAAAATTGGGACTGAGGACTTCTTAAGTATAGCCGATTAATGCTCTCAAGCGTATAGAGAAAAGAATCTCTTTCAGTTCCTTGCCGTAATCCAGTACTGCCTGCCGTCACTTGTCACTTCAAGCCAATGGTAACTGCTGGATAGAATTGGATCGAAGGCTAAATTTTGTATTACTGTCGGGCTGGCGGTGACATTTTCGGTAAGAATGGGAAGTGTGCGGGTTTGCACGGCAGCGTTATTTTGGGACTCAGGCAGGGTCGCACCAATCCAAACGCTTGCTTGCACGGGATATACATCCTGACCATCGCTATAGTCCACTCTGGCCGTGAAATCTTTGTAGTTGAACTGGATGGATTCAAGCGCATCGTCTGCAAGCGTGTAATGCGCCTGCGACTCTTTGCCAAGATCAAGGTACAGGTTTTCTGAAAGCCTTCTTTGCAGAA
>CAYVWM010000114.1:0-6645 GCA_964455505.1 uncultured Anaerolineaceae bacterium
GCTCTTCCCAGTTTTCTGTTTGTGTACAGATATTTGCTCAACAATCGTCCGCCAATAATTAAGATTCTTCTTTTCAGCCCAATCCCCCAGCACTCCACCTATCATATTACTTATTGCAGTGCCAACCACAATACCTCCAAAATCAAGAGGAATTCTTCACTTTCTGTTAAAATCATTTCAAAACTCAGCCAAAAGAGGTGCCATGTTTGCGAACACACAATTTAGTGTTGACCCCATTGCCGATCAACGCAATATTATCCAAAGAGGTAAAGCACGTTTCAGCATCTTAAAAAGCAGATTGATTCGAATGGAATACGATCCTGAGGAAAAATTTGAGGACGGTGCCAGTCAAATCTTTTGGTATCGCAATCAGCCTTACGTTAATTTTAATGTAAGTGAACAGGGTGGTTTTCTCACCATTGAGACCGATGACTTAATCCTTAAGTACAAACTGGGTGAGGAATTCCATTACCGACACCTCGAGATTACGAGCAAATACGCCAATTTTTATTGGCGATACGGGGATCCTGATTACACGAATCTTGGGGGGACATACAGAACCCTTGATCGCGCAAATGGGGAAGTTGACCTCGAAAAGGGGCTGCTTTCACGTGCAGGTTGGAGCTTGGTGGATGACAGTGAGACACTCGTTTTTGACGAAACCGTTTGGCTTCATCCCAGAAACTGCCACTCGCTTTATAAAGACCTTTACTTTTTGGGATATGGTCACGATTATCTTTCAGCAATCAAGGAATACCAGGATATTTCTGGAAAACCTGGCCTTGTTCCACGCTGGGCTCTGGGTAACTGGTGGAGCCGCTATTGGGCTTATTCCCAAGAGGATTTGACCAACCTCATGTCCGAATTCCAAGCCAACGATATACCCCTGTCGGTTTGTATCGTGGACATGGATTGGCACATCACCCGAACGGGTAACTCGTCCTCTGGGTGGACTGGTTATACCTGGAATAAAAATTTATTTCCTGATCCAGAGAAATTCATATCTTTTTTGCACAACAACAACCTAAAAACTGCACTCAATCTACACCCTGCAGAAGGTGTGCATCCTCATGAAGACCAATACGAAGATATGGCAAAGCGTATGGATATCGATCCTGCAACAAAAGAGCCCATACCCTTTGATATTGCATCAAAAGAGTTTGCCAAAGCTTATTTTGAGATCCTTCACCACCCCTTTGAGAAGCAAGGCGTTGATTTTTGGTGGATTGATTGGCAGCAAGGATCTAAGACCAAAACCAAAGGCTTAGACCCACTTTATGCGCTAAACCACCTGCATTACTATGATTTGGGCAGAAACCAAGAAAAGCGACCGTTTATCTTCTCTCGTTGGCCCGGATTGGGTGGGCACCGCTATCCCATCGGTTTTTCAGGCGATACAATCGTCTCATGGGACTCACTTGCTTTTCAACCCGAATTCACTTCTACCGCATCAAATGTGGCCTACGGTTGGTGGAGCCACGACATTGGAGGCCACTGTGATGGAATCGAAGACCCAGAGCTTTTTCTGAGATGGGTACAATATGGCGTCTTTAGTCCGGTATTGCGCATTCACTCCACTAACAACCCCTTTATCGATCGGCGACCCTGGGCACATGGTGCGGACACACTGGAAATAATCAGAGTAGCGATGCAGTTGCGCCATCAATTGGTACCTTTGCTCTATTCTGCTAATTGGAAAAATGCTACAACTGGGGAACCGATGGTATTACCCCTTTATTATTCCTGGCCGGATCAGGCCGAGTCCTATCTTTGTCCACAGGAGTACGTTTTCTGTCAACAATTAATCGCTGCTCCTTTCACTTCTCCAATAGATACTGATACCGGCTTGAGCCGGCAGGTTGTTTGGCTGCCTGACGGGAATTGGTACAACTTTTTTACGGGTGAGTTTTTTCAGGGTGGTCACTGGCATGTTATCTATGGTACCAAATCAGAAATTCCCGTTTTCGCAAAGGGCGGTGCCATTATTCCCATGGACAACAGTGAATCCAAGAATGGCGTTGATCTTCCTCAGAATATCCTTCTGCGCATTTTTGCTGGATCAGATTCCGAATTTACTCTTTATGAGGATGACGGTGTTAGCCAGGAATATTTGCAAGGCCAATATGCATTGACCAAAATTACTCAAATCCAAAATGGCTCGGACCTGACTATTTCTATAAAGAAAAATGAAGGTGTTTTTTCTGGTATACCGCAAAAAAGGTCATGGACAATTGAAATTTTTGGGATTTCAAAACCAGAGAACCTCTCGGTATCTTCAATTGACAAGGTTGACTATGTTTACCACCCTGATCGGTCGGCACTAACTATCAACATTCCTGACCATCCAATCAATGCTCAGATCGAATTGACCCTTTATGGCGTCAGGTTCACTCAAAAAACACAGAATAGGGAAGAAAAGTTGTCCAAGATCGTTAGCCACGCAAAAATGCCAACTGCATTGAAGCTGCAATTTACCCAAAAATTGAAAGGTTTTCTAAACGATCCAACCACAATCCTTGATATTGCTCATTTGTTTAAACCAAGCCAATTGCTTGCAATCTTTGAAACTTTTATAGGACCAAAAGAAGAGCCTTACGTGTCTGATGCGGAAACAGCATATAATCAAATGAAGATAACAATGCACAAATGGGTTCTTGAGAAAGAAGAAAGTGCTTAGGGAAGATCCTGATCCAAACGCTCCGATTCTACCAAGGTATCCTTTTTTGTTATTGGCTCTGCGCCTTCATGATACTCGAGAGGCTGTTTTGTTGGTAAAGATTGATCCAACATAGCCTCATCCATGATTTTTCGGGGATAATTACGCAGTTCTTCCGTTGATTGGACAACATCCCTGAACATCTCTGATCTGGATAGTTTTCGCATCCAACTGCCCATCTCATGCCCCACCTGCGTGAGTCTATCCGGTCCCAAAATTATGAATGCGACCAACAGAATTACCAGTATTTCCAGCCAACCAAGGTTTAAAAAATTCATTGAGGATTAAGACTCATTCCATCATGCATTTATTAAGATTTGTTCAAGGAGTCCTTGGTTTCATCTTCTGCAGTTTGTTTTTCTTCTTTATCACCTGAGAGGCCTTCTTTAAAAGCTTTGATGCCAGCGCCAAGTTCCTTTCCAATTTTTGTGATCCTGCCGACCCCAAAAATCAAGACTATTACGGCAAGTATTAAAATGACCTCCGGCCAACCCATTGATCCCAACATTATTCATTCTCCTCAATATTTCCATTGGTATTATTTTTGCTCGCCAAAGCAGCAAGTCCAATACTGATTAAATATAATCCAAAAAGTGGCAGCATAAAAATTATCATGTTCACTGGGTCTGCCGTAGGAGTCATAATGGCTGCCAGGATTGCGATAGCAACAATTGCAATTCTCCAGCCTTTTATAAGTAACCTTGCATTTAATACCTCGATGCGAGCCAGCAGAAATACTATCAATGGGATTTCAAAACTGCAGCCCACCCAGAATAATAGATTGGTTACGAAACCGATGTATGATTTTATTCTCAAGGTAATTGTGACATCCAAAAACCGAGCAAAAAAATCCATTGCAGATGGTAAAGTAATAAAATATGCAAAAGCCACGCCACCAATAAACAGGGCGACAGCAAAAGGAATGGATATCAATAATGTTTGTCTTTCTTTTTGCTTCAAACCTGTTCCGACAAATTGAAATAACTGATAGAAGATCCACGGCGATGCTATCACAAGCCCACATAACAGAACTACACGCATATAAACAGAAATTGTCTCGGTAACTTCGATAGCTTGAAGATTGGAAAGCCCACCAACCGGTTGTGCTAACAATTCCAAAACCGGTTCTACAATAAAAAAACTGAGAATAATACCGACTAAAAGCCCGAGTAAAGCGCGCAGGAGGATTCTTCTGAGATCCTCCAAATGCTCACCCAATTTCAAAGGCATGTCTTCTTTTTCCATGGCTTCATTATACATAATGCAATCTGCATCAATGACGGACTATTTACACTTAACCGTCATTTATAGACAATTTCCAATGGTTTCCAATATTTCCGTTTTTTTTGGGTGTCAATAAGCTGTTGAGTGACCACTTTTATGTGAAGTTAGATGAGCTAAAATCGTCGCCACCACACGTTTTTCACTCTCGGGTTCTTCAAGACTAAAATTAATGATCCCCGGATATTTCATAGAAAAATAGATTCTATACGCTGGTCGGTAAGTAATGATCGCGGCTTGGCAGGGGTATGTGTACAATCCTTTCAAAACAGCGTGCCACCCTCTCTGTTGTTCAATCTCCATAGGGCCTATTTCATCGACAATCCATGCATCGCATGCGAGCTGTTTATTTAGATAGTCCGCCGCCCAGGTTATTGTGTCTGGGTCGATCCACCACTTACCCACTGTATTTGTATCTCCAGGTTTGGCAAGTCTGGCAAGAGTGCGTGTTTCTCCTCCAGGTATGCGCCTTGTATTAATGCCCGTCTTCACACCATTTTCAAAAACTGCCGGAGAATACAACCCGAGACAGCTAAAACCAACGACGGACAATTCTTGGAGAAGTTTTTCTACCACCCGGGTTTTCCCAGAACCACTGGGACCGCTAATTCCAAAAATCTGCATGGTTATATTGTGCCTAATGGCTTGTTCTTTGCCAGCGCTTTACAGGTTTCAAGCAGTAACGCACTTGCAGCAGGCAGACAGTTTTCATCGATGTCAAAGCGGGGATGATGGTGTGGGAAGTCTTTCCCTTCTTCTGGTTTAGCAGATCCTACAAAAATAAACACACCAGGAATTCGGTTTAAAAAAGAGGCCATATCTTCTGAACCCATAGTTTGATAGCTGCTATCGATCTGAGCGTCTGGTTTTAGTAGCTGCAATTCTGAACGGACGATACTGGCAACCTCAGGATTGTTAATTACTGGATGTGTGCTCTGATTGATGGATACTTCTGCCTCACATCCAAACCCTTTTGCTGTAGATTGACTTAAGTCAATAACCCTTTGAATTATTCTCTCCCGTACCTTTAGAGAAAAACTACGGATTGTTCCTTTAAAAGTTACTGCAGGTGGAATAATGTTTTCTGCTGTCCCACCATGTACCATAGTTACACTGACTACTCCCGAGTCCAATGGGCTGATGTTGCGCGAAATTACGGATTGCAATGCTGAAATTATTTGCGCACTGGCAACAATTGGATCTGCGGTCAGGTGCGGGAGGGCTCCATGCCCTCCCCTGCCGGAGATATTTATCGTGAGGGTATCACTGCCAGCCATCACTGGGCCACCGGTAATTCCATACCATCCAGTTGGTTTGTCATTCCACACATGGATTCCCAATGCATATTCGGGTATCGGATCATTCAAAACCCCTTCATCTATCATCGCATCGGCCCCCTGGCCAATCTCTTCGGCGGGCTGGAAAATCAGTTTATACGTACCTGGCAGTTCGTCTTTGTGTTCATTGATCAACCTGGCTATGGTTAACCCAACCGCAGTATGGGCATCATGACCGCAAGCATGCATTACCCCGGGCACTTTGGAGCAGTAATCCCGATCGTTTTCTTCTTGTATAGGCAAGGCATCCATGTCAAAGCGCAACAGAAAAACAGGCTTATCGCTTGCACCCTCCATGAGTCCGACAACACCCGTTTTCCCGACATCGGTTTGAACAGAAAAGCCGAACTCCCTCAGTATCTCAGCAACAATTGTCGCAGTCTTTGTTTCCTGAAATGAGAGTTCCGGGTACTCATGAAACTGAAGGCGCAAAGACCGGGTAAAGGGTAGTAAATCCGTCGCTTCGCTTAATAAGTCCATTCTTACCTCCGGGTTTGTTTATCTCACTTATAGAATTTGATTTTCTTTTATTGAAATTTTCCCAAATGTTGAGCCATACTATCCTGAACTCTTCTCTATCAGTTCTGTTCTTTTTTATTCAGATACGCCCAATAAGGCAGAATTTCACTTAATCAATATTGATTGTATGGCAATTTCACACATCCTCGGATGCAGATAACTTTTGAAAAGACATCCAAAAGGCTAATATAAATGCCCCGTAATAAATGTCCAACTCTTTTATAGCAAATCCCAACTCTATCTGCGTCTGCGCCGTCTATTCGGTTGGGGAGAGGCAGAGCTATTGGTATTGCTTTCGTCCTGAATATTTTTCTGTTGACCTTTTTCGGGGGCTTGATTTTGCCGTTGAGATGGGTTTCGCCTATCCCTGGATCTTTGACTTCCCCTTCGCGATTGCGGTGGACGTTGCTGCTTTTCCATGTTGATCTTAAGAATTTCTACGTCGCCATCGGCAAAAGAATCCACAGGAATTGATGAACCTGCCACTTCTGGCTCATTTAATTTTCCGGTTTCCAGTTCTTCCCGGGTGAATTGTCTCGGACCAATTTCAGGTAAGTCTACAACAACAGAGTCACTTAATGGCAACACCTGGACAACTTTACCTTCTCCCAATGGGGTCTGTACCACCTTTTTTCGCTTAGGCAAGTTTTTCCTTGCTTCTTCGTACTGCTCATGTTCATAAGCCAGACAGCATCTTAGGCGACCGCACATGCCTGTTATTTCTGAGGGGGTAAGTGAAATATCCTGACTTTTGGCCATCTTGATGGAGATAGAACTGAATTCCGTCAAAAA
>CAYVWM010000115.1:0-1304 GCA_964455505.1 uncultured Anaerolineaceae bacterium
ACTTCCTGCTATTCTTTTTCCTTACTCACTGTCCAATATGTAGTGTAAACCTACAGGCACTGGTTTTTCACGACCCGGGGGACACTTGACTTTTGGTGGATGAACGTCCTCTTTTTGAACGACTTTTATGAGATGGAAAAAACCATGAAATTTGTGGCACTTTTAGGGTTCCAACGCCTGGGGGATGATGATTTTACGAGAAGGCGCGTTGTATAATCTGTTTTAGAATGTCCGCTCCCTTGTTATCCACGAAGCTTTATGCTCCACCTGCTCGCACCAACATCGTATTGCGCCAGCGCCTATTCGACAAGTTGAATGAAGGATTAAGCACGGGCAGCAAGCTCACCCTCATCTCCGCGCCGGCCGGCTTCGGCAAGAGTACGCTGATGAGTGCCTGGATTGAGACGACTACTTTCCCAGTCGCCTGGTTGTCGCTGGATGAAAGAGATCGGGATGCGGCTTGTTTCATCGCATATCTCGTCGCGGCAATGCAAACTGTCAAACCGGGGATCGGGTTGGGTCTGCAAGGTATTCTCCAATCACCCCAACCGCTTCAAATTGAAAATATCCTTATTCTTCTGATCAACGAAATGTCGGTCGTCGAGGAAAACTTCGTTATTGTTCTGGATGATTATCACGCGGTCGAATCACCCCAGGTTGATCAAGTATTGGATTTCTTGATTGGTCATCAACCACCAAAGATGCACCTAATCATCATCACGCGTGAAGATCCGGATTTACCCCTGGCAAGGTTGCGTGCCCGGAATCAACTAACAGAATTGCGTGCCGCTGACCTGCGTTTTTCCCCTTCTGAATCTGCTGAATTTCTGAACCAGGTGATGAACCTGAACATCCCGGAGGAAGATGTTGCTGCACTGGAAACGCGCACCGAAGGCTGGATTGCCGGGCTGCAAATGGCGGCCCTATCCCTGCAAGGCTTGCAGGACACTGAAAGTTTCATCCAATCCTTCACCGGCAGTCATCGATTCGTGATGGATTATTTACTTGGAGAAGTTCTTCAAAGGCAGCCTCAAAATATCCTGGTCTTTCTACAAAAGACATCCATCCTTAACCGGATGTGCGCCTCACTTTGCGATACCCTGATTGATGACCCCGCCACTTCCGGGCAATCCATCCTGGATTACTTGGACCGTGCCAATCTCTTCATCATTCCCCTGGACAATGAGAGACAGTGGTATCGGTATCACCATCTTTTTGCCAGTCTCTTGCACAAACAGCTGGGACAAAGTCTCAGCACCGAAGAGATAGCCAGGCTTAACCTCCTTGCCAGTGAATGGTATGAG
>CAYVWM010000115.1:1342-6463 GCA_964455505.1 uncultured Anaerolineaceae bacterium
CCCTGGAATCATTCCACCATGCTTCCGCCGCAAACGACATTGAGCATGCCATTCGCTTGATGGAAAGCAAAAAGATGCCACTGTACCTGCGCGGTACGGTAACCACACTATTGGACTGGTTGTTAACATTGCCAGAAAGCATCCTGAACGCGAAACCCTCGTTGTGGTGGAAACAGGCTGAGTTATTGTTACTCAAAGGGGAAATTACAAAAGTGGAAGAGAAACTTCAGGCGGCTGAAGCCGCGCTGGCTGCCTTGGGCTCATCGACTGGAGGCTTGGGTAGTGACACTCGCGACCTGATTGGGAAAATAGCTGCTGTCAGGTCCAACCTGGCGCTTGCCCAACAAAAGGCAGAAACGGTAATAACTCACGCGCAGCAAGCCCTCCAATATTTACACCCTGCCAATCTCTCTTTCCGTTCTTCGGTGACCCGGGATATGGGGTTCGCTTACAACCTTCTGGGAAATCGGGAACAGGCAAAACGGAGCTTTGCGGAGGCGCTATCCATTGCTGAAGCATCTGGAGATAAGGCAGAACCCTTACTTGCAGCCATTGGCCTTGCCCAGGAATGCGAGTTGGAGAATCAGCTTCATCTTGCGGATGATCATTACCAACGGGTCCTGCCAAAAATTAGCGAGTATTCAATCTTAAATGCCGGGGTTGTGTACCTGGGAATGGCTCGAATTCACACCCAATGGAATAACCTGGAAACTGCCGAAAAACTTGCGCAACAGAGTCTCCTCCTGGCACAGCAGTTCAGCCAAATCCCCAACAGGCTCATCGTGAGTGAGCTGCTACTGACGAGAATAAAACTGGCACAGGGTGACTTGGAAAGCGCATCAGCCCTATTAACGCAAACAGAACAAATAGCCAGTCAATATAATTTTCAGCATCAAATCCCTCAATTGTTTTCAGTGAAAGTGGCCATTTTGTTACGCCAGGGGGATTTGACCGCGGCAGAACGACTAACCCAAGAGTATGACGTTCCCATCAGCCGTGCCCGCGTTCTCCTGGCACAAGGGAATTATTCCGAGGCTGTAGCGTTGCTGGAGTCTTACCGCCAGCAAATGGAAGTGAAGAATTGGCAGGACGAACGTCTCAAAACGCTGGCTTTGCAGGCAGTGGCATTCCATTTGAATGGCGACGACAACAAAGCGCTGGCGTGCCTAAACGAAGCGTTGACCTTAGCCGAGCCAAATGGCTTCATCCGACTCTTTTTGGATGAAGGTGCTCCCATGGCCGAGTTGTTGTACGCAGCCGCGTCACAAGCCATCCATCGGGACTATGTCACCAAATTGCTGAAAGCTTTCTCGGCAGAGACAACCGGAAAACAACCGCAATCCTCGATGCCAGGCTCGATCCCAGCATTTTCAGAATCCCCACTCATCGAGCCGCTCAGCCCTCGTGAGATGGAAATTTTGCGCCTTCTCGCTAAGGGTTTATCAAATCAACAGATCTGCCAACGGCTTTTTCTCGCCCTCGACACGGTCAAAGGGCACAACCGAAAGATCTTCAACAAATTAAGCGTGAATAGCCGCTTCGAAGCTGTAGCCCGTGCCCGTGAGATGGGTTTGCTGTAAGCGTCATTTTTCCCTCTACCAACTAAAAAACAACACCTTCAGTAGACACTAAAGTGTCTATCCGCTGACACCTCGCTGCGGTTATGCTACCTGTATCCTGAGCATTCATTATGGGCGTTGCTGAAGGCCCACAAAAGGAGAAAGAATTTGTCAAACAAAATTTACCCAAAAACTGAACAAAACCAGCCCGGGTGTTACCAAATCAGGCTTAAGGGTCAACTGGATTCCAAGTGGACAGAGTGGTTCGAGGGAATGTCAATCACGCTTGAGGAAGATGGCAACACCCTGCTAACCGGTCCGGTGATTGACCAGGCTGCGTTGCATGGCCTGCTCAAAAAAATACGTGACTTAGGTTTGACCTTGCTCGCGATTAATCCTGTCGGGCCAGGTTCCAGGTAGGTTCGCGACACATCAACCCTTGCGGCTTTAGCCCTCCAATCGTCGATTTCAAGAATTCACAAACCAATCAAATTGAATCAGAAAAGGAGAAAAATGAAAACTTTACAGAAATTTGGCGGTTTTGCTGCTCTGTATATGGCAGCAGCTTACATGGTCGTGATGGCCCTCTTCCTTGTTGTTCTAAATTACCAAAGCATTACAGACCCACTCCAAAAAGTAGCTTTGCTTGTTGAGAAGCCGATGGTTTTCTTTTCAACCAACGTGCTCTCTTACGTATTCTTTGGCGTGTTTCTGATTGGGCTGTCCCTGGCGCTGTACGACCGGTTAAAGCCTGGGGCGCCGGCCATGATGCAGGTGGCAACGGTCATCGGTATCATATGGGCTGGCTCACTGATTGCCGGCGGCATGGTCCAAAATGCGGGCATTAATCCAACCGTGGCACTCTACACCAAAGCCCCTGCCCAGGCCGCGATGTCATGGCAGGCAATTGAGACTGTATCTAATGGCCTGGGTAATGGCAATGGCGAGATTTTGGGCGGGCTTTGGGCTCTGCTGGTCAGCATCAGCGCCCTTCGGGGCGGAAGAATGCCCCGGGCTTTGAACTTCCTCGGCTTATTTATTGGTGTGGTGGGCCTTGTCTCCCTTACGCCTGGATTGACTGACATACTGGTTGGCGTGTTTGGCTTGGGCCAGGTCATTTGGTACGTATGGCTGGGGATTGTGCTGCTTCGCGGTGAACAGCGGAAAACCACAGATTAACACACTGGTTCCCGCATCCGGATGGGAAAAAGAAGGAAAAAAATGAAAATCGAAAAAATCAGTTCGCTAACAGCAGGATTGTTCTACCTGGTCTTCATCCTGCTGAGCGTTGTCGTAAAAAACATCAACGACAGGTTTGCCTCCGTGGATATCTCTTCAATTTCGAGTAATATCCTGGCTTCCGAGAAGCTCTACCGCCTTGGGTTTGTGCTTGACATCCTCTCAGCGGTGTTCTTTTTTCTGGCTGCATGGGGTCTGTACGTCCTGCTACAACCGGTAAACAAGAACCTTGCGGTTCTATTCATGCTTTTAAACCTGGCCGGCGTCGGTGTTCAAGTGCTGAGTGACCTATTTCTTTTTGCTCCGTTGGTGCTTTTACACAACGCCACCTTCCTGAAAGCATTCCAGGCTGATCAAATACAGGTTCTCATCACGTTCTTCCTCGATTTGAAAAAGGCCGGATTCATGATTGCCCAGGTATTTTTTAGCGCATGGCTCTTGCCTCTAGGGTACCTCGTCTATAAATCAGGCTCTTTTCCCAAATTCCTTGGGGTAATGGTGCTAGCCGATTTTGTTTGCTGGTCAGCGAATTTCTTCCAGTCCTTCCTTTTCCCTGACTTCACCGTGATTAACTATCCGTGTTACGCGGTAGGTTTCCTCGCGGAATTTGGCCTTACGTTATGGCTTTTGATTACGGGTTTGAAGCCTTGATTTCCAATGAAACCGCAAGAAAGCAGGTGATTAGATGAAAAAACCAAAAGGAATCTGGAAGAAGATGCTCACACCCACCCTGGTGGGAGGCTTGGCCTTCTGGCTGGCAAACTTTGCGATTTCGCGAACAGAGATAGCAGCGGAATACAGGGCTGCCATGTCGATTTCCTACTATCCCATGCTTATGGAAGCCCTGGCCGGCGGTTTGCTCATTGGGTTTTGGGTCAGCTTTCTGCTGCTACGTTTCTATGGAAGCATCCCGGTAAAAGACCCAATCCTTAAATCAGTTCTCATGAGCTCGCTCGTGTTGGTCATCGTCACAATTGTGCCTGGTGGTCCATCAAGTTTCTTGGCAACAAGTAACGTGACGCGTTACTTCTTCATCAGCACCGTGATTAACGCCATCCGGGTCACCGTGCTTGGTATCGCGATAGGCTTTGTCTGCAAAAGGCATGGTGTGGAACACAGCCCATCCCTGGTACCGCCCGTACCAACCCGGACTGAATAAGGACTCAAGCATGGGGAACCTGGTTGCGGGTGATAGACTGTGTCGGTCGAAATGGAAATCCAGGGCAAACTTTTTTGCGAGAACATTGGCTCCCCCCATTCCTGGTATCACTAAACATGCCCACAATGTGGTCAGGCCGTAGTTAGTTGTCAATCAGGTTTAGGTATTGGAACAACATTTCAAAAGCAACGTCTACCAAACATGAAATAGAAAGAGGAAAAAATGAGAAAGTCAATTGCTGTGCTATTTACTTGTATTTTGATGCCTGCGTGCCTGGCAGCCTGCGTGACGCTTCCGGCTCAGCCCGCTGAACCAAACACGACGGATATTCCCCCGGTTAACATGCCGAATCCCGCCTCAGTTTACTGTGAGGAGAACGGGAACCAACTTGAAATCCTCACCGCTGACGATGGCAGCCAATCAGGGTTGTGTGTTTTCCCAGATGGCAGCACCTGTGACGAGTGGGCCTACTACAACGGCGAGTGCGGTCCTTCCATGAAATCAACCACTGAACCAGGCGCGACAGTCAATCCAACGCTGGAAAACGCCAACGGTGGTTATATGGCCCCCGGCACTTCAGAACCTTTCGCTGACTGGTGGGGTGTCATCAAGAGCACACAACCTGGCGCTCAATATGATGACTATTTTGAGAGGAAGGACCTCGGTGGGTCAATCTACTTTGGAATTGATTCATTGGTCCCTGAAGTGGAAGCCCAGATACAAACTCTACGCGACAGCGGCCAAATCGTGCATCTCTATGGAACTCTGTTCAGCAATGTCCCTGATTACAACGGTTCACAAGTCCAAGTTGACCGGATTGAGGTTGAAGGTAAGTAAGAGAAGGAACTTCTCGGGCTCAATATTGTTTGGACGGAATTCTTTAGTCCCTGAAAACCTATCTACCAGGATAGGTTTTCAGCTTACCCCCCCACCGAAATTGACATGTCGAATTTAAACCAATGGAATGATAGATTTGGTCCATGTTCAGACGAGAACAACTGTATAGCTAACAGATTTTTTCTTCTCAAGTGAGCAGTTGTAAAAGAAAAATGTATGGTTAAAACCAAAAACGGCCATCGCTGGCCGTTTTTGAATTAGTAGCGGGGAGTCGATTCGAACGACTGACCTCCGGGTTATGAGTCAAAATCCTGAATCCGTGCCATT
>CAYVWM010000116.1:0-6284 GCA_964455505.1 uncultured Anaerolineaceae bacterium
CACGGGGTTCCAAAAATCCAATAAGCACCATTCAGATATCTGAGTGCAACCTGATCTTCTCCCAGCACAGTTACTCTGTGCTCTTCTGCCAGTTTAGCAACGAGTGTCGATTTACCTGCTCCCGAACGTCCGACAAAAGCATAACCTTTTCCATTAATGGCAACACTACTCGCGTGCAAGAGCAAGTCTCCTTTATTTGCCAGCCAATTTGAGTACACAATGATATCCAGAGTGTTTAAAGAAAAAGGGTCTTTTATTAGTTTTGTTGCCTGCAAGTAAAGTGTTCCAGAGGAAAAGTCAGGTTCCATTATCAATAAACGCTCAGGTAAGGGTCTGTTGAATGTAAAAACATAATTCCCTGCTTGATTAAGACCAACTTGCCATGAAGGCTCTGAAGTTAACTGGGTTACACCAGGAGAGATAGGGAGGGCGTCGACCAGAATAATCTGAAGCCTGATTAAATCATAATCGGCTGGGATTTTACTTCCAGCCGATGCTGTGTCAAACTTTTTATAGATTGTGGGTAGAAGAAAGAGTTGACTTAATCCCGGGCAATCTACAATAAATTGTGCTTCTCCTACAATAAAATTAACGATACTCAAATCTACACAAAAATCTGGAACTTTCCAATCTGTTCTCCGGACATTATTAAGACCTAAAAGGTATAACGTCTAAGAACTGCGATGGAAAATCAACCCGAAATATTAAAACAGTTCTGCTCAAGTTTGCAATTGTTTAAAGGAGCTTGTTTTGGCAAGTAACTCGCCGGACTGCTATTGCAAACTGATAAAATTGAATGCTTGAATTCCAATGGCACTTTTAACACTTTAGGTGCTTGATAACTTTTCCGCTCCATAATTCACCTCTTCTATTAAGCTTATACGATTATACCTGAATTTTCCGGTTTTGCAAATGAAGTCAACCGGTGTCTCCATATCTCCATGCTCCAGTTGCGACCATCCCGGGCATTGTGCGCATAATGAACCAACCAAACATGTTTCGCAGGCTGTATGTTTTTGTCGCTTTAGCCTGCGTAATTCCCCTAATTTCTCCCAGGCTTCTTGAAATGGGATCTCCAAAAGGTTGTATGAAGGTCGGCGGACCATTGTGCAGGCACACAAATTGCCTTTGCTGTCAATATGGAAGGAACGTGTTGCGGCGCCACAATTAAAAACGTATTCCTTGCGAATTGGAGTGTCCGCAAACTCTTTCGCCCTTCGCTGCCATTCTTCAAATCGTTCCGTATCTGCCCTGTCAATCTCAAACATGTCCTCAGCAGAAACACGATCGCGATACGGTTGTTCATCGCCATCCAATCTTGGCCAGATTGTTCCATCGTAACGGAATTTTAATCCCAATTGATTTGCCAGAGCCTGCATTTCATTGAGTTCGTGCTTATTGGGGCTTATAAGCATAGCTTTTAAAGTTACATGCACGCCTCGTTCCAAAAGCAAATCAATTCCTCGCATGCAGCGATCAAAGGAACCTGGCTGGCGGGTTACTGCTTCATATGTTTCTTTGGTCGCACCGTAAATTGTGATGTCAATGGCCTGAGGTTGGGCTGAAGCAAAAAGATCTGCCAGTTCAGTATCCATCATTGTACCGTTGGTGAATATCGTCGGAAGAATGCCCGCACGTAGAGTGTGCATGTAAATCTCAGGGAAATCCGACCGAACAAAAACCTCTCCACCGGTAAGGATCAAGAAAAGGCAGCCTGCAGAGGAGATTGCGTCAATAATTTGGCATACCTGGGATGTACTCAGCTCATTTTGCCTGACAGACAGACTACCCACTGGTTGATTAATATAACAATGAACACAGCGCAGGTTACAGCGATCGGTCAATTCAAAAATGCCGCTTAGCGGGTAGCGAGCAGATTTCAGTTGCGCGCTTATGCGGTCGCTCCACTGGTCCAGGTCGAGATCAAATTCGGAATGGCAATCCAAGATTAAACCTCCTCAACCGCGCCAAAGTTGGATAGTTCTTCCAGAAACAAATAGATATCCCCAGCAACCTGATCGGGATTGGAGTCAAATTCAGTTAGTACCGCCGCCTTTAGAGTAGAAATGTCCTGCGGTTCTGCAAGTTTCTGCCAGATAAATGACCCTACCTCGTTGATGGAATAGATACAGTTTAGCTCCTCAACGTTTTGTCTGATAGGAACAAGGATTGTCTCATCCACAATTTTTCGAAAGATAAAGTTAGGGTTGCGGATATATTTTTTTTCCATGTTACTTTCCATAATTTAATTTGATACTTGAAAATAATTTGCTGCCAATCAATAGTACATCCAACTTACCCCTGCTTCCAAGTCCGGAGCGCGAACGGAGAAACGCGAGCCAATCAAGGGCTTTGAAAGCAGGTTTTTCGATTGAGCGCATAGATCCTTCTCGTTCAATTGTTGTCAACCTGCCAATAACTTTTGTGTGCTCATATAATCCATCAGGATTGGCTACCTGATCGCCCTCAAGAAGATATGAAACCTTATCATCCTTTTTCAAACTTTTCAACACCCGGTCCAGCACTGAATTTCCCTGCGTATTGATATAGAAGACAATCTCAGAAAGTTTAGGCAGCTGGCTGACTGTCGGTTCAATCAAAACCAAATCCCCCTCCCTCATCAAAGGGTTCACACTTATTCCTTGAGCTGTAAATTGCAAGGCGTACCCTGCCTGAAGTAAATCAACCGATACTCGGTCAAAATCGGCCGAATATCGGTTCACTTTTTCAATGATTTTCAATTATCTGGCCAACGTCCAACCGTAACTATTGGCCGTGCCATCGATTTCAATCTCTTCCAACCAGTAATAAGCTTCAGCCGCATTGGATTCGTCGAGGTGCTCGTAAAGCGCGCCGCCCATGCTGCCAGGTGCCAGGTTACTCATGATCAACTGAGGGTTAACCAATACCTTCTCGCCCTCCAGGGTTTCAGAACGATAAAGGTTGAAGCCGAGCGTGTTCACTTCGGTCAGGGTTTCCCAACTGACCAATACGCCACCGTCAACGATATCGGCTGAGAAATCTCTAAGGGTCACCGCAGCCGGAACAAAACCCGTTACCCTACCGTAGAGACAAGCATTATTTTGGCTTTGCTCCTCTGTAATGTATTCGGTTTGGTAAGGCGCGCTTGCCGTTGTGGGACAAGTTGTTGAGTCACCATTGGCTTTGAAGCCATCCAACACCAGAGTATAGGCACCTTGCACACTTGGATCAGCATTTGTGCCGCATGTGAAAGATGTTGCCGGTGGTGCACTGCCTACGGTCACAGCATCAGGACAACCTTCAGGAGGACAGATTCCAAAATTTTTATATTGACACTGATTGGTGGAGGAGCATGAGTTAGGTGTCTCATTAAAATTAATCCGGTAGGTAAAAGTAGCGTTTGGTCCCTCGATTGGGTTCACCAAACCAACACCACCCGGTCCGGTACATTGGATCCCAGTGACATTCAGGTCAAGATCAATCCAATTCATGAACTGCCAGGAGCCTGCAGCAGGCGGCGTGCCACTATTGCTAAGGTAAATGGGCCTGTTGTAATGAGTCAGACGTCCGACCAAAAACGTGACGTTAGCGGGAATAACACCCACATTGTCGTTGCCATCAAAACCTAGGCCGCTTTGGGCATCAAACCATCCGCTTGAGGGGGCATTGGTCGGACAATCTCCAGATTGACTACTCCCTTTTCCATAGTGGATCTGGTTCTCATCCGTGATCGGCGGGGTTTGAATGGCAGGAGCGTTTCGGCTGCGTGCTGATTCAGAGGTACCAGGACCCGTTCCATAAGTCACACAAAACGCGTTGGAGTTTGGATCAGGATTATCCTCCACGTATTGCCATACACCATCAATATTACCGATGGAACCTGCCAGCACACCGCTTACAAGAACCAAGGTAAAAACGAAAGCAAGAATTGCTGATATTCTTAACTTTTTCTTCATCATCATTCCTCCTGAACAACTAATGGTGTGCAATCTTAAGACATTCCATGGCTTCTACCACCCCAACCAATTGCACATAAATCTCTAATAAGATCGGTTACATTATACCAAATAACATTGGTTTGTCAAAGTCAATAGGGCACAAATCTTCCACATGGGTTCGGCATGGGCATGCCATTCCTTGCAGCGCAAAAGACAAAAGTATTGTCCAACGTACCCCTGAATTGCATAAGATTGGAATCCAAAAACCACGCCAGCCAACCTTTAGCAGCTCCCCATTGATAGCTCCCATTCAGGCTTTGCTGATCTTTAGACAAATCAGCAATAAATGAAAACTCTTTTTCGTCCAGAGCAAATATGCCTTGTGCTAGCAGACCATCCAAGGAAATAGATCCAACAGCGCTCTTGTAAGGGCCAGTGCCTTCCCCCACATAAACCTTCCACTCCCCCGCCCAGCCGGTTTGTATAGTCACTGTCGGAGTCAGCGTCTTAGTGGGCGTAGGTGTGTTACTGGGTTTTTGGGTGGCCGTTGCAGTGCTGGTTGCTGTAACAGTGCTGGTTGCTGTGAGAGTACTGGTTGCCGTTGCAGTATTGGTTGCCGGTTTTTTGGTCGGCGTAGCAGTCTTGGCGGGCTGGTTTGGCTGGGTGGCAGCCCTGGTTTGAGTAACAATGATGGGCAGCCCCTGCGTATTTGTGACTACCATGGTAGGCTGGTCAGGAATCACGGCTGTCGGTTCGCTTTGGGTGGCTGGCGGAATCACAGCTGGTTCGGTTTGGGTTGGGATTTCTTCTGAAGATTCAGGTTGAAGGATAGTTTCCTGGGTTTTCCCGGGTGTGAATGCATTAGTGATCTGGCGTTCCTGCTGGCTGGAAGAATTGCACGCAAAGAGCAGCATGCCCAGCAATGTGACTATCACTAGGGACAAGGTAACTGGCAGCAGAATTTTCGTTTTACGCATCACTCTCCACCTGGAATAATTTTACTATAGATATCAGCCGTGAACAGATTTGGAAATACATCATTTCAAGCATATTCGGTACAATTAGGTCATGCAATCTCGACTGACCGCACAAGAATTGATTGGGAAACGGTAGAGGCATTGGACTCACTGAGCGCCTTATTAAAAATACTTGAGCCAGGGCTTTCATCCGATAAGCTGGTCGATTTTTTTTGCCAACTGGATCAGGAGCAATATGAAGCACTGGTGGATGAGGCAAGACACCAAGGGCTATCGGCACTGCTCTATCCAATGCTGGTTGGATCAAAGAATTCGTTCGCGCCTGACTTCCCCCAAAAAGAGCAACTTCATCGCAGCTATCTTGCTACTGCCGTTCAGAACACACTTATCATGCATGATACAGAGTTGCTGCTTTCCAGCCTTCAAAAAGCGGGAATTCCCGCGGCAGGGTTGAAGGGCGTTTTCCTTCTGGAGAATGTGTATGCTGATCCTGGTGCCCGCCCCATGAACGACATCGATATTCTGGTCAAAAAGCAGGATCTGGGGACGAGTCTTAATGTTTTCGAGGAACTTGGCTATAGTCCAACCTCCTATTTCAGCCTGTCAGACCAAAATATCGACACCAAGCACGTGCCTCCCATGCAAAAAAAGGGCGGAGCATTGGTGGAAGTGCACTGGACCCTGCTGGAGGAGGACGAGCCTTTCAGCATCGATTTCGATGCGCTCTGGGATCGCATGAAGCCAACCAGGATCGCCAATGTGGACGCACTGTCTCTGGGCGTGGAAGACCTTATTCTTCACTTGTGCCTGCACCTTACCTACCAGCATTATCTGCAACTCGGTTTGCGGGGGTTGCTGGACATTGCCCTGGTGATCCACAAGTTTCGAATGGAGATCGACTGGACAAAGCTGGTTCAGATATCCAAAACCTGGGGCTCGGAGAGAGTGACGGCATTGACCCTGAAATTGGTGGAGACGCTCCTGAACGTGCCCATCCCCTCAGAGGTTTATGCCTCATTATTACCAGAAGGGATCGACCCCGAGCTGATTGAACTGGCGCGCAGTCAGCTACTGGACCGGGAACGGTTTGAGGATCGGCTCACCCCCGACATGGTCGAACTGAATGCCACAAAGAATATTTTGAAAAAACTGAAAATTGGATTGCAGCGCGTGTTTATTCCCCGCATCGCGCTCGCCCGGATCTATAACGTTTCGCCAAACTCAATTAAGATTGTCGGATTTTATTGGGAAAGACTTAAGTATTTGGTCAGAAATTATGGCAGCACGCTGCTCAGGTTATTAAAACGGGAAGAAATATCAGACTCTGCCCTGAAAAAAGCCGAAACCTCATATTCCTTGCATGATTGGATGAGCAAACGGTAATTCA
>CAYVWM010000117.1:0-6134 GCA_964455505.1 uncultured Anaerolineaceae bacterium
TGCTCCAGATCATTTCCGCATTCAGCTGGATGCGCGGTCCGTTTTCTGATTCAGCGCGGTAGATATTGAAACCCAGATTGTCACGCTCGCTGGTGGTTTCCCACGCCAGGAGCACATCCTTCTGCTGCCCGGTAGCGGTGAAGGCGGCCAGGTCCACTTCGGTGATGACATTGTCGTCATCGCAGTTGTTCCCGGAAGCATCTATCACGGTGATCTCCCCAGTGATGGGATCGACACCCTGGTAGGCACCGCCCCACGGGTCGTACTGGAAGCCGTTGACACAGGCGTAGTTGTAAATGCTGGCCGGGGCGTAATCCGGATAACCATCAGCCGGACTCACGTCAGGTACATTGTATTGCACCCGCAGGGTAATGGTATGCCACTGGGCTGCGCAGGTGGCAGCGTCAATCGAGTTGTTAATATTTGGCTCTGGGGTCGAAATGGTCGGCAGGCTGTTGTCCACCTTGATTTGATAAAGCGAACCGTAATCGCAGGGGATAGTCACACCGCTCGCATCAACACATTTATATGAAGCGGTGAGAGGAGAGCCACCTTGTGTTTGAGCGCTTGTAACCCCAATGGCTTTGAGATAACTGGGCAACTCGTCCTCAATCACATAGCCGGAGGAGCGGTAGCAATACTCAGTAGTGCCAGTGATTTCTGGATCATCGTAAGGCAGGTTGTCAATCCGAATGGTATAGTCAATATATTGACCCGGGGTTGGAATAAAGCCTGGTGTAAGCCCCACATTGGTCTTGGTCAGCATCAGGTCCACATTCTTTTTGCTTACTTCAAAAGGAACTAGCTCGGCTTTGCATTTGGAGGTTTGCGACGGGCAAACGCCAGTTCCTGTTGTGGCACAATTGGAACCACCATCGCTTTGCCAGGCTGCCACAGCGGAAATATTGCCTTCCATCAGCAGTTCAGTGCAGACTACTGAAACGTCCGTCATGATGAAAGAGGTAAACCCGTCGCTGCTGAGCGTATCCCCGCAGATGTCGCCATCCAGATCGTGGAAGGGCCCACCAGTGACGGGATCAGTAAACCAAGGACCGGCTGCACTTACGGGAGTGTAATGGCTTTTATAACAGTTTGCCCCGTAAACAGCATCCAGGCGGTCAATCACCGTCTGTTCAGGCGGGGTGTCAATCTGCACCCACAGCCCCATATCGTACAGCTTACCGGCGTTGGGGGCAACAGTTACCTTGAAGTCGTAAATCCCGGTATCGGGGATGCATTCGTTGGTAATAGGGTTGCAGATGGGATCTGTGCAAACATCCTTAACATTCTCAATTTCAATGCTGTAGATCTCGTTATTGTTGGCAGTACAGTTCCAGCTATCCGTCAGGGTGCAGTCGGCATCCATACAGGTGCCGGCGCCAATGCCTACAGACGGCGGCACGCCTTGCGCGGCGGCTGGCTGCAGTGTTACCCTGGCCAGGGTGCTGTAACCGGTGCCGTCATAAATACGGTAGAAGAAGAAATCCTCTCCCACAAAAGTAGTATAGGGCTTGGTGTAGATAAACGAGCCGTCCGCGTAAAGGGTGTATTTACCACCCTGGGCGGTATCCGCATTGCTTGCTGGAACAGCGGTGAGGGTATCGTTTTCCGGGTCGGTATCGTTGGTCAGTACTCCAGGTGCGGAAACGGTCAGATTGCCAGTTGATGGGAAGAAATACTTGTCATCTATCGCATCCGGTATCAGCCCCGATTCCAACTGCATAGCCACGGCCGGGTGCATTTCGCCCGTCAGCCCCAGCAGCACCGCAAACATCAATAAACCTAAAATTAATGCAAAACCTGGCGATGGTTTTGTTTTATGCTTGATATCCATAGCTTCCTCCTGCTTCGTTCTCGCTAAGTACGTTTAAACGACAGTAACGTCGAAAATCCTTGGACGCTTTTTTACTCCCTTACAAGGATTATAGCATATTTTCCCAGAGTCAAGACAGCTCATCCATTCTTTGCACAAATTTAACAATTAACTAACCTTGGCGTATCCTTTTTATGTCGCCGCCTGTATTTGGCTGACGTTGTTCACCGTTCTAAAAATAACCGCAACAGAAAGGCGGACGTTTATGCGGATTAACTGAAGCATTCCGGCCCGCACTCCGCCAGGTGTCCATCCTACCCATCCCGATAGTTCAGGGCACAGGGGGTATGGATTCTATTCCCTTGTTGCAGTAAATGTGCCAATGTGGGCTTGCACAGCAGGCAATACCTGATCGACAGCGCTGTTTCCTACCGTTCAGACTGCATTGAGAAACGGCGCAACCGATGCCTCGGACACATCCCAAACCGGCTGGCGCAGTTGCGGCCGGACCGCGTAAGCAGCCGGGGCTTCCTCGATGGTCAGGTTGTAAAACTTACCGCTGACGGTTTCAAGTTCCGGGGCGGAAGCCAGGTAATACAGGGCGCTGCCCGATATAGCCGCATCCTTGAAGGTCCAGCCGATGATGTGGCGGTTATAGAACCGGTAAAAGGCATTGTTGTTCATCCCGAGATTGGTGCGGACTGCCCCGGGGTGCATGGCGTTGAAGGTCACGCCGCTGCCCGCCGTGCGCTGGGTGAATTCCAGCATGGTGAGCAGTTGGGCGGTCTTGGCTGCCCCATAAGCCTGCAGCCCGATGTAAGGGCGTTTGGACCAGTCCAGGTCTTTCAGGCTCAGCCCGCCAAAGCGGTGGGCTTCCGAACTGACGGCGATCACCCGGGAAGGTGCGCCTGCTTTGAGATTCTCCAGCAGTTTTTTGGTCAGCAAAAAAGCAGCCAGGTGAAACACCCCAAACACCTCTTCAAAGCCATCCTGGGTCAGTTTACGGCGCTTGTTGAACACGCCGGCGTTGTTGATGAGCACGTGCACCTGCGGGTATTTGGCCGCAACGCTATCGGCGGCGCGGCTCACTTGCGCCAGCGAGCGGAAATCGGCAATGACCGTTTCCACCGGGCAGCCGTAGGCGTTTTGCAGTTCAGCCTGCACCCGGGCTGATTTTTCCGGGCTGCGGTTTACAAGCACCAGCGCAGCACCGCCGGCGGCCAGGGCTTTGGCGGCTTCGTAGCCCACACCGGAGGTGGCACCCGTGATGACGCACACCTTGCCGTCCATGCGCGCGCTGCTGGTCTTTTGCGGCATGCGGTTATTCTGGATAAATTGCAGTTCCTCAGGCAGTTTCATCGGGCTCCTAACCAAACACGCGGCGCATAAAGCCCGGGTAGAGGCGTTTCATCACCGGCACGTTGTCAAAAATATCGCCCCACAAGTCGTAGTAATCGCGCTGGCTGAGGATGCGCCCATCGGGACCGAGGTGAAGGGCGCTGCAGCCGTAGACGGGCGTGCTGGGCGCTTTGCGGAAGATCATGGTCATTTTCCACTGCATACAGATTTCATCGCCGTCAGCCGCGATGGAGAGGATGTCCATGCGCAGTTCCTCGCAGCGGTCGGTCAGGCGGTTGCACATGGCCATGAAGTCCGCTTTGCCCTCCACCACCTGGATGGGGTCCTCGAAGCGGATTTGTTCGTGGTAATACGGGAAAATGTGCGACCAGTCCGGTTTGCCCTGGGTGTTGTAGGTGCGGGACCAGAGCGCAAGTGTGCTTTCCCGGGTGAGGGGCGGGAGCGCATTGGGCGGTGTTTCCTGCGGTATGGTGGTGCCTTGGTTTTCCATAGTGTTCTTCCTTTTGAAGGCCGCCAGACGCACGGTAAAGAACCGTGGGCTGTATGAATATTTCGGCTTCTGCCCCAGAAACAGGTTTTGGAGCAGGCACTAAGTCTACCCTAATATCCCGGTTTTGGACACATTTTTTGGGAGATTGCCGGCGGATTTTTCAGGCTGGCAGGCTGGGTGCCAGGAGCCCAGTTTTGCGCTCTGGAGAGCCTGCCGCAGGCAAACCTAAGTTAGAGCGCATTGGGCTGGTTCGCTTGCATTCCTGGTAGTAGGCAGGCAAACCTTTTGGGGAAATGGCGATATGGTCAGCCCTTGACCACTGCCAGCGGCCGCAGGCGAGCCACCTTTTCTGCCAGCCCGGCCCCAACCGCACTTTCGATGACCAGGTCCACATCCTTGTAGGCCGCTGGCGCTTCTTCTGCCAGCCCGGAGAGGGAGCCGGCGCGCACGTGGATGCCCTGCTGCAGCAGCTGTTCTTTCAGGTCTGCTCCCCAGATTTGTTTCTTGGCCTGGGCACGGCTCAGCAGCCGGCCGGCGCCGTGCGCACAGGACCCAAACGCAAGCTGCATGCTGCGCTCGGTGCCCCGTAGCACCCAGGAACTGGTGCCCATGCTGCCCGGGATCAGCACCGGCTGGCCGATTTTTTGATATACCGCGGGCAGTCCCGGCGCACCGGGACCAAAACTGCGGGTTGCCCCCTTGCGGTGCACGCAGACATCGTATTTTTTGCCGGCGATGGTGTGCGCTTCCACCTTGCCGATGTTGTGGGTAATGTCGTAAACCTGGGCAAGCTGCCAATCGGCAGTTAGGCCTGCAAAGACCTGCTCGAAAGCCTGCCGAACGCCGTGCAGCAGCAGCTGGCGGTTCACAAAGGCATAATTGGCCGCACAGCGCATGTCCATGAGATAGGTCTGGCCCTCTTGGGACTGGATCGGCGCACACACCAGTTCACGGTCGGGGATGCTTATATTGTACTTGCCCACCGCCCCCTGCAGTACGCGCACATGCTCGGTGCAAATCTGGTGGCCAAACCCGCGCGAGCCGGTATGGATCAGGACTGCCAGGCAGCCTTCCACCAGCCCCATGGCCTGGCAAGCGGCCGGGTCGTACACGCTTTCCACCACCTGGATTTCGATGAAGTGGTTGCCGGAGCCCAGGCTGCCCAACTGCTGGCGGCCGCGCTCCCTTGCGCGCGGGCTGAGGCTGCGCGGGTCCGCACCCTGCAGGCAGCCGCCGTCCTCGGTACGGTCCACGTCAGCGGCTGTGGCAAAGCCCTTGCCCAGCGCCCAGCGCGCCCCCTGCACACAGACTGCATCCAGTTCGCTTTCCGTTAAGGGGTATCCGCCTTTGCCGCCCACGCCGCTGGGGCAGACCTGGTAGATGCGGTTGATGAGCGCGTCCAGTTTCTCGGATGCGAGCGCAGCCGGAATGTGCGAAGCCGCCAGGCGCACACCGCAGTTAATGTCGTAGCCGATCCCGCCGGGGGAGATGACCCCGGTGCGCATATCGGCAGCCGCCACGCCCCCGATGGGGAAGCCGTAGCCCTGGTGCACATCCGGCATGACGGCCACCCAACCCACCAGCCCGGGCAGGGTGCTGGCGTTGACCGCCTGTTCGATGGCCTTATCCTTGAAAGCTTGTTGCAGAATGGCTTCTGAGGCAAACACGCGCACAGGCACGCGCATATCCGCCCGATAGGAAACCGGCAGTTCCCAGATGTAGGCAGCGATGGGCGAAAAATTGTTGATGCTGAGCATAGTCCGCCTCCAATCTGTTACACGTCAAAAACGATCTCGGCTTCAAGCCCCGCCGGCGTTGACTGGATCCGGAGGTTATGAAAGGTGGCCGCCTTGATGGCGCGCTTCTGGCTGAGCAAGCGGGCAGCACGCAGGTGCAGGCTGAGACCGTTTGGGGTCAGCTGCAGATCGGCAAGGTCCGGCACCAACCCCTGCTCAACCTGGTAGAGCAGTTCGTTGAGCAGGTCTATCAGCATGCTTTCCGGGTCGGCTGCGGGGATGGCCAGGTCCAGGTTGACAGGCGTGGCGTCAGAGGCTGCCAGCCCCATCAGGGCGTACATGCCGGCTGCTGCGCTGCGGAGCAGCTCCGGAAAATCGCTCCCATGCACATGGATTGCCAGATCGGCGGTATGGGTAGATTCTGCAAAGTTGTCATCGATGTTCATGATGGTATTTTTATTATACAGGACGCGTAAAGCAGGATAAGCGCGCACTCTCTCAGGCTTCCGCTCGGTTATGCTTCTGGTTAAAAGGAAGGGAGGGCGACCGGAGATGCTGCCCCCTGTGGGCATTCGAACCGGCCATCATCGGCGGATAAGAAATCCTCAGCAATTTAAAATAAAGAAGCGGGCGACCGGAGATCCTACCCCCTGGGGGTATTCGAATCGGCCTTCTATTAATTATTAAAAGGAAAAGCGGGCGACCGGATTCGAACCGGCGAATGTCAGCTTGGAAG
>CAYVWM010000118.1:0-6041 GCA_964455505.1 uncultured Anaerolineaceae bacterium
AGCCGTGCGGTGCGGTTGGGATCGTACTCAATGGCAGCCACTTTGGCGGGAATATTGGCCTTGTCGCGTTTGAAATCGACAATGCGGATGTTCCGGCGTTCGCCGCCGCCGCGATGGCGTACGGTAACACGGCCTTGGGCGTTGCGGCCAGCGCGCTGCTTCTTGGGCAGGATCAGGCTGCGTTCCGGGCGGTCCTTGGTAATTTCCTCAAAGGTATAGCTGGTCTTGTGTCGTTGACCAGGGGTCTTGGGTTTATAGATCTTAACGGCCATTAGTCCACCCCTTCAAAGATGGGAATTCGGTCTTCCGGAACCAGGGTCACAATCGCCTTCTTGTAACCGGTAGTGCGCATGGCCAAACGGCGGGTGCGCGAGTTACGGCGGGACTTGGGCGGAAGATTGATGATATTGACACGGACAACCTCAACATCAAAAGCGGTTTCGACAGCGGTCTTGACCATTTCGCGGGTTGCGTAGCTGGCCACTTCAAACACATATTGATGCAGTTTGCTGGCCTGATAATTCGATTTCTCTGTAACGACGGGGCGTCGCAGGATATCAAAAACGGAGTTGTTCATTCTGCTTCACCTTCCTTATCCCAGGTAACTCTCGATGACTTCGAGCGCTGCCAGTGGGATAATGACTTTTTCATACTGCAGCAAATCGCGCACGTTGAGGTAATTTGCCAGCAAGAGTTTGGCATCGGTCAGATTGCTGCCCGATTTGAACACGTTGGTGTAAGCTTCGCTCTTGTCTGGAACGATCACAAGCGCCGGTGCAGTGCCAGCCAGGGCTTTGACAGCCTTGGCCATCACACTGGTTTTGGGTTCGGACAGAGCCAGATCGCTGACCATCACCACCTGGTCCTGGTTGACTTTTACCGTCAGGGCGGAACGCAGGGCGGCACGGCGCATCTTGCGGGGCATGGCCTGGCTGTAATCGCGCGGTTTGGGGGTGTGAATACGCCCACCGCCGACCCACTGGGCGGAGATGGTGCTGCCCTGACGGGCACGGCCAGTGCCTTTCTGACGCCAGGGTTTTGCGCCGCCGCCGGCTACTTCGCCGCGGCGTTTGGTGCTGTGCGTGCCCAGACGGGCATTAGCCATCTGGCGCTGATACGCCTGGTGCATCAGATCCACGTTCACCTTGGCTGCAAAAATTGCTTCTGGCAGGTCCACGGTGCTGGATTTTTCACCTTGTAAGTTATAAACATCTACTTTCATGATAACTGTCTCCATTCACCGCAAGCCTACTGCTTGCGCGCCTCTTTAATAATGACGGTTCCACCCTTGGGGCCGGGAACTGAACCAGCCACACCGATCAGGTTGCGATCGGGGTCCACAAGTGCGACGCGAATATGGGAAGAGGTAACCTGGGCATTGCCCATCCGCCCGGGACCGCGCTTTCCTTTAAAGACCCGGCCAGGGGTCGTGCCGGAAGCGCTTGAACCAGGTGAACGCTGACGGTCGGATTGACCGTGGGTGCGGGGACCGCCGGCAAAGCCGTGGCGCTTCATAACGCCGGCAAAGCCTTTGCCTTTGCTGATGCCGACCACATCCACGTGTTCGCCTTCAGCGAATACGGATGCTTTGAGCACTTCTCCAGCCTTTAATTCTGCGGGGTTTTTGGTGCGGAATTCACGCAGGGTGCGCACCGGGGGCAGGTCGTTGGTTTTCAGATGACCTATTTCCGCTTTGGATATACGTTTTGGTTTCACCTCGCCAAAGGCCAGCTGCACAGCGTTGTAACCGTCTGTATCTGCTGTCTTGACCTGGGAAACAAAACAAGGCCCAGCTTCGAGTAACGTTACCGGGATGGCAGCGCCATCACCATCGAAGATCTGGGTCATTCCGATCTTTCTTCCTATGAGCCCTTTGAACATACTATTCTCCTGTAAATTTGTGTCTTGCCGAGACTGTCAGCTTGGGCCAGCTGCATCATCTCCGCACAATCCAGTCAACCTGTCTTCGTGCAGCTCTCTGCCCACTCCGATCGGTTCTTAGATTGTCTCTTTCAGTTACCCAATAGGGCAACCTTATATTTATATCATACCCCTGCGTCCTTTGCAAGGGTTGATTTGGTTTTCAGTTGTAAAGATTCTCCCGGCACAGAATACTCTGCCCGGGACAACCGCTAAATCTTGATCTCGATATCCACGCCTGCGGGCAGGTTGAGACGCATGAGCATGTCGATGGTCTTGGAATCCGGTTCCAGCACGTCAATCAGACGGTTGTGGGTGCGGATCTCAAAATGCTCCTGGGAGTCCTTGTCGATGAAGGTGGAGCGGCGGACGGTGTACTTTTCCAACTTGGTGGGCAGAGGCACAGGCCCCACCACTTTGGCGCCGCTGCGCTCCGCTGTCTCGACAATCCGCTTGGCAGATTGATCCAGAATGCGGTGGTCGTACGCTTTCAAACGAATTCTAATTTTTTGTTTTGCCATAATCGTCCTAAGTTCTCTTAATAATTTCTCTTTATGTACCTATCCGGCTTTTGGGGCCGGGAATGGTCAGGTGGTTTCGGGCGGATCAGCCCATTCCCAGTATCTTTTTCTTCATATATTCAGACACCTGGGCGTAGTGTTTGAATTCCATGGTAAACACACCCCGCCCCTGTGTGGCCGAGCGCAGTTCGGTTGCATAACCAAACATCTCGGAAAGCGGTACTTCGGCATGGATTTCCTGGGCATTGCCAAAACGCGCATCCATGCCAAGGATGTTGCCCGCCCTGGCGTTGACCTGCCCGATGATATCGCCGGTGTATTCTTCCGGCACGGTGATCTCAACCTTCATGATGGGTTCCAAAATAGCCGGCGCAGCGCGTTCCGCGGCTTCGCGGAAGGCAAAGATGGCTGCCATGCGGAAGGCCATTTCGCTGGAGTCGACCTCGTGGAAGGATCCATCGACCAGCCTTACCTTGAAATCGGTCATGGGATAACCTGCCAGCGGGCCGCTCTCAGCGGCTTCGATGATGCCTTTTTCAACAGCGGGGATGTATTCCTTGGGAATGCTCCCGCCGGTGATCTTGTTTTCAAAGATGATGCCCGCACCATTTTCCAGCGGTTCCATATCGATCACGACATGTCCGTATTGACCGTGTCCGCCGGTCTGTTTGGTGTATTTGTAGGCAATGTTGGACACCGGGCGGGTGATCGCTTCGCGGTAGGCCACTTTGGGCTTGCCGATATTGGCCTGCACTTTGAATTCGCGCAGCAAACGGTCCACCAGCACGTCAAGGTGCAGCTCGCCCATGCCCGAAATGACCGTTTGGCCGGTGTTTTCGTCCTGGTTGATCTTAAAAGTAGGATCTTCTTCGGCCAGTTTGACGAGCGAGTCGCTCATTTTGTCCTGGTCGGCTTTGGTCTTGGGTTCGATGGAAATCGAAATAACCGGAGTGGGGAAGCTGATGCTTTCGAGCATGACCGGTGCGGATGAATCGCACAGGGTGTCGCCAGTGAAGCTGAATTTGAGCCCCAGAATGGCGCCGATATCGCCTGCCTCGAGTTCGTCGATATCTTCGCGGCGGTCGGCATACATGCGCAGCAAACGCCCAACGCGTTCTTTCTTATCTTTGGAAGCATTGTGCACGGCGCTGCCCTGTTTGAGCTTGCCAGAATATACGCGGATGTAAGCCAGACGCCCCATGTAGGGATCGGTGACAATCTTAAATACCAAGGCAGAAAGGGGCGCATCCGCTTCAGGGTGGCGCAGCACTTCGCTGCCGTCCTTGAGCAGGGTAGCCTTTACAGGCGGCACGTCCAGCGGGGAAGGCAGGTAGTCCACCACCGCATCCAGCACCGGCTGCACACCTTTGTTGCGCAGGCTGGTGCCGCAGAACACGGGGGTGACCTTGGCTTCCAAAACGCCCTTGCGCAGGGCGGCTTTTAGTTCTGCCAGGCTAATTTCTTCACCCTCAATGAACTTGCCGATCAGCGCATCGTCCAGTTCTGCAATTTTTTCCACCAGTTCTGCCCGCTTTTCAGCGGCTTCAGCCTGGAATTCCGCTGGAATGGGAGCCACCTGCGGTTCTTTGCCGGCTTCATCGTCAAAGTAGACGGCTTCTTCTTCCAGCAGGTTGATCACACCTTTGAAGTTCGCTTCCATCCCAATTGCGATTTGCATGGGTAGTGGATCAGCCCCAAGACGGTCGCGGATGCTGGCGATGGTGCGCTCATACGAAGCGCCCATACGGTCCATCTTGTTGGCAAAGCAGATCCGCGGCACATGGTAGCGGTCCGCCTGACGCCAAACCGTTTCGCTCTGGGGTTCCACACCCTGGACAGCATCAAACACGACCACGCCGCCGTCCAGCACGCGCAGCGACCGCTGCACTTCAGCGGTGAAGTCGATGTGCCCGGGGGTGTCGATCAGGTTGATGCGGTGGCCTTTCCATTCTGCGGTGACCGCAGCGGAAACGATGGTGATGCCGCGCTCGCGTTCCTGAACCATCCAGTCGGTGACGGTGGTGCCGTCGTCCACATTGCCCAGGCGGTAGGTTTTGCCGGTGTAAAACAAAATCCGCTCGGTAGTGGTAGTCTTACCGGCGTCGATATGGGCAATGATGCCTATATTACGATAACGCTCGAGCGGAAAATCAGTCATGGAAAACCTGTGTTGCTGTGCTTACTTCTGTCTTAGAGGCGGAAGTGGGAGAACGCGCGGTTGGCTTCAGCCATCTTGTGCGTTTCTTCTTTGCGGCGAATGGAAGCGCCCTGGTTTTCAGCAGCGTCCATCAGTTCAGCGGCCAGCTTTTCGGAATAGGATTTACCGCTGCGGGCGCGTGAAGCCGCAATGATCCAGCGCATGGCCAGGGTGAGCCGGCGCTCCGGAGCAACTTCCATAGGCACCTGGTAGGTGGCGCCGCCAACACGGCGGGGACGGACTTCCATCATCGGGCTGACGTTCTTGAGCGCTTGCTCAAATACTTCGATCCCGTCCTTACCGGTCTTTTCGCTGATCATATCTATGGCATCATAGACCAATGAGGTCACGGTGCTCTTCTTACCGTTGAGCATAATCCGGTTGATCATCATCTGGACGCGCAGGTTGTTAAAGCGCACATCCGGAAGGATCTCACGTTTTTCGGGTTTATATCTTCTTGACATAATGACTCCTCAATATTGCCGGGAACTACAAGCACGGACCTGATAGCCCGCACCCCAGCCCCAAAGCATCTTACTTGCCGCGCTTGGCGCCGTATTTGGAACGCCCGCGTTTGCGGTCTGCAACACCGGTGGTATCCAGCGTGCCGCGCACGATGTGATAACGCACACCTGGCAAATCTTTCACTCTGCCGCCGCGCACGAGCACAACCGAGTGCTCCTGCAGCTGATGACCCTCACCCGGGATGTACGCTGTCACTTCCATACCATTGGAAAGACGCACACGGGCGATCTTGCGCAGAGCCGAGTTTGGCTTATTCGGGGTCATGGTACGCACGATGGTACACACGCCGCGTTTCTGCGGGGCGCCCTTGGGCTGGCGGGTTCGCCGCTGCTTTTCGGAATTCAGCGTAAATTGCAGAGCAGGCGACTTGCTTTTCTGATGCTTTGTCTTGCGACCGTTTCGAACCAGTTGGTTAATTGTTGGCACTTTGCCTCCGTACACTAATAAAACTAATCATTATTCATTAAGCAAGGCCATCAAAAATCCGGATGGCCTCGTCTTTCGACAAGCGGAGCCAAGCAAGGTGCAATAACACCTGCCTGGCAGGGTGAGCAATGATTTTATCACCTCTGGAGAGGTGAGTCAAGCACTCTCACCTAAAAACTGCCCAATAGTTCATCGCCCAGTCCCAGCAGGCCGGTCTGGACCCTGGGCATTTGGTTGCGTTCGTCATCTTTCCCAAAGCGGATGATATCGCCGTCATTCATGATGGCTTCAACCGACAGACTCAGGCTCTGCAGTTCCTTGACGAGCACGCGGAATGCCGCCGGGATGCCGGGTTCATCAATGGGTTCGTCTTTGACGATGGATTCATAGGTAGCCGTGCGGCCGATCACATCGTCCGACTTGACCGTCAGCATTTCCTGCAGGGTGTGGGC
>CAYVWM010000119.1:0-6007 GCA_964455505.1 uncultured Anaerolineaceae bacterium
AGTCATGGAAGGAAAGAGGGGCAGGGTTACCTCACGGGCTGAAACGCTTTCCGTGAGCGGTAAAGCCTGACCGCGCAATTCCCAATCCTTTTCGTAAATGCTAAAGCGATGGATAGGAGGATAATGCCAGCTGGTTTGGATTCCCTTTTCTTTCATCGCAGCCATGAATTTGGGTTTGTTTGCACCCTCAGGCAGCAGGATGGGCATGATGTGGTAACTGCTCTTTCCGATGGGTGTGGTAAATGGGACTGTGATTGCGGGCGCCAATTCTGCTATGGCTTCGTGATAAAGGGCTACCAGTTCACTGCGCCGCAGATTTGCTTCAGGAAGCCGCCAAAGCTGCACACGCCCTATCGCAGCCCGAATTTCATCGATGCGGTAGTTGTAGCCAAGGTCTACCACATCATAAGTGCTGGCATGCCCCTGGTGGCGGTCCCAGGTGAGCGTGGTCATTCCGTGAGAGCGCAAGATGCGCAAGCGGGCAGCAAGCGTATCATTGTCAGTAACCAGCATGCCCCCTTCGCCGGTGGTAAGGTTCTTATTTCCGAAGAAGCTGTAGCACCCTATGTCCCCCCAGGTTCCCAGGGCTTTTCCATCCAAAGAAGCTCCAACTGCGTGGGCGGCGTCTTCGATCACCACCAGGTTGTTTTGCCTGGCAATTTCACAAATGGCTGACATGTCACAAGCATAACCGGCGTAATGGACCACCATTATCCCTTTGGTAGCAGGTGTGATGGCATCTTTAATGGAAGCGCTGGAAATACACAGCGATTGTTCGCTTTCAATGTCGGCAAATACAGGGGTGGCTCCGGTGTATTTGATTGCATTGGCGCTGGCTACAAAGGTCAGGGATGGGACGATAACTTCATCTCCAGGCCCAATTCCAAGCGCCAGGCAAGCCAGGTGAAGGGCGGCTGTGGCATTATTGACAGCGAGGGCATGCTTCGTGCCGACAAACGCCGCAAACTTCTGCTCGAAACTTTGGGTGACTGCCCCCATTGTCAGCCAACCGGACCGGAGCACGCTGAGGACAGCTTGCTCTTCTTCGCTGCCCAGTTTTACATCTGCAAGAGGAACACGCCAATTCACTTAAATCTCCGGATAAAATTCTGAACGCATAGCATCAAAATCTTTGCAAGCTTGCGCATAGTCTTGAGGATTGCCCAGGTCCTGCCAGTATCCATCAAAGGGATAACCAATTACTTTCTCGCCGTTTGATATCAGGATTTTTACAAGATCTGGAAAATCAAGATATTCACCTTTGGGAATGTATTCCAGCACGCGCGGTTCAAAGATATACATCCCCATACTGACCTGGTAATCAAGGGTTGGCTTTTCAATGTAACCGGTCACAGCATAATCTTCTTTGTTTTGCTCAATAACGCCCAGGTTGATGTGCACCTCTCTTTTGTGCATTGCAATGGTACAGATCCCTTGTTGTTCTTTGTGAAAACGCAGAAACTCCATAAAGTTCATGTTTGTCAGCACATCGCCATTGCAAACCAAAAAAGTGCTGTCCAGGTTGGGTGCTAAGGCAAGGGGGCCTGCCGTACCCAAAGGGGTAAGTTCGTGCGTATAGGTGATTTCAAGGTCAAAATTGGTGCCATCCTGGAAAAATGCTTGCATCAAACCAGCCAAGTGACCTACTGCCAAAACCACCTCCTGAAACCCATAATGGCGCAACTGGCGCAGCAAAATTTCCAAAATAGCCTTTTCACCTATCGGCATCATCGGTTTTGGCAGGACGTAAGTGTAAGGTGCCAGCCTTGTCCCTTTTCCTCCGGCTAAAATAACTGCTTTCAACGTTTGCTCCTTGAAGTGCTTTTCAATGTTTTTGTATTTCGTTCTTAGTCAATGATAATCTCAGCGTTGATAAGTGTCGATGTCATAAAAATCCAGATGATTTTTAATCCAATCGATTGTGCGTAAAAGACCTTCATCGATGGAAATTTTAGGCTGCCATCCCAACAGGTTGCGGGCTTTGCTATTATCAGAAAGAAGGCGCATTACTTCGGATTTTTCTGGTCTCAGGCGGGTCTCATCTATAACAACGTTTACCTGACGGCCTACAAGCGTAATAATCCGCTTTTCAAGTTCACCAATGCTAATCTCAGTGCCTGTTCCCAAATTGATGGTTTCACCTATAACAGAATCTGCAATGGCTGCCTTGAGGAAACCCTCTACCGTGTCGTCCAGATAAGTAAAATCGCGTTTGGTATCCAGGTTACCCAGGTGGATGGTGTCCCGGGTGAGGGCTTGTGAAATGATGGTAGGAATAACGGCTCTTGCGGATTGACCCGGCCCGTAGGTGTTGAACGGACGCACCGTAACCGCCTGGACGCCGAAAGAGCGGTAGTAACTTTCCACAAGGCTGTCGGCGCCGATCTTGCTGGCAGAATAAGGCGATTGACCCTGCAAGGGATGGGTTTCATCAATGGGTACTCGCAGTGCTGTCCCGTAAACTTCGCTGCTGGACGTGTGTACCAATCGGCACCCGGACTTACGACATGCCTGGAGTACATTCAGCGTGCCAAGAATGTTGGTTTGGGTGACCTCAACGGGATGCAGGTAAGAATAGGGGATGGAGATAAGGGCACCAAGATGGAAGATCAGATCAATGCCGTGGGCAGCCTGTTCAACCGCGTCAGGGTCGCGCAAATCCCCTGAGAGGATCTCGACTTGGTTCAAGATAGGTTGCGGTAAAAATCTTAAAAGACCAATGTCCGCTCGGGATGTATACCTGGTGAAGGCTCGTACATCAACACCGCTTTCAACGAGAGATTCTACCAAGCGGCTGCCGATAAAACCTCCGGCGCCGGTTACGAGTATTTTTTTACTTTCCATCGTTTGATTGTTCAATTTACCACTTTAATTTCATTGAAAGATTTTTCAAGAACCTTGATCAGGTCTGGAATAATGATGGTTCTTGCACTGGTTGCATCGCAGAGGGACATTATCCGCTTCTCATCTTTTGGACTGATGTTTGAAATTGCATAGACAATCATGCCAATGTCATATTTTTCTACAAGAGCGGGGATATCCCTGGTGTTACCGAGCACCTTAAATCCAAGTATCCGCAAGTCCTGCTTACGGGGTTCGTCGTCCACCACGCCAACAATGCCAAAAACAGTTGAGAAAGCGCTGCGCTGAAGAAGCCAAATTGCCAGTTCCCCCAATTCACCTGCGCCAACGATGAGAATCCGTTCTGCAACAGAAGCCGCCCCACCTCGCAATATCAGCCAGCGGTTTGCCAATCCAGTCAGCAGCCGCTCCCTGTAGCGTACAGTAATCAAGCCGATTAATGTCATCGTGCCTATCAACCAAATCAGGCTAAAAGGAATCCATGGTTCAGTCAGCCAGTAACGGGTGATAACCCAGAGGAGTACCATACTTAAACCCACAGAAAACCCAATATCCATCACATAGGTGGCACTGGCGTCTTTCCAGACAACCCGGGGTAAGCCAATAATCAGATTGATTATGCTGATCATGATTGCGATGCCAAGCGCCATCAGCATGTAGGTCCAGACGCCCAGATTGATCACCGCACTGATCCTCCAGATGACCCCTGAAAGGCCTACAGTGATGAAGCTGACAATAGTATCAACAACAAACCAGTTCAGAACCCTATGGAAGAAACGGTTTAAAACACCGTGATAGAACCAGTTTTCGTGTATGCTTTCTTTGCGAAGTCCGGGCAGGAGAACGACGATGGTCATGGAAATCACATCGAGATCGGTGAGAAAGGAGCGATTTTGCACGTAGAGTTGATCGAGCCGCAACTTGTCTGGGACGATCTTGAGCAGGTAATCATCCATGAAACCTGATCCGGAAAGCAGTTGTTCTTCATTGCGGTAAATAATGGAAGAAGGGCTGGTAATGCCCGGGCGCACAGATAATATTTCTCTTTTGATTTCATCTGGCCAGTTCTCTATAATCTCGGGAACCTCTGGCCTTGGGCCTACCAAACTCATGTGGCCCAATAATACATTCCACAATTGGGGCAGTTCGTTAATTTTTGTGTTTCGCAGCCAGGTGCCGTACGGTGTTACCCGCGGATCTTCGTTTGAAGTAATGCTTGCGCCGGCATAACTGGCGGGTTCTTCGTACATTGTGCGAAATTTAAACATCTTAAAGGGTTTGCTGAACTTACCGACGCGCACACCATGGTAAAAAACCGGACCAGGAGAATCCTTTTTTATCCTTGCTGCAATCAGGAGAAAAAATGGGGAAAGAATGATGAGACCAAGCAAGGAAAAAACGATGTCAAACAAGCGTTTACCGACAGAAGCCATTGAAAACATGTTCCGAAATTCGGCTGCTTCTGTTTGGGTCGTATCTTTGCTAAACTCGCGATTAATCGTTGAACTCATGGGATGAATATTGACCCCAGTCTTTTGGGCTTCTAAGTATTGTTGGTCTAATTGGGATCCAATTATTAAAAAATTTTACCTAATTCTGCCTGATCTTGCAAGGATTGTAATTTTTGGTCTTGTACAAAATGCATATGCTATGCTGCCAAAGAACGATCCCAAACCGTCAATTATCAAATCCATCCTTTGAAAGGCGCGCCCTTCAACCTGTTCCTGGTGCGTTTCATCGAAATAGGCAAATCCCAGCGAAAATGTGATAGCAAGCAGCAATTGCCAGAGTCTTGGCTTGCTGTGACCCGTTGACGCACGGGTAAAAAGATTACTCAAAACAAAGTAGTTGAAAAAATGGACTGCTCCGGCAAGAATTTTGTTGAGGTGGACTTCAAAAAATTTTATGGATCGCAAGAATCGATCGATTTCTGCTGGGATGAGGCGGTCTGGGTTGGCGATTGAGGAGGATAAGTATATGTACAGCGCCCACAGGATGACCAAAAGCCAGGGTCCTGCCTTTACGCAGAAAGTCGAAACCATGCGCTTATTGTTCGGGGAAGTGTTTCTATTCGTCAAAATGCATACACCGGCAGGCTATAAGGGCTGATAGGTTGGATTTAGGTAGATTCGAAGCCCGGGGAGACGGGGGGGAATTATGAGGCGTTTTGATGGCAGACAAGGGTTGGAGTGGAGGTATTGGAAAAATTCGAGGGATGAAAGTTTTGCGGGTTGGGAAAATGGGGTAAAGGGGGTGGGGTGAGGATGGAATACTGGATAGGGCTGTTGGCAGTGGGGGCTGGGGTTAAGATTTCCAGCGGTTCCAGAAGTGGAAAAGTCCGACCAGAAAACCCAAGCCATAACTCACATGGAGGATAGCGAATGCCAGCGGCAAGCGTATGAAGGTTTTCCACCCTTTTTGCTGCGCGGTCCATGCTGAAACCAGCAAATTAGCCAGTAAGTAAACGCCAACCAGAAAGGCCAGAAACATCCAGCCCCAGCGGAAGAGGAAGGCGGAAATCAGTCCCAGCAGCAGCGATAGGACGAACACCAACGGGACAAACTGGCGAATCCGCATCTGCAGGGGGTGTTTCTGCAATACGCGGACTTTCCAGAACCCGTACTGGTAGTACTGTTTCCAGAGTTTGGCAAAGGTTCCCCGGCTGAAGTACTCCGATCGGACGTCTTCTGCAAGCAGAATCTTTCCGCCGAATTCGCGAATGCGGTAGTTGTATTCATCGTCCTGGTTGCGCACCAATTCCTCATCATACTTGCCGACCCTTGCAACAATGTCGCGGGTGTAGGCCGGGAAGGGCACGGTATCCACCAGCTTTGTTTCACCGGTTTCAGTGCGAAAGGCGGAATCGCCAACGCCAAACCTGGAACTCATCGCAAGGGCAATAACTGCGGAGGTCAGATCTTCGCCGATGCTGTGCATGGGTCCGCCTACTCCGTCCACCTGCTCTTCCTGCAGATGCCTGACACAGGCTTTCACGTATTGGGGGTCGATCAGGCAGTGCCCGTCCACGCGGATCAAGATTTCCCCCTGGGCATGGTCCATCAGAAGGTTCAGTCCGGTTGAAACGATCTTTCCGGGGTTGTCATAAAGGTGAATGTGGGGGTGTTGGGCCTGCCAGGCGGCAACT
>CAYVWM010000120.1:0-5935 GCA_964455505.1 uncultured Anaerolineaceae bacterium
GTTGGCCCTCACGATGATGGCGGTTGGTCGCAATCCCACGATGTAGGCCGGGTTTATGTTGAAGAGAACCTCGAAGGGGTGCATACTGCTTACGTCGAGAATGTGGCAGAGGGCGCGGATGCTGAACAAGTAACCCGTTCTCTCGCCCGCAAGGGTTTTGATGTAATTTTCACCACCTCTTTCGGTTTCATGGACGCATCTGAAATCGTGGCCGAAGAATTTCCAGATGTCGACATCATCCACGTCAGCGGTTACAAAGCCAATGGTGAAAACTTTGGTAACCTGATGGGAGCCATGGAAAACATCAAATACCTGGCAGGCATCCTTGCCGGTTCCCGCGCTATGAAAGATGGAAACCCCAAGTTGGGATACATGGCAACCTTCCCTATCCCCGAAGAATTGCGACTGGGTAATGCATTTGCACTCGGCGCTGAACTCACCTGTCCTGAATGCACCATCGATGTGCGCTTTATCAATACCTGGCACGACCCGATTCTTGAACAGGAAGGCGCCAAATCGCTATTTGATGCCGGCGCCCAGGTGGTTATGACCGGTGCAGACACGCCTGCGCCTGCCCTGGCTGCCCCAGAAGGAAAATGGGGTATCACCTATGACTATTACGGAAACTGCACCGATCCAAAATGTCTGACATCCATGTACTGGAATTGGGGCGTCATTTACGCAGACATTGTTGAAAAATCCCGCGCAGGCACATGGAAGGGTGGCTGGGAATACTTTGACGGCGATTCCGGCGGTCTGGGATTGTGGGGCTTTATGGAAGGCGAGACCCTGATGCCTGGTGTTGCGGATCTGCCCGCAGAAGACCTGCAATTGGTCCGGGACCTTCTGGCCAAAATGCTGAAAGGTGAGTTTACCCGTTTTGATGTCTTCAAGGGACCCATTGTAGACAACCAGGGCAGAGAAATTCTGCCAGCCGGTGTCAGCATGGAACAGCTGGACCTGGACGGTTTTAAAGAATTTGGCAGTGAATGCAAGACCTGCATGTACTGGTGGAACGAAAACGTCACTGCAGAATTGCCAGCATTAGACTAAATCTACACTAAACCAGGAGATGACTCTCGAGCCATCTCCTGGTCTTTCAATAATCCTGCTCGGATAAAGACATCGGCCCCATCATTGGAGCTGGTGCCTGGACAGGGACACATTAATGACATCATCAGAGGATATAAACTATGCCGTGGAAATGCGCGATATTGTGCTGCGTTTTCCTGGGGTACTCGCCAATGATCACGTAAACTTTTCACTGAAAAGAGGTGAGATTCACGCTCTGCTGGGTGAGAACGGTGCTGGCAAAAGCACGCTGATGAACGTGCTGTCAGGAATGTATAAGCCTGAATCAGGCACCATCACCATCAATCGAGACAGGGTCGTCTTAAACTCGCCCAAAGATGCCATCGCCAGGGGAATAGGTATGGTACACCAACATTTTATGCTGGTACCCACACAAACCGTTACAGAAAATATTCTGCTTGGTTTAAATGAACCCCGTTTCATCATGAAACTTCCCAAATATGATCAAAAGGTTGAAGAACTGGCGGAGGTTTACGGTTTAAAAGTGGAGCCAACCGCAAAAATCTGGCAGCTTTCTGTGGGTGAACAGCAGCGCGTCGAAATCCTGAAAACACTCTACCGGGGAGCACAGATCCTTATTTTGGATGAGCCTACTGCCGTGTTGGCACCCCAAGAAATCCAGGATTTGATGGATACTTTGAAACGCATGGTGAGCCAGGGCAAATCGATCGTTTTTATCAGCCATAAACTGAACGAGGTAACCCAGGTAGCAGATCGCCTGACTGTCCTGCGAAAGGGAAGAGTTACCGCTGATGGTATCGACCTTCAGGGAGTTAGCAAGGAAATGCTGGCTGAGTTGATGGTGGGTCGCAAGATCATTTTCCAGATAGAAAAGAAACCACATCCCCGCGGTGATGTGGTGTTGGATGTGCAGAACGTGTCCGCTCTCAATAATCGGGGTTTGCCAGCGCTCAAATCTGTCTCGCTGCAGGTCCGCCAGGGCGAAATCCTTGGGATTGCCGGGATTGCCGGTAACGGGCAGAGTGAACTGGCAGAGGTGATCACAGGACTGCGTACCTGCCAGGGACAGATCCTGGTAAGCGGGAAAAATGTTGCCAACCAATCCCCCAAACGTGCCATCGATCAGGGTACCGCCCACATTCCGGAAGACCGCACTGGCGTGGGGACAGCCCCAAATATCGCCATAACCGGGAACCTTATCATGAAAACTTACGATCAGGCTCCAATCAGTGAACATTGGCGCATCAGCTACACTGCTGCCCGTGATTTTGCTGTAAACCTGAAAAAGAAGTACGACATTCAGGCGCCAAGCGTATCAACCAGCGCCAGCAAACTCTCCGGCGGCAATCTGCAAAAGTTGATCCTGGCGCGGGAAATCTCAGGAGGTCCAAGCCTCATTGTGGCAATGCAGCCTACCCGTGGGTTGGATGTAGGTGCCATCGAAGGTATTCAAAAGCTCTTGTTGGATCAGCGTGAAAACAACGCAGCTGTGCTCTTAATTTCCGAAGAATTGGATGAGCTGCTCTCTCTGAGCGATCGGATAGCCGTCATATACGAGGGCGAAATTGTGGGTGAGTTTGATGCTGACAATGCCGACCTCAACACGATCGGGTTAATGATGACCGGAGCCATGAGGAGCCGCGTATGAGTTTGCTGCCGTATCGGTTAATCATTGAAAAACGAACCGAAGACACCCCAAAATGGCTCCCGCTTGCCACCTCACTGGGCGCAGTGGTGATTGCTTTTTTGGTCAGCGGCATTATCCTGGCACTGATCGGCGGCGACCCTTTCAGGACCTTTCAATACTTCTACAACGCTGCTTTTGGCAGCTGGGGCGCCCTTTCTGACGTTGTAGTTAAGGCTACACCCCTGTTACTGATCGGGTTGGGATGCGGATTGGCGTTTCGAACCAAGTTATGGAACATCGGTGCCGAGGGACAGTTCTACATCGGCGCTTTCTTTGCCAGTCTGGTTATTCTCGTGCCCTTGGTGCCGCTTGAAACCACACCCAAGGTAGTGGTGCTGGTTTTGATGGGTTTGATGGGCATGCTGGGCGGAGCGCTTTACGGCTTCATCCCGGGCTACCTCAAAGCCAAGTTCAACGTCAATGAGATTATTACCACGCTGATGCTTAACTATATTGCGGTCAACTGGAACAATTACTGGATATTTGGGAAATATTCCGATGCCGGCTTCCAGATGACCCGCACCTTCCCAAAAGTTGCCTGGCTGCCGCGCCTGGCAGATTACGCCAAACAAAACCCCATCTTTTCAGGAATCACCCTGCATTTGGGCGTGGTTTTTGGTTTGGTGGCGGCAGTTATCATCTGGCTGATCGTCACCCGCAGCCGTTGGGGCTACGAGATTACCCTGATTGGGGATAACCCCAAAGCAGCCCGATACGCCGGTATCAATATTACTAAAAACATTGTCCTGGTGATGATGGTTTCCGGAGCCCTGGCAGGCCTGGCAGGTATGGCGGAGGTGACCGGGGTTGTCCACCGCCTGCAGGAACGCATTTCCACCAATTACGGTTTTTCTGGCGTAATCGTAGCCTGGCTGGCAAAACTTAATCCCATCGCCACCATTTTGGTGTCCTTTTTATTTGGTGCCTTAATTGTGGCTGGTCGTGAAATCCAGCCCTCTGGCTTGTACTTCTTTATTCAGGGCACCATTTTATTTCTTGTGATCAGCAGTGACGTGCTGCTGCACTACAAAATTCGCATTATTCGCAACGTTGAGGAGAGCGCATGAGCCTTGAAGTCATCCTCCGTTCCGGACTGGCTACCGGCACAATTCTGATTTTTGCATCCTTAGGAGAAATTCTGGCAGAACTCTCCGGAGTGATGAACCTGGGTGTGGAAGGGATGATGCTCCTGGGAGCCATGGCGGCCTTCAAAGTTTCGCTCACTACTGGCAGCCCCTGGCTGGGACTTCTGGCTGGCATTTTGGCAGCGGGGGTGCTGAGCCTGGCGCATGCTTTGGTAACCGTTCATTTCCAGGCAGACCAGGTGGTCAGCGGACTTTCGTTGACTTTTCTGGGCACGGGTCTGGCGTTGGTGTTGGGGGAAGGGCTGACAGGACAGACTGCCCCGCTTGTTCCTAATCTGGATTTGCCACTGCTTTCAGAAATTCCATACCTCGGGGGCATTTTCTTTAAGGACCAAAATTTGCTGGTTTACCTGGGATATCTGTTCATTCCGCTTACCTGGTGGTTCATCAATAAAACCCGGGCAGGAATGCATTTGCGCGCGGTCGGTGAAAAGCCATCAGCCGCAGACAGCCTGGGGATCAATGTGTATGCAGTGCGCTATTTCTATGTTTTTATAGGCGGCTGCCTGGCAGGTCTGGCTGGGGCAACCATCAGTATAGCCATCTCGCCTGGTTGGTATTCCAACCTGACCACTTCCGGACAGGGCTGGATTGCTGTTGCTCTCGTCATCTTTGCGCAGTGGAATCCGCTTAGAGCGGCTCTGGGAGGTTACTTCTTCGGAATGCTGCGGCGCTTTATGCTGGACCTGCAGGGTCCCATGCTGTTATTTGGGGTGCGCAACCCCTTCTTCTATAACCACAACCTGGTGTTTTTCCTGCAGATGACGCCCTTCCTGCTGACTATTATTGCCTTGGTCTGGGGTTCTGCGTCGGCCAGGCGCAGGCGCCTGGGAGCACCGGGTGCTTTGGGTGTGCCGTATGTAAGGGGCGAACGCGGAAGGTAGGCTTTCCACTGTTTGGTAAGAATCGCCCATCCAGACTATTGGCACAAGTTACAAATGTGCACCCTGAGAATATTCTATACCTCAATTAGAAAACTGCAGCGCCTATGGCCAGAAATCAAATACTTTCCCTTCTTTTGGTCGCCTTCCTGGTCTTTTCCTGTTTTAACGTTCCTGGTCCGGTCTCTGCGCAGACAGAGACAGGCTACGATTTAGTAGATGCTGTCAACGCCCTGCGCACTTCGCAAGGGTTAGAACCTTACACAATCGATCCCTGGATAATGGCATATGCCCAACAACATTCTCAATACCAGGCAGACACACAGACCAGTACGCATCTGCATTCGGACGGGAAAAACTCGCTTTCAGTCGGGTTGATTGAGAATGTGGCAGGTGGTGATAATGGTGTCGTGACTGTGAGTATTGTGGTTAACGAAATCTGGGTCGATTGGGGGCACTTGAAAACCATGACGGGCTACGCCAGCGGGGAAGTTGGGGCGGGCGTGGCACTGGGTGCCAACAATACCATTTACTATACCCTCAACGTCCGTCCAGGGAATCAGACCGGAAACGCCACTACCATCGCGCCGCCTGCTGCAACGTTCATTCCTATCATCACCAACACACCCGATTCAAGCGGCAGCATAATCCACATCGTTGAACCAGGAGAGACCCTTTGGGGGATAGCAGTATCCTATGGGGTTACTATGGATAACATCCGCAGTCTGAATGGCATGCTGAGTGATGAGACGACGGTTTACATCGGGCAGAGGCTGTTTATTCAGTTGGCACCGGTTACCAGCACACCTATGCAAGAGGCAATGATTCCAACAAGCACAACCACCCCACCAACACCCACGCCAACCCCCAACCCAACAGCAACAGAAATTGCAGTTCCAACTCCGACGACGATCCCTGCTGAGCAACCGGTTGAAACTGCAGAAAGAAACCTGTTCTTTTGGGGTGCTGCAGCAGGCGCAGCGGCAGTAGCGATACCTGTAACACTCTATATCATCTTAAGAAAAAAACAAACTCCCAAAGACAACAAACTAAACTAAAACTGTAGCAATTCGCTGCAAATCAGGTTGTCAAATCCTCGATACATCAGCCTGTTCCTCTTGGAAAGCCTTTCATTACCTGACATGCTTCCTGATATAATCTGACCAGCG
>CAYVWM010000121.1:0-5905 GCA_964455505.1 uncultured Anaerolineaceae bacterium
TCCCGTAATTGATCGATAAACTCATCGGATAATCCAGCAGCATCGCGGCGCAGATACCCCCTCACCTGGGCTTCTGTAGAAAAATGCGCTACCAGCAGCACTGTTCCTAACGCTGCCACGATGACCAGGGCAAAGGCAAGTATCAACCGCGTTCGCATGTTATTCCTCCAACCGTGCTGCCCGATATCCTACACCAAAGACTGTTTCGATGTAGTTAGTGTCTGGGTCTTTCTCTTTTAATTTATGGCGCAGGTTCTTAATATGCACATCAACGCTGCGCTCATAGCCCTCATAACTTACTCCCTGGGCTGCCTCAAGAAGCTGCAAACGGGAAAACACTCTGCCCGGCTGGGATGCAAGCAGCACCAGCATATCAAATTCGGTGGGGGTGAGATCAATCTGTTGGTCCGCAAGCGTGACGGTATGAGAATCGGGCTCTATCCTGAGCTGACCAATTTCCAGCACCTCTAAACTATCAATGCTGCGATTGGTGCGCTTGAGAACCGCCTTTACCCGCGCCACAACTTCACGCGGAGAAAATGGCTTGGTGACATAATCGTCCGCACCCAACTCAAACCCGATCAGACGGTCTACCTCCTCCACCCGGGCAGTCAGCATGATTATGGGAGTCTCGCGAGTTTTTCGAATAGTGCGGGCAACTTCGTTACCGTCCATACCTGGCAGGTTGAGGTCCAACAACACCAGATCGGGGTTTTCCTTTTCCCAAATGCTGAGGGCTTTCAACCCATCATAAGCCTGCAGTACCTGGTACCCCGCCCGGTTGAGGTATTCAAAAAGGGCTTTATTCAATTCCACTTCATCTTCAACGACCAATATCTTTGTCATCAGAACCTTCCCGTGTATTTAAATCAGGTATAGGATAAGTTTACTCAATTCATGTAATTCGGGCAAAATTAATTCCAGTTTAACGCGAACGTTCACAACTTCTTCACACCCCCTTCACCTTTTCGCTATTACAGCAGGGTATATTAGGGTCATCAGTCAACAACTGAACAGAAACATTCTTACAAGGAGTATGAAAATGAACAAAAAAGTTTTAGTTATCGCAGCAGTTACCCTCTTACTGGGTGTGGCAGTTTTTGGAGTATCCAGTGCAGTGTTTGCCTATCAAAACGGACCGCAAAATGGCGTTGAGACCACAGAAGCAGCCCCCCTGGCAGAACCACAGGTCGTTCGTGAAGGCATGGGCGGCAATGGAAACGAAGGCATTTGCGACGGCACTGGTGAGTGCACCGGTACGGGTGACCCCATTCAACAGCAGTTGAGAGACGGCACTGGCGCAGGCGCTGGTGAAGGAAACGGCAAACAGTACGGACTAACCGGTGAAGGTCAGGGCACTGGACCGCAAGCAGGCACAGGCATGGGCAACGGCGCTGGTCTCAAGAACGGCAGCGGCGGCATGGGCGCAGGCACCGGCACCGGGCAGCAAATGGGCCAGGGCGCAGGTCAGGGACAGGGACAGCGCTTGATGGACGGCGATTGCCTCAATACCGACACAAACTAAGTTGGGATCCGTCTACAACAACGACCCGCTTTATCAAGAAAAACATGCCACCCGGTAAAACCGGGTGGCTTTTTTTGTACATCTGAATAACTTCACCAATTTTTGTTCTACAATATATTGAATATTGACCAAACCCTTTATTAGAAAGGAATACTATGGCAAAAAAGACGGTTCGGGCTGAGATCAACCAGATCAAGGGGTTTAAGATGGAAGTAAAAAGCGGAAACCACGTCTGTATTGTAGACCAGCCTTTAGACAGCGGCGGCGAGGATGCCGGCCCTAACCCCCTGGAATATTTACTCGTAGCCTTGGGCAGTTGTATTGTTACCGTTGGTGCCATTGTTGCCAAACAACAGCGCCTGCCGATCCGAAACATTCAGGCTGTTGTGGAGGGAGAACTTGACATCGACGTTTTGATGGGAAAGCGCAGCGATGTGCGGGCTGGTTTCGATGGCATACGGGTGCACTTTAAAGTGGATGGCGACCTCACTCAGAAAGAAAAAGAGGACTTTATCAAAATTGTGCACTCCCGCTGCCCAGTCTCGGACAACCTGGGCAACCTGACCGAGGTTTCCCTCACAGTAGAATAACCAGTTTGCTGAATTTGACGGGGTCTGCGCTGGGCAACGCCCCGTTCTAACCGCTCATATCCAAAAGGTGCAGATGCCAATTCTGGCAGCACGAGACTTATAAATAAAATTTGCGCTTAAGGCCTTACCAAGAGGCTTAGCTCTTTTTGCTTGACACTCCCCGCCCAAACACGTATAATACCGCTTGCTATCCCTGGTAGCTCAATCGGCAGAGCGCGCGGCTGTTAACCGCTAGGTTAGAGGTTCGAGTCCTCTCCGGGGAGCTCTTGATAGAAAGAGTCTCTGGCAATCACCAGAGACCTTTTTATCAGACGGCGTATGCTATAATTGGCAGCGCAAAATGGCCCTGTAGCTCAATTGGCAGAGCAAGCGCCTCTTAAGCGTTAGGTTCTGGGTTCGAGTCCCAGCAGGGTCATTTTTTATTTAATTGGTCCATTCCACAGACTTTAAACCATGAATCCCCCAGCAAAATATCCAAAATTTCTGCACGCTGAAAAGAAATTGTAGCATCTTGGTTGTTTTCGTCCTGTATAAACCGGTAAAATCATGACAATACCAGCGCAAGCACCCGCTTTGGAAACTGGGATTACCTGCACGCTTGCCAGCATCGGGCTCCTCTCAACAAAGCAGGCGCTATGGCGGCAAGAAAGAAAACAAACAGATGCACCACGACCATACAACCCCCGCCTCCTCGCATCGGAAATTGGCATTAGCCCTGGCACTGACCGCAATCATCTTTCTGGTGGAGTTGGTGGGCGGCTTTGCCACCCGCAGTCTGGCGCTGTTATCTGACTCAGCCCATGTTTTTATGGACGGCTTTGCACTTGCACTCAGCTACCTGGCAGTGCGCGCCGCCAGTATCCCCGCTAATGAGCGCCATTCCTATGGTTATCACCGCATGCAGGTCCTGGCTGCGTTGTTTAACGGTGCGTCGCTCCTGTTTATTTCCTATGAAATCCTGAAAGCAGCCATCGCGCGTTTCCAAAACCCTGAGCCAATCAATACCGGCCCCATGCTGATCATCGCTGTGATCGGACTGCTGGTGAATATTTTGATTGCCTGGGTTTTGCATGAACACGACCATAACGACCTGAACACACGCTCAGCCTTTCTGCACATCCTGGCCGACACTCTCGCTTCTGTCGGGGTCATTGCCGCTGGTCTGGTTATTTATTTCACCGGACTGACCTGGGTAGATCCCTTGATCAGCGTGATGATCAGCTTGCTCATTCTCATCACTTCAGGCAGGCTGCTCAAACAAACCGTCCATATTCTGGCAGAGGGCATGCCCCCCGGCATGACAACCACCCAGGTTGTGGAAACCATACGCACTGTTCCCGAGGTGGCCGCTGTGCACGACTTGCATGTCTGGGCAATCAGTCCTTCCTTTATTGCCCTGAGCGCCCATGTGGTGGTAGAGGATTTGATGGTCAGCCGTTCCACGGAGATTCTGAAACAGATCAAAGCGCTGCTTGCTGAAAAACACCACATCCACCACGTCACGGTGCAATTTGAATGTGAGAACTGCGGTCAGTGCCTGCCTAATGAAAGGCCGCCTGCGAGCAGCCAATAAAAACATCACCCTGCACCAGCCTTGGAACGAGGAGTGGTGGTGCTACCATAAAGCTCAATGTAAAAAAATTAATAAAAGGAAAAAACCATGCAGCTTGCCCACACCGCCCTTTATGTCCGCGATCTGGAAAAGATGAAGGACTTCTACATACGCTACTTCGGCGCAACCGCTAATCAGAAGTATCACAACCCCAAAACCGGTCTGCAAACTTACTTTCTCACTTTCGAGGGCGACTCCAAACTTGAATTAATGACCCGGCCGGACATGGAAACCCACAGCAAGCCCCTCAAAGCCGCAGGTTACATACACATTGCCTTCACGATTGGCAGCCGTGAACGCGTAGACACCCTGACCGAAACATTGCAGCAAGCAGGCTGTACCATCCTGAGCGGTCCGCGAATGACTGGCGACGGCTATTACGAAACCAGTCTGCTTGACCCGGAAAACAACCAGGTTGAATTGGTAGCCTGAATAATTTCAAGAAGTCCCCTTCAACTAAGCCTCGGGCGTTTACTTTCCAGTCTAAATTGAGGTCTTTCAGTCCCAAACCCGTTACCGTTGGTTGTATAATCACGGTATAACACCTTACAAGGAGGTATTGTCTGATGTCTGAACCCCGAGAAGTCCATGCCCCGCGCGGCAGCAAACTTGCCTGCAAAAACTGGCTCATCGAAGCACCCTACCGCATGATCCAGAACAACCTCGATCCCGCTGTGGCAGAAAAACCTGAAGAATTGGTCGTGTATGGCGGCCGCGGTCAGGCTGCCCGAAACTGGGAGGCATTTGATGCCATCCTTGAGACGCTCAAAAACCTGGAGCCAAATGAGACCCTGATGGTACAGTCTGGCAAGCCTGTAGCGGTGTTCCGCACCCATGAAAATGCCCCGCGCGTGTTGATTGCTAATTCCAACCTGGTGCCGCATTGGGCTACCCAGGAGCATTTCGATGAACTGGCCGCAAAAGGCCTGATGATGTACGGTCAGATGACCGCAGGTTCGTGGATTTACATCGGCACCCAGGGCATTTTACAGGGCACGTATGAAACGCTTGGTTCCCTGGCACAGCAGAGAGGCTGGGGCTCATTAAAAGGCAAGTTTGTTCTTACCGCAGGTTTGGGCGGAATGGGGGGCGCGCAACCGCTCGCCATCACCATGAACGAAGGCGTCGGGTTAATTGTTGAAGTGGACCCCGAACGCGCCCGCAGGCGGCTGGAAATTGGCTATGTGGACGCCCTTTCTGACAACCTGGAAGAAGCCATGACCCTGGTTGAAGAAGCGGTGAGGGATGGATTACCCAAATCCATCGGTCTGATCGGCAATGCTGCCCAGATATTCCAGGAATTGGAAATGCGAGGCGTAGTGCCGGACGTGGTAACCGACCAAACCCCGGCGCACGAACTGCTCAGTTACGTGCCGGACAGCCTGAGCAATGAAGAGGCTGCAAAAATGCGCCTGAACGACCCTGCGCGTTATGCCCAACTCTCCCAGGAATCCATAGCAAAGCACGTTAGGGCAATGCTGGCCTTCCAAAAGAAAGGCGCAGAGGTGTTTGACTACGGCAATAACTTGCGTCAGCGCGCTTTTGATTACGGCGTGAAGGACGCCTTTAACTTCCCGGGTTTCGTGCCTGCCTATATCCGCCCGTTGTTTTGTGAAGGCAAAGGCCCCTTCCGCTGGGTGGCGCTCTCGGGGGACCCGGAAGACATTTACCGCACCGATGAGGCCATTGCAGAACTTTTCCCGGAAGATGCCCATCTGCAGCGCTGGCTCAAGATGGCGCGCGAGAGGGTACCTTTCCAAGGGCTGCCTTCACGCATCTGCTGGCTTGGCTACGGCGAACGCGCCAAGGCAGGGTTAGCCTTCAACCGGCTGGTGGCAGAAGGCAAGGTCAGCGCACCCATCGTTATCGGGCGCGACCATCTGGATGCCGGTTCGGTTGCATCGCCTAACCGCGAGACGGAAAGTATGCGGGACGGAACCGACGCAGTCAGCGATTGGCCAATTCTCAATGCCCTGCTGAATGCGGTTAATGGCGCTACCTGGGTCAGTTTCCACCACGGCGGCGGCGTTGGCATCGGTTTCAGCCAGCACGCCGGCCAGGTAATTGTAGCGGACGGCACCCCCGAAGCAGCAGTACGCCTGGAGCGGGTTCTGACTGGCGATCCCGGCATGGGGGTTGTGCGGCATGTGGATGCCGGCTATCCTGAAGCGATCGCTT
>CAYVWM010000122.1:0-4972 GCA_964455505.1 uncultured Anaerolineaceae bacterium
CCGCGCCCATCGCCATGGAAAAGAACGTAGCCCTCTACACCAAGCAAAAATCTGCGCGCCGGGTTGAGGAAGCGCTCTTTGCCGAACTGCGGCAGCATAAGGACATCAACCTGGTGCTGGTTGGTTTTCCCACCGAAGAGAGCAAGATCAAAGTACCCCACAACCTTTTAAAGGAAGTGATCATGATGGCAGAGCGGGACGTGGCTGTGCTGCGCGACCGCGGGCTTGGTAACGATCTGCATCATATTCTCGTGCCGGTGGGCGGCGGCCCGAACGCCAGATTGGCGCTGCAGATGGCCCAAAAACTGCTGACCTCGGAGCAGACGCGCATCACCGCCCTGCGCCTGAGCAAACCGGGCACCGATGAAGAGCATGTTGAGGACCAGATGGCTCAGCTGCGGGATATCGTGGAAACCGAGCTCGGCGAAAATCCGGCTTACGTGGATTACCGGGTAGAGGTGGTAGAGTCGATTGCGGACGGCATTTTGGCAGAAACAAGGCGCTTGCCTTACGACCTGTTAATTGTGGGCGCAGCCGAAGAGGTGCTGGACCCCGACCAACTATTCGGCAGGATCAACGACTGGCTGCTGGAAGAAGTGACCTGCTCGATGCTGGTGGTCCGCCGCTACCAACCGGACCGAATTGTCTGGCTGCACAAGCAGATCAAGCGCATTGAGGAATAAATGCAAATAATCCACCCAAAAAGTCATTGCCGGCAGGCGAAATTTCTGCTATAAATAAGCGGATGAAAGCAGACCCACAGGAAAAAGAAAAGGCACAGCCCGAAAATAACACCGGCGAACCCGCGTGGATTGTCAAACAAATCCACCCCATTCCCATTACCCGCCGGCGTTCCGTCATCCGGGACAGCCGCAAAGGCTCCTCCCCCGATTTTGCTTATTTTTTGCTGGTAGCGCTCTCCAGCGCTATCGCTACGCTTGGGCTGCTGCAGGATGCGCCGGCGGTCATCATCGGCGCCATGCTGGTGGGTCCTATCATGGAACCCATCATCGGCATCGGGTTGGGGTCCATCATCGGCGATTCCAGGCTGGTGCGCAACGGGCTTTCATCGCTGGGAAGGGGCGCGCTGCTGGCAATAGCCGTCGCAGCGCTGCTCACCTGGATCAACGCTGCGCTGCCTTTCGGCACGCATCTCACAGGCGGTCTGCCCGTTGAAGTGCTGGCACGCACCCAGCCTTCCCCGTACGACCTGGTGATCGCGGTGGTGGCTGGTATTGCCACCGCCTACGCCCTTACCCATCCCAATCTTTCCGCAACGCTTCCGGGTGTGGCGGTATCCATTTCTTTGGTCCCGCCGTTGTGCGTGGTGGGCATCGGCGCTGCGCTTGGGCGCTGGGACGTTGCCGGCGGCGCGCTGCTGCTGTTTATCACCAACGCTCTGCCGATTGCCTTTTCTGCCACAACCGTATTCTTCCTGATGGGGTTTTCGCCCACCCGTCAGAAGGAAGACCCCAAAGTGCCCGTTTCACTGCGCTGGGCAGCGCTGCTCACCGGCGCGCTGCTGGTGCTGCTGGCGGTCTTTTCGTATCGATCCTTCAACCGATCGGCGCAGCTGCGCCAGATCAACGAGGTGGTGGAAACTGAAGTGGAAAAGATTAACAACGTCCACGTCACCGACCTGACCGTCAATCAGCTTGAAGGCAATACCGATATCATGGTGAGCGTTCGGACAGAACGCCTGCTGACCCACACCCAGGGGCTGGCGCTGCAGGAGTCCCTGGTGGAAATCCTGGATATCCCTATTTCCCTGAAAATCAACCAGGTGCTTACCAACCAGCTGGACCCGCTTGTGCCCCCGACCGCGACCGCCACCCCCACGCTGGGTCCCAGCCCGACCAACACCCACACGCCCACCGCCACCCCTACTGCAACTGCAACGCGCACGCCCACCCCCACTGCCCTGCCGCCCACGGAAACGCCCACCGCCACCCTGACGCCCACCCAAACCCCGCTGCCGGGCGCGGGCAAGGTGGTGCCGGGAACCCAATTGCTGGGGCTTTTCCTCTACCAGAGCCCGGGCGGACCGACCATCGCCCAGCTGCGCACCAACCAGGTGCTCACCGTGCTGTATGGGTCGGAACTGATTGACGGACTGGTGTGGATTGAAGTGATGGACGCCGACGGACGCATTGGCTGGATCCCGCAGGTGCTGGTGGCGGAGATCACCCAAACCCCAACAGCCACCCAAACCCCCACCCCAACGCAGACGCCCAGCGCCGCACCCTGAAAGGGTTGCCCGTACCGCGCCAACCCCAATATTGTATAATCAGCTTATGGACTATCAACTTACCCCCGAATGGACCCTCTCACTTCCGGAGGGCTATCAACACCGCAAGGAGGAGCAGCACCTGGTCTTTTGGACGACCGGGATCACCCTGATCACCACCGTTTTTGCCTATTCAGGCGAAAACCAACGCCGCACCCTGCTGGCAAACCTGCGCGCCCGGGCAGAAGCCGACCAACTGGAACTGATCGAGGACCTGGATGGCGACCTGTTCCGCCTGGGCTACCTGCAGCCCGAAACCATCCGCCCGGGGCGTACTCGCCTGGCGCTGCACGCTTTCACCACCGCGCCCTACAACTGCCTGCAGACCTCTTTCTACCTGGACCGCAGCGAGGACCTCAAAACGGCGCTTATCGCCTGGAAGTCCGTGCAGTATACCCCCGAACAATCCTGACCGCGTCCCCCCCAAAAAAAACATAAAAAAACAGGCGCCTTGAGAGAACTCTGCGCCTGTGTTTTGCGGACAGATCTGTTGATCAACTAAAAAAATTGAGAAAGATCGACCTTACTTCTTGTCCTTCTTATCCTTCTTGTCCTTCTTATCCTTTTTATCTTTCTTATCTTTCTTGTCTTTCGCCATTGCTTCCTCCTTTTCCGCTTCAATTTCATCTTCGGCGTCCCAGAAAGCGACCAGTTCGCCGTTTGTATCTTCATGCAGGTCGGACCAGTGGGCAAGGTCCAGGGCAATATAAGCCAGCCCGCCGGTGGGCAGAGCGTCGATCTTGCCGTCCAGCATCTGCATGAAGGCTTCCAAACCCGGGTTGTGGGCTATAACCATCACCCGTTCGATGCTGTCTTCCAGTTTGCGCAGGTGGGCATAAAAAACATCCGGCTCGCCCATGTAGAAGGAATCCACAAGGACAACCGGATTGGGAAAATCACAGGCCTTGGCAACGATCTGTGCGGTCTGCTTGGCGCGGGTGGCGGGGGAGGAGAGGATCAGTTGGGGGACAAGTTCGTTGTCCGTCAGCAGTCCGCCCACCCGGGCGGCGCCCTCAGCACCGCGGTTTTTGAGAGGTCGTTTGTGGTCTGGAAGGGATTTGTCCTTCCAGGAGGATTTGCCGTGCCGCATCAACAAAAGGGTTTTTGCCATGAGCGCTCCTGATAGATGATTAATTGACAAAGGGAATCATAACACAAAAAAATACCGGGATTCCGAAAATTGGCAGGAAATTTTGCAGTTTCCAAGCGGATTGCGTGCTGAAAAACGGGGTTTGGCGGATATACTATACTTAATAAAAGGGCGGCTGCGGAACAAAAGGCTGCGCCAATTCGTCTTAGGAGTGCAGCGGCTGCTGATTGGCCCTGTTTTATCGTGTTCCACAAACCTGCCCAAGAGAGGTGACCCATGAAACTGACCAAAACTCTCCCGATCCTATCTGCTTTTGCTATTCTGGTTCTGCTTAGCGCTTGCTATGTTGTGCCAACCACATCCCCGGATGCCCAGCGCACCCAGGCCGCCCTGTTTGCCCAGGCAACCCTGACACATGTGTCCGTCCAGACCCAGATGGCCACCCTGCTAAACCCAACCGCAGCCTTGGCTGATACTGCCACCGCAGTCCCGCCTGCCGCCACGGAAATCCCCCCCACGGCTACCGAAGTGCCGCCAACCGCCACGCAGGTCTCCCCCACGGATACCCCGGTGCCCTCGCCGACCGCCACGCAGGTGCCCCCAACAGCCACCGCCACTGCCACCGCCACCGCCACCGCTACCAACCTGCCCACCGTGGCTATCACGCCCATCACCGCCACCCCCACACAAGCCAAAACTGCCACGCCCACCGATACCGTAACGCAGACCACCCGCCTGAGCTTTGCCAAGGGCACCACCAACGTCTCGGATGAAGGGCTGGTAGCCTACGGGTCCATCCGGCGCTATGTGTTCTGGGCAGCCAAAGACCAACTCATCAACGTGTCTGTGACCAGCGCTGCCGACCTGGTGCTTTCCATCTACCAGCAGAACGGCGCGGTGCTCCTGGGCACCTCCAAGGACGCCACCGCCTACCGCGGCTACCTGCCTGCCAACGGCGACTGGATCATCGACGTGCACGCCAACCCCCACGCTGCCGAATTCACTATCGACCTGATGATCCCCCAGCGCCTGAACTTCCCGACCGGTGCCACGGGTATGACTGCTACCGGCACTGTGCCCCCCGTAAGAAACCACGAATTCATTGTGTGGGCCAACAAGGGGCAAACCCTCAAAGTCAGCGTTTCACCGGTGGAAGGCATGGCGCTGGTAATTTACCACGTGGACGGGGATGTGATCCTTTCGATGATGAACCCGACCTACACTTTTGAAGGTAAACTGCCCAAAGCCGGCGATTACATCATCGCAGTGTTTTCCAATATGAACAAAGCGGTGGCGTTCAGCCTGCCGATTGATATCAAGTAAGGGGATTGATACCCAAAAAAACAGCCCGGTGTGCGCCGGGCTGCTGCTCTTTAAGCGCGGTATTCGCGCACAAATTGCAGTTGGTAGGGAGTCTCCACCGCACCCGGGATATACCCGCGCACCCAGCGGATGGATTCCTCTGCGTCCATCCCCAGCAGGTCCTGCGCCATGCAGGCCAAAAAGATGCCGGTGCGGCCGATGCCGGCATGGCAGTGCATCGCCAGGGTGGTTGGGGTGTCCATCAGCGCTTCCACCTGGGCGATGGGTTTATC
>CAYVWM010000122.1:4982-5266 GCA_964455505.1 uncultured Anaerolineaceae bacterium
GGAAATGCAGCACCTCCAGACCGGCTTCCTGGTAGCGCGGAAAAAGGTCCTGCACGGCGTAGCGGTCGATATCCTCAAAAGGGGTCAGGACGACCACCAGCTGGATGCCAGCCTGACGGTAAAGCGCCAGGACCTCGTCCTGGGGGTCAAACAGACGGCTGCCGGGCATCACCGAGCGGTAGAGTTGGGCGGGCTTGCCAAAGGGGATGGGCGTGAACAGATCGGGCATGGGCAGCTCCTTTTCGGGGGGCAGTTTGTGGGCACCGGCGTGGTTCGCGGCGAAG
>CAYVWM010000122.1:5276-5869 GCA_964455505.1 uncultured Anaerolineaceae bacterium
AACTGCGCATGGGCGATACAAAGCCCGTCGTGCCGGACGGCTTCGAGGGGGATTGGGCTGCCGTACAGGTGCGGAAAGAGCGTGGTGCCGCCTTCCAGGTTTTCGTAGACCAGCGGGAAGCCGGACCGAACGGGGTCGATCTCCAGCACCAGCAGGTCGGGCTGGTTGCGGTAGTAGCGGTTTGCTACCTCTTCCAGCAGCCAGATGTCGGAACAGTGCACAAAGCCGTCCTGTGGGAAGCCCTGGGGGGTGTAGCCGTTGTTGCTAAGGGCGTGCTGCCATTCTGCGTTGGTGGTGATGTGATAGATCATGCCGTATGTCTCCGTTGCTGCCGGGCTGGTGCCGGGGGTATTATGACCGGTACCGCTGGGCTTTATTGTACAACAAGCAGGCCGAATTGCGGGGGGAATGTGCAGGGTTGGGGGGGATAGTTGATAGTCCATAGTCGATAGTCGATAGTCGACAGTCGACAGTCAATAGTCGGGTAGTCTAATAGTCCGATAGTCGAATAGTCCTTTGCCGTGCATGCCTTTGGCCACCAGGAGGCTTCGCACTCTGTTCTCGCCGGTCTTTATTATCCCCGCAGCGCAGCG
>CAYVWM010000123.1:0-1983 GCA_964455505.1 uncultured Anaerolineaceae bacterium
CTCTGATATTCTCCATATACAGCGGTTTAACATAAGCAGCGAAAATCTAATTGCCACAACTTAATCAAAAAAGAACAAGTCCTCAAACTTGATGTCTAATGCAATACACAATATCAGCGCTAATTTTGCTGTAGGATTGAACTGACCTGTCTCAATGGAACTAATGGTATTGCGAGAAACACCAACCATTTCGGCAAGTTGTGCTTGTGAATACCCTTTTTCGTTTCGGACCGATTTGAGATTGTTTTTTAATACCAACTTAGCCGTCATAAAATCAACCCACACGTTGTAATATGTACATCACCAATGCATATGCGGTAAGTCCTGTCCACAATAATGCGAGAAAAATTTCATGCTTTTTCTTCAACTTTGCGGCTTTGTATATCCATAAACCGGCAACTGCAGAAAGCACAATAGCAAAATAGGCGTAGTTCATTCCAATATCCAGCAACACTCTTTCAACAATCATAAAAGTGAATGCAAGGCCAATAGAAATAAGCCCACCGATACGCTGACCCTTGAGGATCACTTCAAGTTCATAAATATCTTTGTTCTGATTTTCGTTCCTGCTTGCCTGTAATATTTCCTCTTTATTCATAGCGCGGTACCTCCTGTAGAAATGCCAAGTTTACTTGTCAGGCTTAGTATAATCCTGCCAAGTTTACTTGTCAAGCATTTGCAGCGCATTCTCTATAACGCAGGCTATTCGTGCTCTTACAACGGGGCTTGCGCAGAATCCAATTGGCGATGAGGTGAGGGTTCCCATTGAATGAGGATAAGAAAGACAATGCAGCTATAAGTTTACAGCAGGATAAAAGGACGGCCTCCAATTAAACGCCCTACAGGGAAGCCGGCGATTCCCAAACAGAGTTCCGAAGCGTGTGTTCGGATGGGGATATCAGGAGCCTATTTGAGGATCAGCGGCACGGCGGTATCATACCCGTAATCAATGCGCACGTTGGTGAGCAAGAGGTCTGTAGAGCCTGCGGCAGGGAAACCCACTTCAAGCACATAACTGAAGGTCTGATTGTCAATAACCGCATCAAAAATCGTTTTGTCCGAAGCAGAACGATAAGCTAGCGCTTCGCCAGCCGTTTCAACCCTTGCCAATTCCTGCATGTTCCAGGCGCCATTAATGCGATACAGGTAAACCCACAAAACTTCAGGGGAGTCATCTTTGAAATACGCGGTAAATTTCTTGATCGTGGCGCCGTGGGGAAGCGTCACCGGAGCAAAAAACTGTACGTTGGTTGTTGTATCTGGATTGTACAAACCGCCATTGTAATCATACTTGTCATCAGGTCTGGTAGGTCGGAAAGCATAGGCGCTGACCATCACAAAGCCGGGGCCGCCAGGCACAACCCCAGTGCCATTAAGCCCATCCTGGTTTATTCCAGCATCCTGAAGGGCAGCTCCACCGCCGTCTGTTTGAAGGGCAGGAGCAGCGCTGCCAATGGAGACCAAAATTGCAGCGCAAACAAACAGGATGATCGCTGCAATCTGCATACGTTTTAGGATTAACATGTCTGCCTCCTGGTTAGGAATATTGTGTGGGTTGGTATAGCTATACTATACGACAGTTTGATTCAGATACAATATGGAAATCTTTGTATGTTATTGCAGGCTGCAGAGGATTGCTCATGGGTCTGGCGCTAAGAAACCCATCGGTCTATAGTAAGATGCATTTTTTGAGGTCTGGCATGGTCTGGTCGTTCCATAACCTGGGCGCGTACGGACGTTTGCGTTCCTTTGCTCTCCTTTGCTCTGCATGCCTTCGGCAACCATACCACGGGCAGGCTGCGCACGGACCCTTCGCCGTCCCACGGGGAGGCTTTGCACTGTATGCCTTCGGCGGACATCCCTACTGGAGGCTGCGCACGGACGCTTCGCCGTCCCACGGCCTTTAGCTCTGCATGCCTCCGGCGACCAAGGGGCTCCGCACGGAGGCTTCGCATTGCATGCCTTCGGCAGGTGTACGAAGAT
>CAYVWM010000123.1:2073-5809 GCA_964455505.1 uncultured Anaerolineaceae bacterium
CTTCGGTCAAAAACCTTGCATGGTCATGAGACCATGCAAGAGCAGAAGATCACCTCCAGCAGGCCCACTCGGGTAGCCTTAACAACTCCTCTCCCTTAAGAAAGGGAGAGGCTGGGTGAGGGTTCACGATACGACCGCAGGCCTACAAATCAGATGTTAGTCGCTGGTCGTCAGTCGATGGTTCTTTACATCCCCTGTAAGGCTGCGCATGAGTCATCCTCTACGGAAGGATGATCCAATCAATCTGCGCTCGAAATACCGGGACGACACGGAGGTCGTCCCCTACGGAAAGATGATCCGGTCCACCTGAGTCCAAATGACCTTCTGTTCTCGTAGATTTGCGTCTGCCGTAGGCGTGCAGAGCAAGCATCCCCGCCCGCACCAAGTGCGTTCCTTGGTGTAGCGTTGCGCCTGCAGCGGCGTGTAGACCAGGCACTCAAAAAATGAGCGTGGGACTGCGTTGTCCCGGTTGTTAGGGGGTAGGGGTCCTCGATGATGTGGTCTGGCGTTTCATTAGGGAAACAATTGGTGCGGGCGTCGGGCTGCCCACTCGGGAGGCAGTTTAAGTACAGGGATTTTAAATGGTTGCGTGGCGGCAGCTGACTTGCCGGCTATTTGTTCATTTCATCTCCGGAAAAAAGTGAGAGCTTGCAAAGCACTCAGCAGCAGACAGGTGAGAGTTTCCCGTTAATTGTAATTTTTTAATGAAACCTTATCCTAATCGATCGCGCAACAAAGCAGGATAAAACTGCTCAAGAACTGAAGCATCCGATCGCTCAACCCCATACTTAAACATCCCTGCTCTAACCCAACCAGGTGTAGCGCTCCTGCATATACGTTTTCCAGCCCTGCATCTCCTTTGTGGCAAATCCCCTGAAAAGGTCTTCCGTATGCACGCTGAGAAAACGGCCTTCCAGCCTAACCAGTCTCTTCCAGATTTCTGTTGGGGTACCGCCCAAACCGCGCAGCAGGGGTGAGGTTACTCTCTTAAAATCGTCATTGGCATCTGGTGAGATGTGGAGCAGGCTGACCACGTTTGCCCCCAGTTCGTGCGCAGCTTCCATCTTTGCTGTCAGGAATTGCTGCCGCATGAGCTGGTAAAACGGTTCATAATACAGCGCATCCATGCTCGGCAGCAAACCCTTATCCACGATGCAATCCAAGTCATCAAACAGGTGTTGATAGATCTTGCGGCGATCCGTCCCGCTTTTGGCAATCCCGAGGTAATTGCTTGCATACGACTCGGTGTATTTCCACTCAATCAACACTGCCTGCCGCTTCTTGTCTTTATCCTCAAAGGCAACGATTGCATCCGCGCTGGTGAAGTTTGCCCCACGCGTGCGGCTGCCGCTCTGGGAAACGCGCTCACCCAGGTAATTCGCTTGCCCGATCCACTCGAACGAAACAAAAAGCCCATTTTCCACAGGGACCATACGGTCTAATTGCGGGAAAACAGGCCTGAGCAAGTTCGCCAGTTCCCCCGGTTTGTCTGAAAATGGAAACAGGAAATTGATGCACGCTACCTGGGAATCGCACAGGTGACCACTTGGCTTGCCATTCTGGCCCTGGTGCCAGCCAATGGCGTGGTCTGCAAAATAGGCCGTGGCTTCTGCGCGGATGGGCGGATAAAGGTTTTCCTGCGCGTATTCTGGCGGCAGGCAAAATGGCCGGGGTTTGCCTTTGAATAGACCCTCAGCCCTGGCTTGTTCAGAAATGGTTTCTGATCTGGTTTTAAATTGGATTTGCTTGTTTTTTTCGGCTTCAAGAAATTTACCCACCGCTGCTCACCCTTTCTCGGACCTGATTGTCCAGGCTTTGATAGCTTTTCACATCTTTGATGAGATTATACCTTGCGATAGCAAATGTAACGGTTTCCTGCTTAGCCCCCCTCGCCAGGTCCACTCTAACTAATAAGTGTGGATGCTTTTCACGCTGCCAGTAACGCCCAGCTCAAATCTGGCAGTTGGGCCAGGCTTCGCTCAGGCGCTGGTAGGTCACCTCCAGCGCTTCGGGCACCACGCGCGTCCCCCCGATCACCGACACAAAGTTGGCATCCCCCTGCCAGCGCGGCACAATGTGCATGTGCAGGTGTTCGGCAATCCCCGCCCCGCCGGCGGCCCCCAGGTTCATTCCCAGGTTGAAGCCCTGCGGGTGATAGACCTGTTTCAGCACCGCCACAGCGCGCGTGGTCAGTTCCATCATTTCTGCCCGTGTCTGGTTGTCCAGGCACTCCAGGGCGTCGCAGTGCTGATAGGGCACCACCATCAGGTGGCCGCTGGTGTAGGGGTACAGGTTCAGGATGACGTAGGCATGCTCCCCGCGGTGCAGGATCAGGTTCTCAGCGCTGTCCGCCATTTTGGGGGCTTCACAAAAGGCGCAGGCGTCGCCGGATTTTTCGCGGCCAACGTACGCCATACGCCAGGGGCTGAATAGATGTTCCATCCTGTAATTGTATCCCAGTTTCAGCGCAGACGGGCGGATTTGCGCAGGGCACTTGACAGATGCGCGCATCCGGGTAGAATATGACCGATCAGTCATAAGAAAGAACAGGCCTATGCCCAAGAGCACCTTCCTCAACCTCCCCCCTGAAAAGCGCGAGCGCATCGAAAGCGCAGCCATCGCCGAATTTTCCGCCAACCCGCTGCCCTGCGCGTCTATCAATGCCATCGTTGCCGGCGCAGGCATCTCCAAAGGGTCCTTCTACCAGTATTTTGACGGCAAGGACGACCTTTTTGCGCATGTGCTCGGGATTGTGCGCAGCCGCAAGGTGGAACTGGCCAAGAGCATGGCCCCGGTGCTCAACAACCTGGACATGTTTGCCTACCTGCGCTGGATGTTTGAAGTGATGCTGCAATTTGAACTGCGCCAGCCGGACCTGGCCCGCATTGAGCGCTTTGCCTTCCTGAACGGCGCCGGGTCGGACGGGGATGATCCCGACGGCGGCCTGATCGTGGGCGGCATCGCCTATTTTAATGAGTTCCTGGCCCAGGGAATATTGCACGACGATGTGGCCACCTGGGTGGATACCGACCTGGCGGCTTTTATCCTGGGCACCCTTTACCACCTGCTGGGCGGGCACCTGATTGACCAGATGGGCGGCAGGGCGGAAGCCGTCCGCCAGAACGGGTTGGATCCGGAGAGCGAACCCCTTGTGCGCGACCTGTTCGATAACCTGATGGACATCCTCGAAGCCGGCCTGGCACGCGACCCGCAAATCCGCAAAACCTTTTTCAACAAGTAAGAGCGCGCCTGCGCGCAGCCCCGATCCAGAGAGAAGGAACGCTATAGTCGATAGTCGATAGTCTACGGTCTCCAGTCTTTATTGTTTCCGGGTCCCACAATGCTATTGTTGAACTTCCCACAAAGGTTACGTGATACCCAAACCTACCCGACTATTTGAGTGCGCAGCCTCCGTGCAAAGCCTCCCTGTGGGATGGTTGCCAAAGGCATGCACGGCAAAGGACTACCCGACGATGTGACTACCCGACTATCAGACTATCCGACTACCCGAGTGCGCCTGCCGCAGGCGTGCAAAGCAAGCCTCCTGGTTGCCGTAGGCATGCACGGCAAAGGACTACCCGACGATACGACTGCCCGACTATTTGGCTACCTTACAATGCGACTATCCGACGATACGACTACCTGACTATTTGAGTGCGCCTGCCGCAGGCGTGCAAAGCAAGCCTCCTGGTTGCCGTAGGCATGCACGGCAAAGGACTACCCGACTATTTGACTA
>CAYVWM010000124.1:0-5788 GCA_964455505.1 uncultured Anaerolineaceae bacterium
TCAAGTGCATACAACACCCCTGCGCTGGTAACGCAATAAACCACCCCGTCCGAAACAGATGGCGCAGAATAGATGTAATCGGATGCCTCAAATTCCCACACCATTAAGCCGGTTTCTAGGTCCACTGCATACACACATCCGTTTTCACAGGCAAAGAAGGCCTTCCCTTCATAAATCGCTGGAGCCGTCAGCACAATATCAGTAGTGTAATCTAGCTCCTCTGAACCATCATAGATTTCAAGGCCTTTGAACTCGCCGAAACCACCGAAATATACTGTTCCTTCGGCGACAGCGGGATCGGTGATCCGATTCCAGACCAGCGTTTCCCACAGCGGGAAGCCGTGATGCACATCCAATGCGGAAAAGACAAGTTCTGCACTGGCACCCCCAAATTGGATGTTGCCAAAAAGTACCGCCCCATCAGAAACTGCTGGCGAGGCGCTGATCCCATGGGTAATCTGTCCGGAAGGATCCGGGTCGCCAACAGAGACCTCAGCAGACCACACCTGCGCTCCAGTTTGCGCATCCAGCGCATAGAGAAAGCCGTCCAATCCGCCAAAATAAACAATGCCATCCACAACAACTGGGGACGAAACCACTCGGCCGCCGGTCTCAAATTCCCACAAAGCCTGGCCGGTTTGCGCGTCAAGGGCAAAAAAGGCACCGTTGTTAGCCCCAAAAAAGACTTTGCCATCCACAACCGCGGGCGTGGAACGCACCCCTTCTGCCACAGGAAAATGCCAGAGCAAGTGACCGCTGGCTGACTCAAGGGCAATCAGACCGCCACCGCTGCCAAAGAAAGCAGCGTTATCTACCAGGGAAACGGAAGTGAGCGGTCCCAACGCATCGTATTTCCACAAAACCCCAGGCTCGCTTTTCGGACCAGGACCCTGGTACACACCGGTATGCTGGGGGTTGCCCCGAAACATCCAGGCGTCTGTGGCAGCAATGCTGACAACGATCGCAGGTGTTGCCGTTGGTTCTTCTGTTGGGGTTAATGTGGGCATTTCGACAGGTTGGCTTGTAGGGGTTTGTGCCATTTCAGGGGTGGACTCAGCGGTGGCGGTTTCTGTGGGCACAATCAGTGGGATTGGTGTATCTGTTGGGAGTGGGGTAGCCGTTGGGGTGGCCACTACCGCACATGCACACAGACATAGACTTAGAAACAGGTTTAGTGCAGCGATTTTTTTGGACATGGTCACCGCCTTTGCTTTTTTACCGAAGTGTTGGACAAATTGTTAACTCAATAATACAACAATATTACGTAAAAACACCTGACTCTGACGATGATCAGCTAAACACAAGGGGTTCAAACGATCAGGTCAGAAAAGTCTGCTGAGAACACCCCTCAGAATAGGGCTACGGGACAACTTCAGGCGTAATCCGGTTGGCACCAATCTCACCCTGAAGATTCAGGCTCTCCCAAATTATCTGCCTATCCTCTTGGTTCGGTGAAATGAGGCTGTTGCCGGTCTGATCCATCAGGACAGGCTCCACAGAAAGGCCTATGATTTCCTTGTTGCGGAAGGTCAGGGTGATGAGGGCAGAACGCTGGGCAGCTGGCAGCATCCACTGATCAGCGATCAGATTCCCGAGACTGAACATGGTCAGCATCTGGTGCTGCCCATGAGAATCGCTTACCCACTTGATCGGCTGCAACACATGCGGGTGGTGCCCCCAGAGCACATCCACCCCTGCATCGGCCAACTTTTGGGCAAGCAGCTTCTGACGTTCGGCAGGTCCAGCCTGGTACTCCATGCCCCAATGCATGGAAACAATCAGGATATCGCTAACTGCACGTGCTTCGGCGATGCTTTGAAACAAATATTTTTCATCGATCGGCGCGGTGATATCTTCTGCAGCAATCACCGCAACCCGACCAGCCACGGTATTTAAAAAAAAAGGTTGAAAGTCTGCCGCTGTATAGAGAATTCCAGCCTTTTCCAGGATCGTTCGGGTACTTTCTTCATTGGCACAATCACTGCGGTGGTTATTGGCTAACGAGACCAGGTCCAGGCTGCCAGCAGTGAGCCAGGTAATTTGATCTACCCCCGCACACAGGTTATAGCCGGCATCCTGGGTTGTTGTCTTGCGTTCTCCCAAGGGGGACTCCAGGTTGGCAAAGAACAGGGATTGGCAAGGTCCCTGGTCTTCTGGGCAGGCAACAGGCGCAAAACCTCCCCAGGGATTCTCCTTAAACAGCGCTTCGCCTTCCCTTGCAAGGAAAACATCTCCGCCAAAGGTGATGGCGAGCGTTGCCTCAGGGGTGCAGGCACCAAGCAAGAGGGGGAGTGCCAAGAGCACTCCCCTCAAAACCATCCTGACTATTCTCACCGCTCGATGAATGCCTGCGTCCATTCCGGCATATCCGGTGCATTGGGGGATTCCAGCAGCGCCCGCCAGGTTTCGTCTGTCATGCGGTCACCCGGTTCCACCTGGAACTCATAATAGGTATACACCACACCAATGCCAATCCGGTAGGGTTGATCAGGAAGCACCACAAAAATGTAGGTTGGGTATCCAACCCCTTCCTCAAGCACCCGGTTGATCCCTGTAGCGACATCTGCTACAACGGGAGATTTTTGATCTTCCAGGTACATCCTGCCCATGCCCTCATCAGAATCTGCAGAGGCAATAGTGATGGATTCCAGCCAACCGCCGTAATAGTTAATTTGCCAGTAATCGTCTTCTGAGAGCGTTTCTCCGTTCAACTCGCGTTCAGCAATACGCAATAGAAATGTCAACTCCTCAATCAGATTGCCCAGATTTCCTTTCGTGGTCTCATCCAGCAGGTTGCGGTTCTGCAGCCCCTCCTGCGTCATTTTTGCCAGCGCCAGCAGGCGTGCGTAGGCTTCTGGATTGGGCTCTATATAACCCTTTGGCGGTTCCGGCTGTCCGCCGCCGCCCATTTCTGCCATCACTTGCTTGGAATACAGAATGGTATCGTGTTTGAGTTCGGTCCACGAAGAAAGGGCTGCTTGCAGGTCTTTCTTTGCCCAGGCATCTGTGCGCATGAAGGCAGGGTATTCAGGTCCCTTCTCTTCAAACAATGGCTGCAGAGCATACAACCAGGACCAGTACAGGTTCTGCGTCCAGGAATCCAGCCCCAACTGCGCCACTTCAGACTGCACCTTTGCCATCTGGGTGGAATAATTGAGGTACTCGGTTTCACCCATTTCTTCCAGGATTGTGAGAGCTGTCTCGGAGCCTTGGGCGGCAAAGAAGTCGAGCGCTTTGGGCAAATCGCGCGGGTTATCCAGAGTGCCCACATTGCGCCACATCAACTGGCCAAAAACATACTGATCCAGCGTGAAGCGTTGGCCCATAAAGCGGAAGCCAAGGGTTACATCATCGGTCTCCTGCCAGATCCACACCCACATGGAATTGACTTGGGGAGGCGGCAGTTGTTTGACGAGTTCTGTAAAGGTGGCCAACAGAGCCTGATCGGCAAAGGACGTCAATGGGGCGTCCTCTCCAAAGACCTTGTCGGAAAGCACGCCGTATTCATATACACCCAGGTCATCGGCTTTGCCCACAATAAACACCGTCGGGTCATAAACCTGCTGCCACAGGCTGATGGCAGAGTTTCCCTTCGGACTGGTAGTTGATCGCAATACACGGGTGATTAGTAGCGCCCGCTGGGTTTCCTGGCTGTCTTTCAAGCGGTAAGTCATCCGCCCATACCACATCATTGCCCTAAAATATTTTTCAAGCTCCGGGCTGCGGGTATAGTGCCCGCGCGGAATATATTGCGAGTAGTCTTCGCGCAGGACCAGATCCGCTGGCTGTCCTGGATGCGCCCAAAGCGGGCTGATATCTACCCCAACTGCATTGTTAATCAATGCCAACTCTGCATCCACAAAAGGCTGTGCCTCCGGCAGGATTGCGTCGCCTGTTCCCAGTAACTGTGCCGCAATCGAAAAGAAAGCCAGGTTGCGCAAGGCTGCATCTTCAAGGGGGGAGCCTTGCAACTCCTGGTATTGCGCTGTTGTGGCAGCCACCATCGTGGTGGTAAGTTCGTTCAAGGTTTCAATAAAGTAGTTGCGTTCCAGATCGCGCAGCATTTTGTCAAATACCAGGTGGTAGACGTGGAAGATCGAATCTGTTGTAATAAATTTTGAATCTTCATAGTAGCGTAAGCGTTCATACCCCTGATAAAACTCTGTCAGCCTGCGATTAGGGTCTGAGGTAGGTGCCCTGACGACAAAACCGTTTTGACTGAGTAAAACCTTCTGGGCATCAGACAAGTCGTAATCCGACAGGTTATTCACCAGGTTTAAGTTTATTGGCAGACTGTAATCATTGCCAAAACTGTTGGGAACCATGTATTCCACCGGCTTGTAATCCGCAAACTTTCCCTTATAAACTTCCGTTGCATCAATTACCGGCAAAGGCAGCTGCGTCACAACGGCTTCCTCAGTAACCTGAGTCTCCTCCGGCAGCGGCACCACGCCCTCAGGCGTAATCACGCTTTCTTCGGTGGCATCCTCAGACGGCGGTACAAACGATGCCAGGTTGCAGGAACTTAAAAGCACCAAAACACTGGCAACTAATAAACTCTTGAAAAATCTGCTTGTGTACATTTTTCTCCTTTCAACGGGTATTTACCCATTGATGCGTCTTATCTCCAAACACTTCTAACAATCGGTAAGCGCCCTCAGACCGGTCAATCAGGGAAAACACAAAACCCTGCCATTCCCAAACGGTCAGTGGGCCAGTTTTTTTACGCGAATCATATTCAAATTCAAGCGCAGCAAGTTCCTGCCAGCCGTCGCCATCAAGGTCGACAGCCCTTAACTGCGCAAGCGGCTGCACCATTGCAGAGCCTGCCCACAGCTCTCCAAAGCCCCCGTTTATCCACCCGATCAGGATGACATGGCAGCTCAAATTGTTTGCATCGTGGAAACTGTTTATTCTGCCGCCATAGGGCATAAATGCATCTACCGGCCAGGGCTGGAAAGTCCGCCAAACCAACAGTACGGCCTCATCCTGCCCATCCCGATTCAAGTCAGCAGTCTGTGCTTCGCGCACATCCCACCCTGAAGGGCTTTGCCAATGCACATACCCATTGCAATCTGTAATAGAAAGTTCGCCCTCTTGGAGCTCCAAACATTCCAAGGCATCGTTTGCGTCAAGATTAGCTGTCAGAGGAACGGATATTGTGTCATGGTCCTGATGGATGCTGGGTCGGGTGTGCTGCACCAACTGCTTGTCCTGCAGGGTCCAGGCAACTTCCCCTTTAAAATTGAATAAGGTCAGCAGTACGAAAACAAGGACAGACCAAAAATAAGGCATCGTTTTACCCTTGCCCAATCAGGAAAAAGGCCGCCAAAATAAGGACATATCAACCCCTTTTTATTTTTTAAGAGTGAGGGACATCAGCAACAAGCCCTCCGCCAGATGCTTTAATTTTCCATCAAAGGTCCCAGGGTTTCCAGCACTTGTCTGAGACGCTCATCGAGTTTATTCGCAAGGTCTGTTAGAGAGGTCAGCACTTGAGGTGTATCGGTTTCGTGGCGGATTACAGCAATAATATTGGCATTGATCAGTTTGATCAAACCTTCTGACCTCATCAGCCCGACCATCAGTTCCGGGGCAGCGGCCATCATTGCCCCATCCATCGCATGTACCGGATCGTCATCATCCAGGTAAGTGCCAATCAAATCTCCATTGGCGTCAGTTATCTTGCCTTGGGATGCTTTCCAAGGTGCTGGGGAATGTTTTTTTGGTTCTGCCATGCCAACTCTTTCTGTGTTTAATTGTTACTTGATGAGATTCTCTTAATAGA
>CAYVWM010000125.1:0-5619 GCA_964455505.1 uncultured Anaerolineaceae bacterium
CGACCTCTGCGTCCCAAACGCAGCGCGCTAGCCAACTGCGCTACACCCCGGCGGGAAAGAAGTATAATCCGAACAATGTTAAATCGTCAAGCAAACCGACCTTTTGCTCGGGTGGTCTTTACTTTTGGCGCGGTTGTGCTGATCAGCGCCGCAGCCTGCCAGCCCCTGGCAGCGCTGCCCAGCAGCACAAGCACTTCCGTTCCAACCCACACAGCCAGTTCAACGCTGATTCCTTCCAACACTCCCGAACCTCCCACCCCCACGCTCCCAGCAGCATCGCCAACCCCTGTGCCGCCAACCAAAACGCTGACCGCCACGCCAACCGATGTGATTTGTACAGAAACCAAGGGGAAGCTGCTTCCCGGGTCTTTTGAGAGCAGCCTGCTTGCAGAGACGTTTCATTTTCAAATCTTTTTTCCGCCCTGTTATACCGCCCAACCCGATGAGCCCTACCCGGTTTTGTACCTGCTGCACGGCATGTACGCCGACGAAACCCAGTGGGAAAACTTGGGCGCTCCCGAAGCCTTAGAAGCGCTCATCCAAAGTGAACAAGCAAAACCCATGCTGCTGGTGATGCCCCGCGACGGCGAGAACAAAAGTTACCCAATTGCCACCTTTCCTGAAGTCATCATCCAGGAGCTAATCCCGTATATCGACGCCCATTACCCCACCCTGTCTGCCCGTGAAGGGCGCATGATTGGCGGCATCTCGCGCGGTGCTTCCTGGGCGCTGCGCCTGGGTGTACTGCATTACGACCTTTTCAGCAAGATTGGCTTGCACAGCTTGCCCCTTGAACCAGCAGAAAGTGATGACTGGGCAGCGATCCTGGCCGCCATGGCACCCGAAGACCGACCGGAAATCTTTATGGACTCCGGGCACCGCGACCGGGATATAGATTCTACGCGCTCATTTGAGTGGGCGATTACCCTGGCGGGCATACCCCACACCTGGTATCTCTTCAACGGCTACCATAATGAAGCCTACTGGGGCCAACATATTTCCATCTATATGGATTGGTATTGTGCGGGGGATTAACTTTGACAAAGGTCCTTTTATGGGGCGAAAAGCAGTCAGCCAACTGTGCATAAAAACGGGCAAATATCCAGCACAGCCCGCATCGGTCAGATTCAACCTGTGCATCTTTATGATGGTGATAGCGTTACTCCTGCCAGCCTGTGAACCCCTGCAAATCCCACCTGTTTGGCAAACAAAAACGCCAATCCCCACCCAGAGCTCAACCTTATTAATCCCCACGCCAGTTTTCACTACCTTAATAGAAACGCCAACTGCCCTGGCAACTACACCTGCAACCAACCAGCCGACCTGTGAAGAAACCAGCGGAGTCTTACTCGAAAGACAATTGGACAGTCAGATTCTGGGTACAGAATTACCTTACCTGGTCTATTTGCCTCCCTGTTATGGGAAAGAGCCGGGCAGAAGCTATCCCGTGTTGTATTTGCTCCACGGACTGCTTGCCAATGAAACCCTGTTCGAAGATTTGGACTTAGCCATTGCAGCCGACCGCCTGTACCTGGGAGAAGACGGCGCGGCTTTTCTGGTAGTTATGCCCAGGGTGCCCGAGATGAACAAGTACCCTGATGATACCAACTCCTCTGTTTTCACCCAGGAATTGCTGCCATCCATCGATTCAACCTACCAAACCATCCCGGAACGCTCTGGCCGCGTTATTGGCGGCATTTCACGCGGTGCTACCTGGGCACTGCGGATTGGGCTTGAGAACTGGCAGTACTTTGGCAAGATCGGTCTGCACAGCCTCGCCATGGAATACCCTGAGGTTAATGTTTGGGTTGATGTACTTAAAGGAGTGGACCCCGAAGACCGTCCGGCATTGTTTATGGATGCAGGTAGTGAGGATGACGACCAGGCATCGGTACAGTCGCTGAGCTTTGAACTGAACAAAGCCAGCATTGCCCATACTTACCATTTGCTGAATGGCAGCCACGATGAAGATTATTGGCATTATTACCTGCCTGACTACCTGGCCTGGTATGCGCGCGGCTGGTAAGCATTGCAGGCACCATTTATCCCCACCTTAACCAACGCTTGCTAATGCAGTAAAATAGAGATTAATAGATCGCGTTCTTGGCGACATAGAAACTTAGAAACCACACATAACCAGAAAGGAACACCCCATGTATCAAAAAATAATCCTCATAGGCAATTTGGGTAGAGACCCCGAAATGCGTTTTACCCCCGATGGAAAACCCGTCACCTCCTTTAGCGTTGCCACAAGCCGCAGATATCGCGATAAAGATGAAACCACCTGGTTCCGCATTACCGTGTGGGGTGCCCAGGCAGAATCCTGCAATCAGTACCTCCAAAAAGGTTCCAAGGTCCTTGTAGAAGGCCGCATTTCCCCGGACCCAAGTACCGGCGGCCCTAAAGTCTTCCAACGCAGAGATGGCACCTGGAGCGGCAGCTATGAAGTTTACGCCGACAATGTGCGCTTCCTCAGCTCAAGAGCTGACGATTCCAATGCGGAAGACACACCCAGCGAGGACGACGAAATCCCCTTCTAGGAGGGTGGCTATGCCAGAGATTAAGCCCATTCAACTCCGCATTCCTGCAGACCTTGTGCCGCAGTTTGTCAACATGGTGCGCGTTTCGCACACGCCCGGCGAGTTTGTGCTTGACTTTTCTGCGATCCTTCCCGGGGTTACCGATCCCAAGATCGACACGCGCATTGTGCTCTCTCCCCTGGGCGCCAAGTTACTTCAGAAGGCCCTGATTGAAAACTTACAGCGTTTTGAAACTCGCTTCGGAGAGATTCACCTGCCATCAGGCCATACGCTGGCTGAGGATTTGTTCAATCAATCCAATAATCCGCCCCCGGAAGAAGGTTCATAGATGAGCCAACTTGACCAGATTTGCGAGGAAATCCGCAAGGAATTTGACCAGAAAACCGCCCGGCGCGATGCAGCCCTGGCGCAGGCCCGGCAGCTTACCCGGCACGCCTCCCTGGCGATCCGCGCCATACATCGCGAGGATGAAGGCGAAGCTGAAACCGAACTGCGAAGCGCCAGAGCGCTGGTACAGGATCTGCAAAGTGGTCTGAAAGACCATCCGGATCTATATTTTGCCGGCTACACCCAGGACGCAATCAAGGAATTTGTGGAAGCGCACCTGACCGTAGCCCTGATCACCAACCGCCCCTTGCCAACCCCGGCAGAATTAGGCGCTGAATTCCCGGCGTACCTCGGCGGACTGACCGAAACACTCGGGGAATTGCGCCGGCGCTGCCTCGATTTACTGCGCCCCGGATACTCCGCAGAGGTGGAGCGCCTGCTCGGCTGGATGGACGACATTTTTACCCAGTTGGTCACCATGGATTATCCGGATGCTATTACGGAAGGTTTGCGCCGCAAAACCGACCTGGCGCGCGGAATCATCGAACGTACCCGCGCAGACATCACCATCAGTTTTCGGCAGAGTGAATTGGAGGAAGCGCTTACCAGGCTGTCGCAGCAGCTGAACGGGCAAACAGATTAATGCGCACACTGCGCGCTTCTGAACTGGGCAGTTTTTTATATTGTGAACGCGCCTGGTGGTATCAGCGTCAGGGCATGCCTTCAATAAACCAAGCAGAATTAAAAGCAGGGGACACCTTTCATCGTTCCCATTCCCGCGGGGTAAAACTCGCGGTTCTTTTTAAGGGCATTGCCTTGTTTTTATTTTTGCTGGCATTGGCGCTGCTCCTGGTGGAAGTGTTTTGATGGAACTCTGGCACTGGATTCTACTGCTGCTCATATTGGCAGCCTTGTTCTACTTCTGGTCGCGGGCTAAAAGCCGTCAATCCGGACTTCCCCTTGGGAGAGTTGTCTATACTGATACCGACCTATGGCAGGAATTGCCATCACCTCTGTACGATCCGCAGCTGCACCTTACCGGCAAACCGGATTATGTCGTGCATATAAAAGATGGGGCGCTCGTGCCGGTTGAAGTCAAAAGTACCCCAGCCCCCCAGCAGCCCTATGATTCGCACATCATGCAGCTCGGCGCTTACTGCTGGCTATTGAAACAAACAGAAGGCACCCGACCGCCATTCGGTTTGCTGCGCTACCGCGATAAAACCTTTCAAATTGACTACACCGACCAGCTGGAAAGCCAACTTATAAACCTGGTGCGCACTATCCGGCAGGCGGAAGCCAAATTAGACGGACCCAACCCTTCCCATCATGACCCAACGCGCTGCCGAAAATGCGGCTATCGCCACATCTGCGACCGGGCAGTGAGTTAATCACAACCCCAAAATCAATCGATAAAAAAGAGGCTTGCTTTACAAAAAGCAAACCTCTTTATAAGCTTGAAAAACTGTTTAGCCAATCAATCTGGCAATCAAACCGGTGAAGATGCCGAACAGAGAGAAGTCCTGTCCGCCAAATACGAGCAGCCAGTTATTGATGGTGTTGCTGAAGAAATAGGCACCCAATCCAACCAGGAATACCATAACAACGCCGGAAACGGCAGCACCAATGACCGCACCGCGAACACCGCCTGTTCCGTTACCGATGATCGCAGCTGTACCAATCTCGAAGAAGCAGGTAAAGGTCAGCGGGATAATTACGGTTGGGAACATACCGGCGGTCAACAGAATGGTGATGGTTGAGGTAACCATTGCCACCAGGAAGCCGATAATGAGCGCATTGGGAGCATAGTTAAAGATAACCGGGCAGTCCAGGGCGGGGATAGCGCCGGGGATGACCTTGTCGGCAATACCTTTGAAGGCAGGCACGATTTCAGCAATAAGCATGCGCACACCTAACAGCATGACGGTCACACCCACGCCAAAGAAAATCGATTTGGTGAAGAAATAAGTGAAAGCGCCGCCAGAAGCATAACCCCAAACCTCTCCGGGAACCTGTCCGTTTGCCCGCAACACAAAGCTCATCACAACGTAGGTCAGGGCAATCACGATGGAGCCAGTGATGGAGACTTCGCGCAGGAAATTCAGGCTCTTGGGGAACTTGATCTTTTCGGTGGACTGTTCTTTGTTGCCAATCAGTTTACCCAAATAACCCGATATAACGGAGAGGGTGGTGGTTGGATGACCAATGGTGAAGCTGTCGTCACCGGTAACTTCTTTTACCAGCGGCTTCATCAGGTTGGGAGCAAGAACATAGTAGAAGGTGGTCATCACGGTGGCGAGTGCCACGAGTTTGAATCCGGTGAGCCCTGCGTCGATACCGGCTGCGATAAAGACATAGGGGAACCAGTAGAGCATGTGCCCGGTCAGGAATACAGACTTCCATTTGGTAAAGCGGGCAAAGAGCAGGTTGAGCAGAAAAGCAATCACCATAACGATACCAATTTGGGTGCCGTACTGGCCCATGTCAATATCAGGAGACGCATTGGCAGTGGGCATAATGGTGTTGAAAGCTTTCGCCAAACCGTCGATGGAGTTCCCAGTGATAATGGCAGTACCCTGAGAGAGCACAAAGAAACCGATGGCGGTCATCAATGTGCCGCGGACGATCTCACCAAACGACTTTTTCTGCAGGATCAAACCAATCTGTGCGATCAGCGCCAGGAAAATGGCGCCCTGGCCAAAAATTTGAGTAACAAAAAAATCCAAAACTTTCACAATTAACCTCCGTTACT
>CAYVWM010000126.1:0-5507 GCA_964455505.1 uncultured Anaerolineaceae bacterium
ATCGCAGGTGCTGCGCTGGTGATTTTCCTCTATCGTTTGATCAAACGCAAGTAATCAAATGCAAGCTGTATCGTAATTTACAGCATAAGACCAAATAACAAGCTTCCCTCAAAATGACGGAGGCTTGTTTTTTTTTGCTTTATGCATATCAGAGGAAAAAGAAATGCCTGTGAGTCACCCGTCCTCAATTCATAAGCCAAGCCACAATTCAAATATGTGCGCACTCAATCAGGCAATTGCCAGAAATGTGAATCCTGCAATATAATCTAAACAATCAGAAACTCACCTGAAGAATGGACGGTAAAGATGTCAGACAACACACCTGAAATTAATGTTCAACGCAGACGCAAAGGTACCAAGCCTACCAGCCAGGCTGCCAAACCCATTCGGCGACCAAGTGCAGGCGCTCCAGGGGGCACAAGTGCTGCAGGTACAAGCGGAGGCAGTTTTGGTGGGAGCAGCGGCGGTGCCAGCGGCGGCATTCCTGGATTGGGCGGGAACATTTTGCGCTCAACCGGCGGCAAAACCGGCTGCGGCAGCATTGGCTTGATCGTGATTGCACTCCTGTTTTACATGATTTTCCTGCGCGGCGGCGGCGATACGACCACACAGGAGCCCTATCAGCAGGATCCCTTTGCTTATACTGAGCCTACAGATATCCCTTTTATTGTTGAAGAGCCAACCGAAGCGCCAACCCGTACCCCCGCTGCCACCAGGGTTCCCTCAACCGGAACAGGTGGGCAGAAATGGCTCGTGATGGTATACCAGGATGCGGATGACCAGGCGCTGGAACAGGATATTTTCATTGACCTGAATGAAATGGAACGCTCTATGGCCTCCACTGATGAGGTCGTGGTGGTCACCCAGATCGACCGGTTCAAAGGTGGGTTTGCCGGCACCGAAAACTGGAGCTCTGCCCGGCGCTACCTGGTGATGCCGGATAACGACCTTTCAACCGTCGGTTCTGACCTGCTCATGGAAATTGGTGAGGTAGACATGGCTGACGGCGACACCCTGGTGGACTTTGTGACATGGGCAGTAAACGAATTCCCAGCCGACAAACATATGCTGATTATGTCCGACCACGGCATGGGTTGGCCTGGCGGCTGGAGCGACCCCTCTCCCGATACTCGTGACGGCGGCAGCGCCCCGTTGATTTCCGCCCTCCAGCACGACTCCATTTACCTCAACGAATTGGACGAAGCACTTGCCACAATCCAATCGACGACCGGGATCGACAAGTTTGAACTGATAGGCATGGATGCTTGCCTGATGAGCCAACTTGAGGTCTATACCATGCTCGAACCTTACGCCCATTATGCTGTCGCATCCGAAGAGACCGAACCAGGTCTGGGGTGGGCTTATTCGGCTTTCCTGAGCCTGCTGGTTTATGATCCCAACATTGATACTGCCCAGGTGGCGGCCAACATCGTGGAAACCTACATCGACCAGGATGAACGGGTAACGGATGACCAGGCTCGCATGGAATTCCTGCAGCAAAACTCCAGTTCGGGCGGTTTCTTTGTCTCCCGCATCAGCGCCGACCAGCTTGCCAGTCAATTGGAACAGAACATCACCCTTACTGCAGTCAACCTGGACAACCTGCCAGCCCTACTGAGCAGCTATAACAATTTTGTGTACAAACTGCAATCGGCAAATCAACAAATGGTGGCCAATGCGCGCTCTTATGCACAGTCCTACACCAGTATTTTTGGCAGCCAGGTGCCGCCTTCTTACATCGACCTCGGTCACTTTGTAGCTCTGGTCTATAAGAACACCAATGATTCAGCCCTGCGCGACTCCGCTAAAGCCGTGGTCACTGCGCTGCAGGATGTGGTTGTTGCCGAAAGGCACGGATCGAACAAACCCGGGTCATCAGGGATCGCGATTTATTTCCCCAACTCCAGCCTCTACCGCAACAATGCAACTGGGATGCAATCCTACACCATGATAGCCAACCGCTTCGCACAGGTCTCTTTGTGGGACGATTTCCTGGTTTACCATTACAGCAACCGTTCATTCAACGCCAGCGATGCCAAACCAGTGGTGCCTTCTACCGGCAGCATCACCCGCGCTCCTGGCGCCGGCTCTATAACCATTTCACCGATTGAGGCAAGCAGTAACATCGTCAGCCCAGGAGAATACGTAACCCTGAGTGCTGAGATAACCGGCGAAAACATCGGCTACATCTACTTCTTCACCGGCTACTACGACCAGGGATCGAACAGCATATATGTTGCGGATACGGATTACCTGGAAAGCCCCGAGACTGAGTCAGAGAGCGGCGTCTATTACCCGGTGTGGCCGGATAGCGAGACCTTCCGGATGAACTTTGAATTTGAACCGGTCTTGTTCCAAATCGGGGATGGGATGAGCTCCGCACTTGCACTGCTCAACCCGGTTGCCTACGGCGCAAGCGCAGAAGAAGCCATCTATGCCGTTCGGGGCACCTACACCTTTGCGGATGACGGCGAACAACGCACTGCTGAGCTGTATTTCAAGGACGGCAACCTGTTCCAGGTGTTTGGTTTCAAGGGCGGAGATGTGGCCACCCAACCTTCTGAAATCACCCCCAACATCGGGGATACCTTCACCATCAGCCAGCGCTGGTTGGACCTGAACGCCAGCGGCCAGTTTACCGGTGAAACGTACATCGATGGCGAAACGCTGACATTCACAGGCAATCCCTTCACCTGGGAGCAAGTCTATGCCCCTGATGGTCCGTATCTGGTGGGCTTCCTGGTCAGCGACCTGGACGGAGCAATCACGCCTGCCTACACCCAGATCACGGTTGAATGAAGTAGTCACAAACCATACCAAGAGGTCCCAACACAATGGGACCTCTTTATTTTCCTTGCAAATAAAAATTAAAGTAACCGTAAATTGGATCGGCTTGCTCCCAAAGCAACGGACCCTTGCGGTAACTTGTAGAGTTCTGTCAGAATATTTTCGGTGAGGATTGCGCTGGCGGAACCTACCGCAACCTTGCCGTCCCCTTTTACCAAGACCGTTTCGTCACTGTAGGAAAATGCAATTTCCGGGTCGTGTGTGGTCAGCAAAAGTGTCATCCCTTCCTGTTGAAGGGCTTTCAGAGACTGCATCAGGCGGTATTTGTTACCCAGGTCCAGGTGTGATGTTGGTTCATCCAGCAGCAGGATTTTCGGCTCCTGGGCTAAGGCGCGCGCAATCACCGCCATCTGTTTTTCGCCAGAACTGATTTCGTTAATGCTTCTTGCGGCAAGGTGGCTTAAACCAACCCTTGCCAAGGAGTCCCTTGCAGCCTGCACATCCTGTTTGCCTGGCGTTCCGAATACACTCAGAAAAGCTGTGCGGCCAAAAAGCACGTACTCCAACACGCTGAATGGATATGGAATGCTCTCTTCTTGCGGCACCAGGGAAATGCGCTTTCCAAGTTCCGCCCGGGTGTACTTGTGCAGCGGTCTGCCATCCAGTTGCACCAAACCCCGAACAGGTTCCAGCCACCCCAAGGCAAGATAGAGCAGCGTGGTTTTCCCAACCCCATTTGGTCCGAGGATCACACTCAAAGCGCCGGGTTTGAGCCTATACTGTAAACCTTCAAACACAGGTGCATTCGCCCTGTAGTTAAAAGACACCCCTTCAAATACAAGCATTGGGGCGCTCATTCGCTCACCGCCGTGTTCTTTTTAACCATCAGGAAGATGAAAATCACAGCCCCAAGCAGCGATGTGAGAATTCCCAACGGGATTTCCCCGGCAATCAGTAATCGGGCCAGGTCGTCGCACAATATCGCGAAAATTCCACCTAAGAGCAGCGCTGCCGGCATACTCCTGCGGGCGTCCGAGCCAATAATCCGCCGGGCAATGTGGGGGATGATGAGCCCAATCCACCCTACCATTCCCGCCACCGAAATAACCGCTGCGGTCGCAAGCACTGCAGCAGTGAGAATCACCAGGCGTTCAACGCGCGGTGCAGCCCCCATCGCAAAAGCGCTTTTCTCATCCAGGGTGAGCAAATTCAGCCGCCACCGCAAAAGCAGCATCACAGTCAATCCAGCCAAACTTGCAGGCAGGATAGAAAAGAACTTAGCCCAGGTAATGCTTTCCAAACCGCCCAACATCCAAAAGGTTATCGTGGGCAATTCCTGGAGAGGATCCGCCATGTACTTTAAAACCCCTAACCCTGCGGTGAAGAGCGCAGAAACTGCAATACCTGCCAATATTAGGCGCAGCAGCCATCCCCCAAAGCGAATCCTGCGCGCCAGGAGGGAAGAAAACCACAGCCCTACAAAGGCAAAAAGAACTGCCAGCCCCTGCACTGCCGTCCCATTATTGCCCAGAAAAACAATGGCGATGGCGGCCCCAAATGCCGCACCCTGGGAAACGCCCAGAAAACCTGGCTCCACCAACGGGTTGGCAAAGACCATCTGGAACACCATCCCTGCCCCGGAAAGAACCATTCCCAGCAGCAGGGCGGTCAGGATGCGGGGAATGCGCACATTAAACACCAGCATTCTGGCAAGTTCATCGGTGCGCAGCCGCTCCACTAGAAGTAAGCCAGGTTGAGGATACCGGCCAAGAAAAACCGACAGCAGTACTACCAACAGCAAACCCAAAAGCAGCCATATCCAGATGCCGGGCTTCGGCCTTTCGGCTGTTTCTTGAATACCCGCTGCACTCAAGGAAGGTCTCCCCGCAAGGTCGGATGAATGTGTTCTTCAAAAAATGCGCTGTCCAGGCCGTAAGCAAATTGATAGAAATCTTTTGCCCTTGCCACGATATCCCAATCAGCAAATGCTTCCGGGTGCAATTTTGTCGCCAGCCACTGCAGCCCCAATACCCAGCGTGTATCGGGCTGGTCCCAGCTGTAATAATCCGCCGGGAACCCATAAATACGTGCGTCCTTAACAGCTCGAATTTGCTGCCATTTTGGGTCCGCTTTCAACTTTTCAACCACGGCGCTGGAATCTTCATTGTAGGATATAACAAAAATATCATCCGCATCCCAAGCCGCTATCTGTTCCAGACTGACCTTCGTCCAGCCAGACCCCGGATTGGCATCCTGCCAGATTGCCTGTCCATAAGCCATTTCCACCAACTTGGTCTGGATCCAGGACATAGGCGGTACATTAAAAGCAACTACACCATCTTTGTCGTTGTAATACAACATCAACACATTTGGTTTGTAAGAACTGACAGCGAGGGCTTTATAGATTTCATCTACCTTAGAGTCGTAATACGAGACTAATTCTTCGGCACGGTCTTCATTCTGCAAGATTTTTCCCAAAACGCGCAAATCCCTTTCGTACTGCTCTGGGGTCTCAAAGTCCAGGTACACCACCGGAATATTGAGCGCTTTTAGGGGCTCGTCGTACTCAGAAGCGAGGAAACTTTTCATCAAAACCAGGTCGGGTTTAGCCTCTACGAGCTGCTCCACGCCTGCATCGAGTATCAGGAAGGCTTTCTCGGCATAATCGGGGTCCAGCAAACTTAGAAAATTACCGGTACCCTGGGTAAACTTAAGATATG
>CAYVWM010000127.1:0-290 GCA_964455505.1 uncultured Anaerolineaceae bacterium
TGATTTGATTAATACAACCCAAAAGAAGGTCCGGACTGATCTCGCTCGTAGATTAAAATCCCTATCACTTGGGAATGTCGATCGAACATTAACTTTAGATCAATTGGGAAAACTATGGGAGGCTAAAGGACCAATCGTTGCCCAAGTCCTAAACACGTTGCCAGGCGTCTGGCAAGGAAGAATACTCCCCCCTAACAAAACAAAGAGAGAACAGCCCACTATGGTCATGCGTGAAACTTCATTCGTGACCTCATTAAAACCTATACTCCAAACACCTTTCTTTTCTAGAA
>CAYVWM010000127.1:405-3097 GCA_964455505.1 uncultured Anaerolineaceae bacterium
ATTTATCGGAAGAAAATATTTATGATGTGGTAAAGAATCTTAAACGGATTGGAGGCAGTGAATATTGGTCTTCAGAATCAGACGGAGATGCTGCTTCATACGGTAGTATGAAGGGATTTAAAATCTTAGCCGCAGAATTGAGGCAATATTTACCGACATTGAGAATCAACTAACCTTTCTTTTTTAGATTTGCTAAGGAGTATACTCTATGAATAATGGCATTGATTCTGAAGTTGTGTTTTCTTTTGCGAAAAATAGAACTGAAGTCATTTGTTTGGGATTAAGTAACTATATGGGTAAGGACCTGATTTTTATCAGGTCCTTTACTCGTCCTTTGGATGGTGAAGGATTAATTCCTACAAGAAAGGGAGTAAGCCTAAGCATTGAGAAATGGCCCAGTCTTTACAGCGCGATTAAGAAAATCGGTAATGTTATATCACTGGACAGAATGATTGCTTCAATACAAAAAAATTTAACTCAACAGATTAGGATAAGTCTGTGTAACTATAGAGAAACACCGCGTATTGATATACGTACTTACGCGTTATTCAATGGCAAAGAAGATTATCAACCTACCCGGCAAGGTGTTTCTCTACATGTAGAGTTGTATGATTGTTTATTAGAAGGCGCAGAAAAATTGAACCAAGCAGTTGAATTGTTAAATGCGGAACAAACATGAGTTGAAAAATAATAAATAATTACGGTAGAAACAGTTGAGCAGTTTGACACACTCTGTTCTCGCATGGAATCCCACTGTGCGAGAAAAAAGGTCAGAAGCCTCGCACGGTTTCGTCCCACTCCGCTACCCTTTCCAGGGTGCTTGCTGTGCACGCCTACAGCAGGCGCGATGCTCCGGGTATGCTCCGCACTGCACGCCTACGGCAGTCGCACTTGTCATCCCCTACGGGAAAAGCCCGAGGTAGGGGCGCGGGCCCCTCCGCGCCCGCATAATTGGGACACCCACGCCCGAAAAGCTGGGACGACGTGTGCGCCTATGGCAGGCGCAAAATCACTCAGACTCCAACATCTGAATTGATTGCTGCAGCGGTATAATGGTGAGAGTATCTCAAGCCTGTTCCTGAAAGGGGATGTATGCAGAAAAAGTTGCGCCAATGGCTGGTCTGTGCGTGGGCTGCTATTGCTTTGCTGCTGCTGACAGGCTGCGGCGCACGAGCAACCTCCGTGGAAAACCCTGCCAAACGCGACTGCATAGGCCAAGAAGGCGGGCCTTACTGCCTGCCGCCCGACCAGGCAAAACCTGCTGAGCCCACTAACGGTAAGATTACCCCGCCGGCCGCCCAGCCCCGATCAGCGCCAGCAGCCACAGCCCCAGCAACCCCTTTTTCTGCGCTATCAGCACAAACCAGCGCCGCTCCCCAGGAAGATCGCTCTGACCCGGATTACGTTTACAGCCAGGTGAAGGCGGCGATAAGCACTAAGGATGCCAGTTTACTGCAAGCCTTCATCAAAGATCCCTTCTATTTTTCCGGATCGATTTTCGCTGCTTGCGACGGCTCTGAGGAACGCCCGTACGCCTCGTTGGAGACACTTTCCAATCATCTGCAAGCGGTGCCGCGCTGTGAAGGCCTGGTTTACGACGGCGCAAGTCTGACGATCTGGTACTCGGGTTGGCAGCCGGACCTTGACGATTGCTTCGGGGGCGGCACCTCCGACCTGGCTGCGTTCGACTTTATCAGGGGCGATGACGGTAATTTCTACCTCTACAGAATGTTCCTCAGGGATATGGATGCGTATCATTCTGAAACCCCGGGCACCCGCGCCTACACCGTGATCCCCTGCGACATAGCGGCGATCCCAAAACCCGAAAGAGCCACCTGCCCAGGAGCGCCGCCTCAACGGCTTGTTCCGGGCGAACGGGGGAAGGTCTGCACCGCCAAAGAGCCGGTAGTTTTGCGCCAGGGCAAAGGCAGGACGGCGCCGCGGGTGGCAGCACTGCCCACCGGTACGGAGTTTGAGGTGCTGGGCGGGGGATATTGCATCGGGGACGGCTGGTCCTGGTACCTGGTGGAGACGGATGATGGGCAGATTGGGTTTATTTCTGAGGGCGGGGACGCGGTTGACGATTATTTTCTCTGCCCGCTTGAGTGAAAATGAGGGGGAAGTTAAATAGTCAGGTAGTCAGGTAGTCGGGTAGTCAAATAGTTAGTTCTCGCCGGTTTGCGCTGCACGCCTACGGCAGGCGCACAGGTCGTCCCCTACGAAAAGATGATCTGATCCATCGCAGTCGGATGACGTGGTCCACCAGCCTTTCCAAGGGGCTTGCTTTCCTTCCAGGACGCTACGCAGTGCACGCTTACAGCAGTCGCACGATGGCGTTGCACAAGTCATCCCCTACAAAAAGTGTAGGGGCGCAGGTCCTCCTGCGCCCGAAAAGCCGGGACGACGCGGTCCGTCTGGAGGCGTTGCACAAGTCATCCCCTACGGAAAAAAGGTAGGGGCGCAGTTGTGCAAGGCCTCCCACCTGTCCTCGCAAGAGGGCAGCGGGACCACCTGCGCCCAAAACGCCGGGACGACGTGGGAGTCGTCCCCTACGAAAAGATGATACGTTCCACCCGCGCCTACATACCCGGGACGACTCCCACATCGTCCCCTACGGATAAAAAACACAATCATACACAGTGATATCTACTTAAATTTGCCTGGGCTTAATAGTAAATCCCGAGGTCCAGAA
>CAYVWM010000127.1:3107-5455 GCA_964455505.1 uncultured Anaerolineaceae bacterium
GCCGGGACGACGCGGTCCGTCTGGAGGCGTTGCGCTGCACGCCTACGGCAGGCGCCCAAATCGTCCCCTACGAAATAATGATACGATCCCCCTGCGGCCAAAGAGCCGGGATGATGCGGTCCGTCTATAATCTTGCTCTCCTTTGCTCTGCATGCCTTCCGCAACCAGGAGGCTGCGCACTCCCACAGGGAGGCTTTGCACTACACGCTTACGGCAGGCGCACGGACGCTTCGCACCGCACTTACGGCAGGCGCCAACGGGCAGCCAGTTAGTCACCCCTGTTGGCAGCCTGTTTTTTCTCAAGCTGAATCTCCCAAATGCGCATCTGAAGTTCCACCTCTTCCGCAGTCCAACTCCCCCGAACATTCTCCGCGTGGCGCCTCACATCAACCCAGGTGCGGTTGATAACATTTGGCTGTTCTTCAGGAACCTCTGAGCGAGGGTTTCCCATGTGCCAGTATTTCCTCTCCCCAAAATACAGGTACTTATATAGTTGCTGATTGAAAGGCTGCGACACGCCATATACCTCGATGTATTCGATCAGCAAGGCATGGTCTTCATGGTCAATCCATTTTTTGGTGGTGTACTCGTGCGGATAGGTGCGGGCATAGGTCCAGGCAAAATTCCACTTTGCGGCTTCAATAATTTGGGTCAATTCGCCGGCTTCAATTGGCGGCACAGGTGAGATGCCCATCCCCACCAGCAAGCGCGCTTTGGCATCTGGGCGCAGAACATTATAGTAATCGTCCCAGTGCTTCGGGTTTTTTATTTTGGGCACGTACAGGCTGTCCAATTCCGGGAAGGATCGTCCTCCAGTGGCCTCGATGATCTTTGTCTTATTGCGAACGTAAACCACCCAGGCGCCATAGCGGTGATGTTTTCGCTCATAGGTCATTGCACCGCCCAGGCTCTCCACCAGGGATCGCACCAAATCATAAGACCGTTTTGCCATTTCACCTCCCATTCTGTGATCCAGCAATTATTGATAGGTTCAGCAAATCACGACCCGGGTGCATGCTGCCATGCATAACTTTCACATGCGTGCCTGGCGCGATTTTCAGTAAAAACTGTTACACAATATTTTTCCTCAACGCAAGCGGTCAACCCCTTTTCTTAATCGCAACAAACCAAAAGCCCAAAGAACCTCAAGGGGCATCAACGGCACAGCGGAAACCGACATCCAAGGGATGGTACTGACCGCCAATCAGATAAGCAAAACGGGCAGCCGTTGTCGTTGCATACCAGCTGACGTCACTCCCACCACGCAATATCCAGTAACTTCCAGAAGCGGGACCTTGCGGGTTAGCATACGGACTGTTTGCATAATAAGAACTCGAATAAAAATCGCTGACCCATTCGCGAACATTGCCTGCCATGTCCATCACGCCGTATGGGCTGGCTCCAGCTGGATAGCTGCCTACCTGGGCTGTGTCGCCGATGCAATTTTCCCCATTTGCCAGGTAGCAATTGGGCGCTGCGTCCCCCCATGGATAAGACCGGGGGGTAGTTCCGCGCGCTGCTTTCTCCCATTCCGCTTCGGTTGGCAAACGTTTGCCTGCCCAGGAACAGTAATCCCGCGCACTGGACCAGATCATAAACACCACGGGGTAATTGGCATAAACGGGATTGCCGTAGTAGTAATCGCGCGTCCAGGAAAATTTGCAGGGGTTCTCCTTGCACGCTCCGGCAGCCACGCATTGTATGTATTGCGCATTGGTCACTTCGTATTTATCGATAAAAAAGGAATCCAGCCAAACGGTATGCAGCGGCAATTGGTCACTGTAACAAGGAAAACCGCCGTTATGGGCTGGGTCGCACCCCATGATGAAATCACCAGCCGGCACATATACCATATTCGGTGGGGATTCAGGAATGCCCTTGCTGACCACCGGCAAAAATACATAGAAACCCTGATCCGTTCCAGCGATACTGGTTTGCTGTTCAACAACCCGGAAATCCCCCTCCGCCTCAACTAAAGCGGATGGCAGCGGCAGTAAGATAATTAGAAGTCCAATAAGAATTTGGTAGATGTGCTTTTGCATTAAACCCCTTTCATGAATTTGCTGCAGAGACTTTTATCATTATATATCTTTTTTTTGATGGATAGACGATATCCCAATTAATCCCTTTCTTGCAGCAGGGATAGATTGCGTGATGCGCGAAAATCTCCGCCCAAGCGGTGAATTTGGAGCCTTGACCAACCGGCTGGACAGAGCATGCCATTATCCAACCCGGGTGGCGATGCCTTGTTCTTGCATGGTCTCTGTTCTCGCCGGTTTGCGGAGCATGTAAGGTGCTTGACTGAAGGCCTCCAACGTAGTCGGGTAGTCCTTTGCCGTAGGCATGCA
>CAYVWM010000128.1:0-1589 GCA_964455505.1 uncultured Anaerolineaceae bacterium
TTACTGTAATTCTTTTTGTGAGAGTTGTTTGGGGGCACGGTGTGTCCTTCCTATTTACAACGAGTTGTTCGGAGAAATCAACGGTGGACCAGGCTATGGTAGCTCTTGCCAGTGATCCCTTGGCAGCTTTAAAACAAACAAGGGGCAGATTTCATGAATTACGGTCAGGTAATTAGCCTGACAAAATTGGTACGCTTCCAGAGATTCGGTACCGGGTGGCATCCAGAAAACCGGTATCTTTAGATCAAAGCAAGCTTTAGCAATGTGGATAGCAGAATTGGAGGAAATGGCGCTTATGACCACATCCGGAGTATAAGGTAATTCCGATAAAGATGGATAACAGGGCTGGTTGTCAATCTGGTGATACTTTGGATTCACAGGCAGGACTTCATGCCCATTTTTGGATAGCACTTCAAAGAGTTCGTAGCCGTATTTGGTGGTATCTTGTGAAACCCCTACAACCGCAAATTTATGAGGCAAAGATAATAAGTCTGCAATCAGGCTCACAGGCTTTTTCCTTTCGGTTTTTGAGATTTGGACGACCTTAACTCGCTGCCTACATAGATACCCAATTTGGGAAGGATAAGGCGATGAACCAACAGAACAAGCGCAGTGATGCCGAAAGCTATCCCAAAGATAATCAAAGAACTACTTAATTCGTTCATCAGGCTTGGTTTTATCAACATCACACCGGCCAGAGTAAGCATAAGAATTCCGCCTACCAGTTTTAAAATACGGCCTTGTTTCTCTTCCAACCGACTGGCACGCATGGAAAAAACAGCTATCAAGAAGATACCCAGTTCATCCAATTGATAAATCAATAGATAAACAAGCAAGAGAACAACAAACAAAGCAGGTGCCACGCTTTGGGAGACCAGTAGATTGGACCATAAAACCGGGAAACCCGCTGTGCAGGAGAATTCCACCAATGAAACACCAGCTGCAAGAACTATGGTTCCCCCCACCAGCCCCCAGAACGACTGCCCTGCATCCATTAATTTTCGGATGCGCTGGTAAATACCCGGTTTCTTTTTGTCAGAAATCGTAAACGATACTCCCTCTTTATACCAAAAATAGTCCTTAATATTCACCAGTGCAAAAAAGAGCGCAACCAGCGCAACAACAACCTGGATCCATCCCGTGAAGCTGACAACCTTGAGCATGGAGAATAGGCCTGTGATAAACAATCCATAGATTGCCGCCGTAACGGTTAAGAATATGAGGCCGATCAGCATCACCTTCTTCCGTGAGCCAGTGTGCAGTGTCAGCGCTAAAAGCATCGTCAGTACCCAGATAGAGCAGGGATTGAAACCATCCACGAAGGAGATCAGCAGTGTGCTGATGAAGAGCGATTGAGAAGAAAGATCAATTGTCCCGAGAATTGGCAGGGTGATCGTTTGCGATTTGATCTCATCTTGTCCCGGGTTCTGCGGTTCCTCGGCTGGTAGAGCCGCAACCGGAGCCGCTTCTGTCAGGATCCCAGCACCGGCATCAGCGCATCCCGATTTCAGACATCCATTCACAACAGACTGAATCTCCGCTTGAATTTGATCGTTATATCCCATCCAATATCGGTCACCGATGAAAAT
>CAYVWM010000128.1:1599-5062 GCA_964455505.1 uncultured Anaerolineaceae bacterium
CGTCGGCACATACTGCGGCTGAAATCCATGTGCCTCCGCCATTTCCGTAAAGAGCGTCTGGTTTTCTGCTACGTACCAGACCTCATATTTTTGCAACTCAATTTGATCCGAAGATTCATCCAACCCTTCAAGAAACGGTTTCGCCACAGCGCAATGCGGGCAGCCGTCTCCCCAAAAAAGGTAAATGATCACTTTGCTTTGATCTTGAAGAACTCTGCCCTGGTTCTCTGGAAGAGAATATGCACTGGCATGGTCAGGTAAACTCAAAATCAGAGTTCCAAGAATAGTTATTAGAACAAGGAGTAATGCGTACTTTTTGCGAAAATGCATTTTCATTGTTTAGGTTGTTCCTTGTGTGCGTTGGAGGATATTTTCGTACACCTTTTTTGCCCGCGAATTGGGAATAGCTTTGTGTGATAGATTTTCCAGAGCTTTTACCACACCAGGGAGATACCCGACCGGAAAGCCAATTACGGTCTCGTTCGGAGACAGGTCAGTTGCCTCGCGGCAGCCATAGCAGCCGAACCCAAAATTGAGCCGGTTTTCCAGATAGGGAATGATCGTGGAATCGACACAGGTGGCCTGCAAGATGGCGGTGCTGCCTGTTAACCGCTTTCCGCCGGTTACATTCAGATAGGCTAGGTTGAGCCACATCAGTTTCTCAACTTCATCTTCCACAACAATGATGTCCGGGATGCGTGACGCCTTTTCAAGTGGGAACAATTCAAGGTGTGATATTTCCCCTTGAGGCAGACAGGGCATATTTTCAAACATCTTTCGCCCAACTTCCGGGTCTGAGACGATGCCGAATCCAACCAACCCCTGCCCGGATTTCAGGCCTTCTGGTAACGGACGGAAGCCAAATGCGGCTGCGGCAGCAGGGCAGGCAATTCCGCTTGCATCCAGGCTCACAATTTCACCATGTCGCGCTTTCATCAATGCCTGGCAATACCGATGCTGCTGTAAACGCATTCCGCTATGGTCTTGTGGTTCTGGCTCAGCCACAATGCAAACTCCGACCGGGGATGCATGCAAGCCAAGAAATGCGGTTATTTGGCGAGCCTGTTCTCGAATTATTTCAATTGCGATTTCCATTTTTCAGGCTTTTTGTTTCGAATCAGATGAAAGGATGGCTTTAACAATCGCATCCGTGGCAGGTTTCATTTCTGCGGGGTCAAACTGGGAAGAAGACTTTTTCTGAATACCGCAATCAGTCACGAGATTAATGGTCACTGCGGGTGTAAATCCGGCCTGTTCAACGATCTTGCGAGAGCAATTCAAAGGACAACCATCCACCGTGATGATCCGTTTTACTGCCTCAGTTTTGGCTAATACAGTCGGAGCTTGTGTTGGTAACCCTCCCAGGCAGAAAATACCGGCTTTACCGGGTTCAACCTGTTTAACCGCTTCAATGGCAGCTAAACCGGTCATCATGCCCACGTTGGACATGGCACCAAAACATACAAACAATGCATTTTCAGGAACATTTTCGGCCATTTTCTTCTCCTATCGATTTTCAGTTAGTATTTTTTGCTGCAGGGCATTGATTTTCTCATTTGCTCCTGCGGTAGCATCGTAAAAAATCTGTTCCACCAACGGTTCCGTAAGGGTTTCCATCGGTGTCAGCTTTTTCAACTCTTGAATGGGCAGCTTACCCTCTTTTACCAGGGCTGCAACCCCCAGAAAGGATTGCGAAACAAGAATCCTGGACTGTTCCTCAGAAAAGCCAGCATCAATACCAGCCCGAACCATACCCTCCATGGTTGGCAGCACTGAGCGGATTGCTGCTCCGCTCAACCCCACAGCGCTATTCATCAAGTTGTCGGGTATTTCCAAGGTTTCTCCCAAACAATTAAGTAATTCAAAAATTAAATCCCGAGTTTCCTGGTCTGTTCTCTCACTAAAACAAACAGGGTTCATACCTTTACCAGTTAATGAAGGGGCATTGGGCATAATTCGAACCACTTTTACGCCTACAGGTGCAACTTTTACAATTTCACTAATTGGAACAGCAGCTGCAAATGAAACCAGGGTTTGGTCTGGTTTTAGATGATTAGTCAGTTCTTTTATTGTGGGTAGGACCGCCTTAGGACCAACACATAAAAGAATTAATGATACGTCAAGCAAATGTAGATCTGAGATCGTACGTGTCTCGACTCCAAAGTCCAGAGCGGCTTTATTAGCCTTTTCTTCATTGATTTCGCACACTATTAAATGGGATCCAGAAACCCCGGAACTAATCAGACGTTCCAATAAAATTTTCCCAATATTTCCGACCCCTATTACTGCAATTGTTCTTTTGTTGAGTGTGTTCATGCGCAACCTTTTTGGGGTTAACCGGTGATCTAAACGGCAGACTTACTGAACTTTCGAAGCGACACCTTGGCCGCAACTATTACATTCAAACTGGATGGTTGTATGTTCGATCTCATACTCATTGTCTAATCGTTTTTTCAACTCCAGCATTATATTTTCGGAATCACTCAGCTTTTGGTCTTCCAAAATAACGTGCGCACTTAATGCCACATAATCCGGAGTAACCGTCCAGATATGCAAATCGTGAATCCCCGCAACCCCATTAACAGCCTGTATCGTTTTAGCCACGCCAGAAGCTGTCATGCCCTCTGGAATACCTTCTGCCAGAATATGGATGGTTTCTTTAAGCAAGCGTCCTGAACTGAACAAAATCAAGATACTGATCAGTATGCTTACCAACGGATCGATCCAAGTGAGCCCGGTAAAGTAGATCGCGATGCCAGCCCCGATCACACCTACAGAAGCGAGTGCATCTCCCAGCACGTGCAGAAAGGCTGATCTGGTGTTTAGGTCCTCATGGTCATGCTCTCGCAGAACCAGTGCAACGATTACATTAATCACCAAACCAATAACGGCGATGATCAACATGGGGCCAGCCGTTATCGTTGTGGGATTCTGGAACCGGCTGATCGCCTCTTTCAGAATTTCAAATGAAATTAAGAGGAGTGTTGCTCCATTGGCTAGGGCTGCCAACACTTGCATGCGGTGGTAACCATAGGTGTGACGGTCGTTGGCAGGTCGCGTCGCAATTCTTATTGCCAGATAGCTCAGCACCAATGCGAACACATCCATAAATACATGGGCCGAGTCAGAAAGCAGCGCAAGGCTGCCTGTCCACAAACCGCCAATAAACTCAGCAAGAAAAATCAACCCGGTTAGGGCGATTGAAAGAAAAATTCTTTTGGTTTTGGTTTCAGGCATATGATTATGATCGTGCATGATCCATTCCTTGAACGATTGATAATACGCGTCTTGCAATCTCGGTATCCTCAATCGTCTTGTGGTTACTTACTCCTGAGGGTTATACCTTTTCGGCGCAGGGAATGCAGACTTTCTTCCCATTCTTAATTCGGGTGTATCGTTCGACCATTACCTCACCGCATTCCTCGCAAATGTGTGTGTTGAAATCATGCGGGCGTCCCGGGGT
>CAYVWM010000128.1:5161-5431 GCA_964455505.1 uncultured Anaerolineaceae bacterium
AATCAATTCTGCAGCTATCTTTGAAGCGGGAACGCCCTTCTTGCGGAATTGGATGAACTCGGATTCCTGATTGCGTTTGATGACTTCATTGCGGGTGGCCACACGCACACTGCGTCCGGATTTATTGTCAATCAGGGTCAACACAAATTTGCCATACCCCAACTTGCGAATATTGCCCTTGCCAAAGGTACATCCGGTGGCCATCATCACACCGTCAGCATAGCAGGTGGCGCAGTGATCGCTGTCGATCTCCACCAGGGCAGTGAGCTG
>CAYVWM010000129.1:0-5093 GCA_964455505.1 uncultured Anaerolineaceae bacterium
CTTCCGCCTATGTTCCTACGGTTGTCCTTCTGCTGTACTGGTCTCTGATGAGTTTGCTGGCTTTCTCAATTGCAGGCGAACGCATGCCCTGGCTCACCACCCACATCACCATGCCGTTGATCCTTTCTTCTGCATGGGGTCTGGGATACCTGGTCGAAAAAACCCCGTGGCAGGAAGTCAGACAGAAAAAAGGTGTGCTTGTCTTGATGGTCACGTCCGTTTTGCTTATCTCATTTGGCAATTTACTCGGCAGTTTGCTTGGCAACAACCCACCCTTCAAGGGTCAGGAACTGACTCAACTCCAGGCAACCAGCACATTTCTGCTCTCCCTGCTGGGGACTGCTGCAAGTGCTGCTGCGCTGCTATGGTTTTTGCGTGAATGGAAAACGGGTGTTTTTGTCAAACTGATATTGCTGAGTTGGTTCGCCATTACAGGCGTTTTCACATTCAGAACGGCTTACCGGGCTGCGTTTATCAACTACGACAATGCAACGGAATTTTTGGTATACGCCCATTCCACACGGGACATGAAAGACGTCCTGGAGCAGGTGGAGACCATTTCCAAGCGGCTTTATGGGGATAAGTCCATACCGGTAGCCTACGATAACAACAGCCTCTACCCCTTCTGGTGGTATTTCCGCGATTATCCCAACAAGATTTGGTATGGCGATAACATTACCAAGGACCTGCGGGAATCTCCGGTAATCCTCGCCGGGAGCGAAAACTTCGCAAAGATTGAACCCCTGGTAGGCGATAACTACTATGTTTATGAATATAAACGCATGTGGTGGCCAACCGAATCCTATCGGGACCAAACTTTGCAATCGGTTTGGGAAATGGTCCGCCAACCCGGCATGCGCTCCGCGCTCTGGCAGATTTGGTTTGATCGTGACTACAGCGCATATGCAGCGCTTACAGGCAATACCAGCCTTACGCTGGCCACCTGGTCACCTTCTGACAACCTGCGCATGTATATCCGCAAGGACATTGCCGCCCAGATATGGGAATATGGCATCAGTCCTGAACCGCAGGAACCAAAAATTGACCCTTATGCAGGCAACACCATCAGCCTTGATCCTGAAAAAGTGATCAGCATCGCAGGCGATATACCTTTTGCATCCCCTCGGGGAATTGCGCTTGCCGCCGATGGAAGCCTCTATGTAGCAGATTCCCGCAACCACCGCATTGTCCATGTCGATTCTGAAGGCTTATTCCTGAACGCCTGGGGCAGCTACGCCAATGTCTTGGAAGGCTCTGCTCCACAGGGAACTTTCAATGAGCCTTGGGGAGTGGCAGTCGGTCCGGACGGGTTGGTCTACGTCGCAGATACCTGGAATCACCGTATTCAGGTTTTTGAAAGCGACGGAACGCCTGTGCGGATGTGGGAGCTTTTTACCACTGACATAGGTTCAGATTCCTTCTGGGGACCCCGTGGGATTGCTGTGGACGGGGAAAACAGAGTATACGTGACGGATACAGGTAAACAACGCGTGGTGGTATTTGACACCAATGGCAATTACCTGGCCCAATTTGGGGGAATAGGCATTGCCCAAGGCCAACTGGACGAACCGGTAGGTATTGCGCTCGATTCGCTCGGCAGGGTTTATGTGGCGGATACCTGGAATAACCGCGTGCAGGTCTTTGAACCAAGCGCTGACCATCGTTATTTCACCAGCGTGTATAGCTGGGAAGTGGATGCCTGGAACACAGACTCGCTGGACAACAAACCTTTCCTTGCTCTCAACGCAGATAACCAGGTATTCATCACAGACCCGGATGCCGGCAGGATCATTCGTTTTGACGCGCAGGGCAATTTTCTGCAGCTTTGGGGCGGCTACGACAATACTTTCATGATGGGCATTGTCAGCGGGATTGCAGTTGGCATAAACGGGGAAATCTGGGTAACTGATGCATTGAATAACAGTCTGCTCGCCTTTGAACCTCCCCCCATTCCACTACTTCCGTAACCCCTTATTGCAGGTTCAATCACATGCAAAAAAACAGCCTCCTTTTTCAGGAGGCTTGTTTTTTTGATCGGGCTATTTTTAAGCCTTAGAGGTAGCTTTGGCAACCACCTGTGCAAATGCGTTTGGGTCACGCACTGCAAGGTCTGCCAGAACCTTACGGTTCAAAATGATTTCAGAATTGCGCAGCGCAGAAATCAGCTTGCTGTAAGTCAGGCCGTTCTGGCGGGCAGCCGCATTGATGCGCACAATCCATAACCTGCGCAAGTCGCGCTTGCGATTGCGGCGGTCGTTGTAAGCATACCATTGGCTTTTCAGGAAAGCTTCATTGGCACGCTTGAAAAGGTGATTTCGGGTACCTTCATAACCCCTGTTGTGGGCGATCAGCCGCTGATGACGGCGGCGTCGGTATGGTCCACTCTTTACTCTTGCCATGTTAATAACTCCTTTGCAGTCCCCTGGGCGTCAGATCCTGAGATCCAGTTGCAAACACCCAGCAGCCGCACTAAACCGATACGACAGGACCTTAGTCCTTTTTACTCATATAAGGTGCCAAACGCTTGATATGCTTGGTCAGACCGCTGGATTTTACAGCAATGGTCTCTGCCAGCAAGGCTTTGGTACGTTTGGAAGTGTTACGGCGCAGATGGCCTTTGCCAATCTTGGTGCGCACAACAACACCAGTTCCCGTTGTACGAAAACGTTTTGACGTTGCCTTATGAGTTTTCAACTTGTACTTACCACTACTCTGTTTTCGGGGCACGATCAAACTCCTCTAAGAAAATTCAACGGCTGTGAACCGACCGCAGCCGTTGGCTTAAAACCAAACAGATATTATACCAGAATTACGCCAGAGTCAATAGCTATTTCTTAGGCGTCAACATCATGAACATTGTCCGCCCTTCCATATTCGGCGGTTGTTCAATTTCACTGACATCCTTTAACTCTTCAGCAATTTCACGCAAATCTTCCAAAGCCAGTTCAGGATAGGTAATCTCTCTGCCGCGGAAGCGGATGGTCACACGCACTTTCATGCCATCTTCCAACCAACGGCGAGCATCCCGCACCTTGAAACCGCGATGATGATCTCCAGTTTTTGGCCGCAAACGGATCTCTTTAATTTCAATCTTCGTTTGGGACTTGCGGGCTTCCCGTTCCTTTTTTTCTTTTTCATAAAGGAACTTGCTGTAGTTGATAACTTTGCACACAGGCGGATCTGCGTTTGGAGCAATTTCCACCAGGTCGAGCCCTGCATCTTCGGCGCGGCGCAGAGCCTCTTGAATGTCGACTATGCCGACGTTTTCTCCATTTTCATCCACCAGACGGACTCTCTCGCTGCGGATGCGTTCATTAATACGATAATCTTGTTTACTGCTAATCTTCTTATCTCCTTGTTTAACTAATCATTTAAAAAAACACTGTCGGGGACAGAGTGATAAGGAATAATACCATAACAACATTCCTTGCGTCAACACTGCACCATTTGCATTTTAACATGATTCTGAGTGAATTTTTGCGGATTGTGGGATAATTTGCTTCACTGATTATGGTATTTCCTTTATTCTTAATTGACCATGAATAAAAGAAGGTTTGACTCACAAAATATTGCACAAATAAAGGAGCAAAGATGACATTTGAACAAAACCTCGAAAAATATGCAGATCTTCTGGTTAGTGTTGGCCTTAACCTGCAGCCCGAGGACAAACTGCTGATCCGCGTCACCCAGGACAGCTTGCCGCTTGTCCGAATGGTGGCCAGGAAATCTTTCGAAAAGGGCGTTGTGGACATAGTATATGAGTTTTCAGATGATGAACTCACGCTCCACCGCTTTCTGCTGGCACCAGATGCCGCTTTTAAGTTTTTTCCTGATTACCGGGTGGACTACTACGAGAAAATGTACCAGGACCATTACAACGTTCTCTCCCTCATCACCCCCGATCCAGACTTACTCAAACCAGCTGACCCTGCCCGGATTGCTACCTGGCAGCGAACTGCAGGTCTTGCAGCAAAACGCCTGCAGCGCTACACAATGGAAAACAAGGTCAAGTGGTGTGTGGCGGGCGCAGCCTGCAAAGCCTGGGCAACCGCAGCCTTCCCGAACCTTTCAGAAGAAGAAGCCATGCAGTCCTTATGGGACAATATTTTTGCAGCCACACGCACTGATCAGGACGACCCAATCAAAGCCTGGCAGGAGCATGACGCTTCATTGAAGAAACGACAGGACTTTCTCAATGCTGCCCGATTTGATAAATTGCTCTACCAGGGACCGGGTACCGATTTGGAAGTGGGGCTGGTCGAAAATCACATCTGGATTGGCGGGTCGGGTGTCAGTGAAAGCGGAGACGTTTTTATGGCAAACATTCCTACCGAAGAAATTTTCACAATGCCGCATGCTGACAAGGTAAACGGCACCCTGCGTGCTACCATGCCGCTGAGCGTGCGCGGGCAAATTGTAGATAAATTCCATTTCACCTTCAAAGATGGTAAGGTGGTGGATTTTGATGCCGAAGTAGGCAAACAGATCCTGACGGACCTGATGGATATGGATGAGGGCGCCAAGCACCTCGGCGAAGCCGCCCTTGTAGCGCATAATTCCCCCATCAGCAATACCGGCATCCTGTTCAAGAACACCCTGTTTGATGAGAACGCATCCTGTCATTTTGCTTTAGGCGCAGCTTACAGTGAAAACCTGGAAGGCTCCACCCAACGGACTGAGGAGGAAAACCGCAAACTGGGCATGAACGATTCGATGATCCATGTCGACTTTATGGTTGGCGGACCAGAGGTAACGGTAACCGGCGTGCAAACCGATGGAACCAAAATTACACTGCTTGAAAACGGTGAATGGTTGATTTAAGTTTTTATTAGAAATTAACAAAATCCCCTAAAAATACGAGCCTGGCAAATTTGCCAGGCTCAATGCTTTCCCGGTTACCTTCCCCCCATTCTCGTCGCTTTTCGAAGCAATAAACTAAAGACTATAGACTGTTGACTATCGACTATCAACTATCGACTATCAACTATAGACTTGTGACCATCGACTATCAACGATTGACTATCGACTATGGACCAAAGACTATCGACTATCGACTTAAGAATCCGTTCTCGCCGGTCTCCGGACCGTGCGAG
>CAYVWM010000129.1:5112-5388 GCA_964455505.1 uncultured Anaerolineaceae bacterium
TCATCAGTCGGATAGTCCGATAGTCAGTGAGCCAGGTAGCCCTTTACAGGAGGCTTGCGTATCTTTGCTTTCCTTTGCTTTGCATGCCTACGGCAACCAGGACGCTGCGCAGTCCCACGGAGAGGCGTTGCATTCCTTTCAGGACGCTGCGCAGTGCATGCCTTCAACAGGCGCACAGTGGAGACCGGTGAGAAAATCAGATTTGAAACAAGGTGCAGCCAATGAATGACCGCACCTTGTTACTTTACCTTATCAAAAGGTTAGCCGCTGAATTTT
>CAYVWM010000130.1:0-5383 GCA_964455505.1 uncultured Anaerolineaceae bacterium
GGATCTTTGGGCTGGCCAAGCAGTACAGCGCTGCAGTCATGATGCTCACCATTGACGAGGTGGGGATGGCCAAGACCGCCGAGCGCAAACTGGAAATTGCCCAAAGGCTCTACCGCCTGGCGACTGAGGAATTTGGTCTGCAGCCTGGAGACCTGGTATTTGACGACCTGACCTTTACGCTGGCAACCGGGGAAGAAGCCTACCGTGAGTCTGCAGTTGAAACCCTCCGGGGTCTCACGCTTATAAAGCAGGAACTGCCGGGAGTGCACACCTCGCTGGGGGTCAGCAACGTTTCCTTCGGACTGTCCCCAGCATCGCGCAAGGTGGTCAACAGCGTTTTCCTGTACCACGCCGTCAAGGCGGGTCTGGACATGGCGATCGTCAACCCTGCCCAGATTAAGCCCTACGCGGAAATTCCTGAAAACGAGCGCAAACTGGCTGAAGCCCTGATCTTTGACCAAAGCGACACTGCTCTGCCGGACCTGATCGCTTACTTTGATGCACATCAAGAAAATGGATCGGACGAAACTGGAAAAAGTTCCCCCTTCGATGGACTTACTGTTCGGGAGCGCCTGAAAGCGCGCATCCTGCTGCGCCAAAAAGTGGGCGTGGAAGCGGACATCGACGAAATTTTGGCAGAAGACCCACACATTCCGTTGGGGGAGAAGGCAGTGGCTGTGCTGAACGAGGTGCTGCTGCCAGCCATGAAAGAGGTTGGCGACCGGTTTGGCGCAGGCGAACTCATTTTGCCCTTTGTGCTGCAGTCGGCAGAAGTGATGAAGAAAGCCGTTGCGCACCTGGAGACCTTCTTGGAGCGCAAGGAAGGCACCAGCAAAGGCAAATTGGTTTTGGCTACGGTTTTTGGGGATGTGCACGACATCGGTAAAAACCTGGTGAAAACTATCCTTTCGAACAATGGCTATACTGTGGTTGATCTCGGCAAACAGGTGCCTGTGGAGACGATTATCCAGGCAGCGGTGGACGAAAAAGCGGACGCAATTGGGCTGAGTGCCCTGTTGGTCTCGACGAGCAAACAAATGCCCCTGCTGGTCAACGAACTGGCACGCCGCAAGCTGGAGTTCCCGGTGCTCGTCGGCGGTGCAGCCATCAATCCGCGCTTTGGCTGGCGCATTCTGAAGACCGAAGACGAGCAGTTTTACGAACCCGGTGTTTTTTACTGCAAGGATGCATTTGAGGGTCTGGCGGTGATGGATGCGCTGGGAGAACCCGAACGCCGCCAGGCACTGCTGGCAGAAACACGCCGAAAAGCTGCCTTTGAGTTTTCTGAGGAACACGGCAGAAAAGGGCGCGCGCAAATGCAGGCGCGTTCAGGAGGGTTGGAAGCGGCAGCCTTCATCCCCGCGGTGCAGAGCTGGGGCGCCAGGGTGGTGGAGGGGATGCCGCTGCAGGTGGTTGCCCAACACCTGAACCTGAACGAGCTCTACCGGCTTTCTTGGGGAGCCAAAAATGCGCGCGGCGAGGAATGGGAACGCTTGCGGGCAGAGTTTGACCAGCGGCGCCTGCGCATGCTAACTGAGGCGCAAAAAGAAGGCTGGCTGCAGCCGCGCGCTGTTTACGGCTATTGGCCGGCACTGGCAGATGGCGACAGCCTGGTGATTTTTGACCCTGCCAGTTTGGGCGGCAAGCAAGCGCAGGAATTGATGCGCTTCGAATTTCCGCGCCAGGCGGGCGGTGAGGGCTTGTGCCTTGCTGATTACTTCCTGCCAGTCGGTTCAGAAGGGTATGATGCGGTCGCCTTCCAGGTGGTAACAGTGGGCGAGGCTGCCACCCGGCGGTTTGCCGAACTGGAGCAGCAGGGTGCTTATTCTGAAGCCTACTACCTGCACGGTTTGGCCGTCCAGATGGCGGAAGCCACGGCAGAATACCTGCACGCCCACATCCGCAAGGAGTTGGGATTGGCAGCAGGGCAGGGATTGCGCTATTCGTGGGGCTATCCTGCTATCCCGGAACTCTCGGACCACCGCAAGGTATTTGATTTGCTGCCTGCTGAAAGTGCTTTAGGGATGCACCTGACGTCGGCCTACCAATTGGTGCCGGAACAGTCTACTGCTGCGATCGTGGTGCATCATCCGGCAGCCCGATACTTTAATGTAGGCGTCAATCGGGTGCAGCAACTGTTGGGGTAGCAGCAAACTTCTGGCCTTTGACCGCCTGTAAAAAAACAAAAATTTACACCCGGCGAAGCACTGCAGGTAAACTTTGTGGGAAGTGGCACCGTGTGCAGCACAAGCGAAGTGTTAAAAGGAATGGTGTACAATAGCGTCTAGGAAGGAAATGCTGATGAACCGAAAACTGTTTCTGACCCTTATTCTCGTGCTGCTGCTGGCTTCGGCTTGCCAGATGGTGCTTCCTACGGCAACGCTAAGCCCCAAACAGGAAACCGCAATTGCCCAAACCCTGACAGCCATGGTCCCAACCGCTACCGCAACAAGCGATGTGGTTTTGCCCGCAGTAACTGCAACACCAAAACCGACCAAAGCGCCTACCAAGGCGCCTACCAAGGCCGTGACCGCTGCACCCACCAAGACCAATACCCCGGCTTCGCTGGATGTTTCTGTTGGACCGGACAATTTTGGGAAGGGCATCAACCCGCTGACTGGTTTAAAAGTTGAAGACCCGAGCCTGCTCGAGCGCCGGCCAGTGCTGATAAAAGTTTCGAATTATCCTGCTGCCGGCAGACCGCATGCGGGCTTGTCGTATGCCGATATTGTCTGGGAATATTACATCGGCGGCGGTTCCAACCGCTTTATGGCATTGTATTACGGACAGGACTGCGAAAAAGTTGGTCCTATCCGGTCCGGGCGGTTGGTTGACCCGCAGATAACGAGCATGTACCAGGGCGTATTGGCGTTTTCTGGGGCAGATGGCGAAAATGTGATGCCGACCATTAACCAGGTGCTGGGCAGCCGGATCATTACCGAAGGCAACTGCCCGGGTTTATGCCGGGACGATTGGACCGTAATGGGTGTTTTCGGCGATACAGCCGATATCACCACTTATATGGATAACCGAGGTGTGGAGATCAGCGATCCGGACCTTACCGGCATGCTGTTCGATACCAAGGTTCCGGAAGGTGGAGCAGAAGCCGATAAAGCCACCCTGTTCTTTAATTACTACAACAGGGGCGATTGGGTCTACGATGCCAAGAGTGGGAGTTACTTGCGCTGGATCGAGGATGCCGTCAACTACGACCTGATGGTACCCCTGACCGACCGCCTGACAGGTGAACAACTGGCGTTTTCCAATGTCATCATGGTTTATGTTTATTACACTGAAAAAACTTCCGTGCTGCATGATTTGGGCGTTTGGGATAACACCGAAGGACGCCCGGCAGTGATTTTCCGCGACGGTCAGGCTTACGATGTCATCTGGAAAACAACGGACAAGTACAAACCGATGCAGTTCTTTGATGCCGAGGGCAATCTTTTCCCGCTCAAGCCGGGCAACACCTGGATGGGCTTGATTGGGGTAACTTCCACGGAGCAAGTCAAAGACGGCGAATGGACTTTCACCTTCAGCATGCCGTAAACCTGTGCACACACTGATCCTTTCGGACATCCATGCCAATGCCACTGCGCTTGAAGCAGTGCTGAAAGATGCGCCTGAGTATCAGCAGGTTTGGTGTTTGGGGGATATCGTTGGTTACGGGCCGGACCCGAATACCTGCGTAGATATCCTAAGAGATCTGCCCAATCTGACCTGCATTCTTGGGAACCACGACGCTGCCATAACCGGGGTGATAGACCTGGCAGCCTTTAATCGTGAAGCCCAGGCGGCTATCCAGGTGCAAGCCAGGCTGTTGACCCCGGAATCGCGGGCTTTCCTGGAGGATTTGGAGATTTCGGTAGTCAGGGATGACATCAGACTGGTGCACGGCAGTCCGCGCAACCCGATTTGGGAGTATGTCCTAAGCGACTACACTGCCGCATTGAACTTTGCGGCTTACTCTACCCAGATATGCCTGATTGGGCATTCACACGTTCCCTCCATTTTTGTGGAGGAAGCGAACGAGGAAGTCTCGGTTATCCTCCCCAACGCTAATGAAACCTGGCAGAGCGAGAAACGTTTCATGCTCAACCCCGGTTCGGTGGGGCAGCCGCGCGACCACGATCCGCGGGCTGCTTATGCCAGCCTGGAAAACGAAACAGGCATTTTTACTTTTCACAGGGTGGAATACGACTTTGCTACTGTGCAGAAGCGCATCCGGGAATTGGGAATTCCCCGCCGCCATGCCGACCGGCTCTCGCAGGGAATCTGAAATTTTCCAGCGCCTTTACTCGCGTTTGTATTTATGAAGGAACAAAATCCTTTAAATGGCGTCTATATCACAGAAGTAAATAACCTCTAAAAAAGATTGGAGTAAAAAATGAAGAAGAAGATATTGGTCTTAAGTTTAATTGCTGTGCTGCTGATTTCCGCCTGTGCTGCCCGATCCCAAAGTGAATTGATCATGGAATCGCCGGTTGAAATGCCAGCGGCCGCGCCTGCGGAAGAACAGTATTACGACAAGGAAATGGAAGAAGCAGGTTACGCTTCTGATATGAACACTGCCGAGACTGGTGCGGGTGAACGGATTGTGATCAAGCAGGCGTACATCACGGTTGCGGTTGCCGACCCGGTTGAATCGATGGCGGAACTTTCCAAACTTGCTGAGCAGTTGGGCGGTTACGTGGTGAGTTCAAATGTCTATAATCAAACATCCACTCAGGGTGAGCGATACCCGCAGAGCAATGTCACCGTTCGGGTTCCTGCGGGCAAACTTGAAGAAGTGCTGGCAAAGATCCGGGGCATGGCAGTGGATGCTGAGAACGGCGTGATTTCTGAGAGCGTGACCGGTCAGGATGTGACCTCAGACTACACCGACTCTCAATCGCGGCTGCGCAACCTTGAAGCCGCCGAACAACAGCTGGTTGAGCTGCTGGATACAGCGGAGAGCCTTGAATACACCCTGGATATTTTCAGAGAACTGACCAACATCCGCAGCGAGATCGAGGTGCTGAAAGGGCACATCAAGTACCTGGAAGAATCGGCAGCGTTGTCATCAATCTCAGTGGATTTTGTCGCTGAAGCTTCCATCCAACCTATCCAGATCGGACCCTGGAAGCCGGTAGGCGAAGCTAAGGAAGCCGTCCAGGCGCTGATTAGGGCTGCGCAGGTGGTTGGCACCGGAATCATCTGGTTTGTGATTACCTGGCTGCCCTTCCTGATCCCGATCGGACTGATCATCTACTTTATCGTCCGGGGCATGCGCAAACGCCGGGCGGCACGCAAAGCACGCAAGATGGCTGAAGCTGTGGAGGAAACACCGGAAGCCTGAAACAGGGCGCAATAAGACAACAGACAGGCTGTCCGCGAGGGCAGC
>CAYVWM010000131.1:0-5315 GCA_964455505.1 uncultured Anaerolineaceae bacterium
ACACCACCATTCGGGGTTACCCAATCATTGGCGACCACACCCGTATGCTGGATTTACTGCGCGAGTTGGAAATTTCTGACCTCATCCTGGCAATTTCGGGCCAGATGAGCCACGGCATGTTTCAAAACCTGCTCCTCGCCCAGGAAAAAGGCGTACAGTTCGCCACTATGTCCGACACCTATGAATCCTTAACCGGCCGGGTGCCGATCAGTCTGCTTGAATCGGACTGGGTTATCCGTTCCTTTGTGGACCGGGCGCCCACCAGCGGTTTTTACCGGATGTTTAAACGCCTGATGGATCTGATCATCACGGTCTTAGGGATGGTAGCCCTTATCTTGCTTTTCCCCATAATCGCCCTCACAATTTGGCTGGATTCGGGAAGGCCGATCCTTTTTAAGCAGGAGCGCCTTGGCCGTGGAGGCAACCCCTACAATATCTTGAAGTTCCGAACCATGCAGACCAACGCAGATATGAATACAGAGGCGCTGGTCACGTCCAATCACGACCCGCGCATCACCAGGGCAGGAAAATTTCTGCGCAAATCACATCTGGACGAACTTCCGCAGGTGATTAATGTGCTGAGGGGCGAAATGAGTTGGGTGGGTCCGCGGTCAGAGAGAAGTGAACTGGTTATGATATTTCAAACGGCTGTTCCTTTTTATCGGGCACGCATGCTGGTGAAGCCAGGAATTACCGGTTGGGCACAAATCAACCAGCCGTACGCGGAAACGATCGACGAAACCGCCCTGAAATTGGAATATGACCTTTATTACATTGAGCATGCGAGTCTGCTGATGGATTTTAACATCCTGCTGCGCACATTTGGCTCGGTGTTGGGGTTCAAAGGACGTTAGCGGATTATGGGGTTTTCCCAAATTTCTGACAGCGATTGGAACGCGGTTCTAAATCAATTTGCGGATATTCATATCATGCAGACCTCAGGCTGGGCAGCCTTCAAGCAAAATTACGGCTGGCATGCCCTGCGTTTCCAGTCGTCCGGTGCTGCCGCGCAGGTGCTGCTGCGCAGGCTGCCGCTGGGTTATTCTATAGGGTACTTACCTAAAGGCCCAGCAGGAAGTGCATGGCCAGCTCTCTGGAAAGACATCGACACAGCTTGCCAGGAACACAAAGCCATATTTCTGCAGGTAGAACCGGATTTGACCGAACCCCTCGCCCCTGAGGTGTCTGCGGAATGGTTTGGCAGTTTCCAGATTGAGCCCCATCCCATCCAGCCCAGGCGCACCATACTTGTGGACCTCACCCAGACCGAAGAGCAGCTCCTTGCGGCTATGAAGCAGAAAACGCGCTACAACATCCGCCTGGCGCAGCGCCATGGGGTGTATGTGGAAAGCAGCGACGACTTAGCGGGCTTTTACAGCATGATGGAGAAAACCGGCGCAAGGGACGGATTTGCCCTGCACGCGTATTCGTACTACCAGGATGTGTTTGAAACATTTGAGCCTGCAGGCCAGTGCGTCTTGCTGCGGGCGATGTTTGAAGACCGCCCCCTGGCTTACCTGATGCTTTTTATGTACGGCGCAAGGTCCTGGTATTTTTACGGTGCGTCTGACAATGAGAGCCGAAACCTGATGCCAACTTACCTGCTGCAGTGGGAGGCGATGCGCTGGGCAAAAGAACACGGCGCCGCAACCTACGACCTGTGGGGCATTCCGGATTACGATGAGGAAACCCTTGAGCAGGACTTTACCAACCGCTCGGACGGGCTCTGGGGTGTTTACCGTTTCAAACGCGGCTTCGGCGGGCAAGTTATGCGGAGTGCACCGGCTTTTATCAAGGTTTACCGCCCACACCTCTATCGGCTTTACCAGTGGTACCGCAAACAAAGGCAGACCGAAACCGATGCGCTTGCTTGATCTTCACAGCCCGCAAGAGTGGAACACGCTCCTCCTGAGCCTGCCCAACCCTCATATCCTTCAGACCTGGGAATGGGGCCAGTCCAAAATCCGCAACGGCTGGACGCCCCTTCCCTATGTATGGGACACTGCCATTGGCACACCTCAGGCAGCAGCCCTGGTACTGGAAAGGAAAATGGGCATAGGCATTCCCGGCTTGAACCTGAGTGTGCTCTACTGCCCGAAAGGTCCCGTCCTGGATTGGAGCAATGAAACCCTGACCCAAACAGTCCTTGACGACCTGCAGTCGCTGACAAAAGTGCGCAAAGCTGTGTTCATCAAGATCGATCCGGATGTGCCGCTTGGGACAGGCGTTACTGGCACTGAAAACAGCAGCGATTCTGCAGAGGGCTTGGCTTTCAGAACCGGCTTGGAAGACCGCGGCTGGCAATTTTCCGAAGACCAGATCCAATTCCGCAATACTGTTCTGATTGACCTTGAAGCCAGCGAGGAAGCGCTTTTGGCGGCGATGAAACAAAAAACCCGCTACAACATCCGCCTGGCGCAGCGCCGTGGGGTGACTGTACGGCAGGCAACAGCAGCAGACCTGGCAATGCTCTACCAAATGTACGCCACAACCGCCGTGCGGGACGGCTTTGTTATCCGCCACGAAGCATATTACACCTCCTTATGGCAGACCTTTATGGACGCCGGCATGGCGCATGCTCTCATCGCCGAAGTACAGGAACAGGCAGTGGCTGCGCTGGTGCTGTTCCACTTTGGTGAGATCAGCCGCTACATGTTTGGCATGTCGCTTGAGGCGCAGCGAGAACTCATGCCCAATTACCTGCTCCAGTGGGAAGCCATCCGCCTTTCAAAAGCGCTCGGCTGCCATACCTACGATATGTGGGGTGCCCCTGACACATTTAAACCGGATGATTCCATGTGGGGAGTTTACCGCTTTAAAGAAGGCTTTAATGGAACAACCCTGCGTACGATAGGCGCCTGGGATTACAGCCCGCGCCCCAACCTTTACCGCCTGTACACCACCACCTTGCCCAAACTACTGGACCTGATGCGCGCACGCGGCAAGGCGGAAAACCGCAAAAGGACACTCGCATGACCGACCGTATCAAACTCGCTCATTTGCCCACCCCCATCGAACCTCTGCCAAGCCTGAAAAGGCTCCTAAACGGCCCAGACCTGTACATCAAACGGGATGACCTGACCGGGCTGGGGATGGGCGGCAATAAAACCCGCAAACTCGAATTTCTGGTTGCAGATGCCCTCAGGCAAGGCTGCCGCACCCTGATCAGCACCGGCGCTGTTCAATCCAACCACTGCCGGCAGGTGGCAGCCGCTGCGGCCCGCTTGGGCTTGGATTGCATTCTCGTGTTGGCAGGCGACAAACCCGAAATCAGCCAGGGCAACCTGCTCTTGGACCAACTCAGCGGCACCCAATTGGTCTTTACATCCAAACCTGACCGCGACAGCACCCTGCAAGAGGTCTTCCAGCAAGCGCAACAGGACGGCCTGAAACCTTACCTGATCCCCTACGGCGGCTCAAACGCCATCGGAACCCAGGGATACGCCCTGGCAATGCACGAACTCGCATCCCAGCGCCTGCAGACGGATTGGATCGTCTTTGCATCCTCATCCGGCGGCACCCAGGCAGGCTTGATGCTCGGTGCCCGCCAGACCAATTACCAGGGAAAGATACTGGGTATCAGCATAGACCTGCCTGCCGAAGCCTTACAAACGACGGTGGCAGACATTGCCAGTGCAGCGGCAGAGCTAACAGACGATCCTACACCATTTACGCCAGCGGAAGTTTTGGTTAATGCCGACTACTGCGGTGCCGGCTATGGCGTCTTGCAAGCCGTAGAAGTTGACGCCCTGCACGTGTTCGCCAGGCACGAAGGCGTTCTGCTGGACCCTGTGTACACCAGTCGGGCAGCAGCCGGGATGATCGACCTGATCCGCCAAAACCACTTCGCCGAATCTGACAAGGTGCTTTTCTGGCATACTGGCGGAACACCCGCCCTTTTCGCCGAGCCCTATGCCAGCATGCTGGTGAGCTGATTGTTTGTAAAACTTGGCGTTCCGATCTGCAAGGTCGGAACCCGGTCTGCTGAACCGGGAAAAGTTACCCGCAGTCAATAGACTTACAGGCTTAAGCTTGGTAAAGATAAATTCACTGCTATAATCCCAAAAGGATTTACACTGTCGATGGATATCCGTTCTACTGTCCTGATGCTCGAAATCTTAGCCATCATTGGCGCTGTCTGGATGGGGATCAGCGCCTATCGTGCTATTCGCCGGGGCAAACGCCTGCCCTTTTTCTTTAAGAAACGCCAGCAGTTTGAATTAGCCACCCGCCTGATCCTTGGCGCGGTGTTTCTGGTTGCCTTTGCTTATGCCAATTTTCGCTGGGGTGAGAGCTTGGCGTACCGCCATTTCCCCCCTACGCTCACACCCTCGCTCACACCAACCATTACGCTCACCCCCACCATTACCCTTACCCCCACCATCACGCTTACCCCAACCATAACCAACACGCCATCTATCACCGACACACCTTCAATTCCGCAAGCGATCGCCACCGAATTTGAATCCATCGTGACCCCCAACCCCAATGCCGTTTTCAGTCCCATCACTTTTTCACGCGAAGTGGATGACAACTTCCAGGCCATCGATCCGGCAGTGGAATTTGCTAATCCGATTGAAAAGATCTACGCCAGCTACAGTTACAACTTTATGGATGACGGCGTGCAGTGGACGGAAATGTGGTATCGAGGCAATACCCTCATCAAAATGAATACAGGGCGTTGGGAAGGAGGAACCGGCGGGTTTGGCCTGGCTTCCTTGGAAATGCCTGCACAAGAATGGTGGCCTGGAGATTACCAGGTGCAGTTCTTTGTGGGTTCCAATTGGTGGGTTTCAGGTTACTTCAGCGTGACGGGCAATCCGCCCACCGCCACGTTTACCCCCAGCCATACCTTTACACCCACCTTTACGAACACTCCTACCCCCACGCGCACATTGGTGCCAACCAAAACGCCGCTGCCGACCAACACGCCCATTCCAACCCGAACCCCCACGCCCACCAGCACATCTACGTCAACCAAATCCCCTTCGCCCAACCCGACCAACACCCCTTAGAAACAAAAAACGCAGCGCGATTTCAGGCTGCGCTTTTTTATGAATGTTATGCTGATGTTAAAGAGTGCTTGATTCCAGTTCGGCTTGGCTCATTTTGGCAGCTACCTGGGCAGCTACCTTAGCGTTGTTTTTAAGCAGCGCCAGGTTGGCATGCAGGCTCTCACCGCCGCTCAACTCGCTTACTTTGCTGAGCAGGTAGGGGGTCACCTTGTTACCGCGAATGCCAGCCGCTTCGGCCTGCCTGAGCGCTTCGTTGATGATCCCTTCCATTTTTTCGTATGGAACTGCATCCTCAGCCGG
>CAYVWM010000132.1:0-5281 GCA_964455505.1 uncultured Anaerolineaceae bacterium
TTGAGATCAAAGGGACCGTGGATCATTGGTGTGCCTCCTGAAAAGCTTGCTGAGCAAGGGCGATCGCGCCTGCAACCCCAGCTCGTCCGCCCAGCCCGGGCGGCACGATATAGGTGTCCATGTGCTCCAGCACCGCAGGGGATTGCACATAACCATTGAGCAGGGCGAGGGTCTTTTTACGGACAAGCGGCAGCAGTTGCGGTTGCTGCGGCACGCCGCCGCCCAGGATGATGCGCTGGGGTGAGAAGCTGCAGATAAAATTCTGCATTGCCAGGGCAATATAGTGTGCTTCCAGTTCCCAGGCGGGATGTTCGGGCGGCAGGGTTTCGGCGCGCTGTCCCCAACGTTTTTCCATGGCCGGGCCGGCACATAAACCTTCAAAACAATCCTTGTGGAACGGGCAGTTACCCTCAAAGGGATCTTGGGTATGGTCATGGGGTAGGGGAATGTGCCCCATCTCTGGATGCAGCAAGCCGTGCAGCAGTTTCCCTTCCACCATAGCGCCTCCACCCACACCGGTGCCTATGGTGAAATACAGAAATGTAGAAAGTCCCTGTGCTGCTCCCCAGCGCCATTCTCCCAAAGCGGCCCCGTTTACATCGGTATCAAAACCGACTGGGATGTGCAGGGCCTGGTGCAAGCTTCCCACCACATCAGCGTTGGTCCAACCGGGTTTGGGGGTGGGCAAAATGTGACCGTAAGTTGGAGAACCCGGGTTGGGGTCAAGTGGGCCGAAACAGGCCACACCCAGAGCAGCAATACCGCCGAAGTGGGTATTCTGATCCTGAAAAAAGGCGATGGAGCGCCCTAACGTTTCTTCTGGGGTGGTCGTTGGGAAACGGGTTTCGGCAACAATCTCACCGTCTTGTGTTCCGACGGCACAGACAAACTTGGTGCCGCCGCCTTCAATACCGCCAAAGAGTTGTTCAGTCATTTTTTCACAACCTTTCTAACAATCAAGTAAGCACTTCACAGAGCAGTTGAAAAGGCAATTTCATTTTTTCTTGCCAAGTTGGCGACATACAGAAAAAAACTTGGTTATTGTCTTAGCAGCCAAGCAAATTGATAGGGTAACAATTTCACTGTGGCTGCATTAATTCCAGTTGAATCAAGCACATCCAGGTACCCATTTGGACCAACGGGGATGTTCACCTCAACTTCTGTATCCGATAAATTATTGAGAATCAGCATCGTTTTGCCCTGGTATTCGCGCTCGTATGCTGCCACAGCTTCACTGCCTGTTTCCATCCAGCTAAAGCTACCCCATCCAAACAACGGGAACTGTTTACGGACAGCGATCATGTGGCGGATATGGTTGAGCAGGGAATCGGGATCGGCCATCTGATCGGCCACATTAACCTGCGCATAGCCATAAATGGGATCATCAATTACCGGTGCGTACAACTTGTCCGCTGGGGCATCAGAAAAACCAGCATTAGGGCTTGTATCCCACTGCATCGGGGTACGCACACCGTTGCGGTCCTCCAGCCAGATGTTATCGCCCATGCCGATTTCATCGCCGTAGTAAAGGAAGGGAGAGCCGCCCATGGTCAACAGGAGTGAATGCATCAGGAGTATCTTGCGCCTGTCATTATCCAGCAGGGGCGCCAGCCTTCTGCGAATACCTAAGTTAAGGCGCATGCGCATGTCGGGTGCGTAGAGGTCCCACATCCACTGGCGTTCAGCAGGGGTCACCATTTCAAGGGTTAGTTCGTCATGGCAGCGCAAAAATGTTCCCCACTGGCAGTTTTCGGGCAGTTCAGGCGTGCGTTTCATGATCTCCACAATAGGTGTGCGGTCTGCTCTGGCAAGCGCCATAAAAAGGCGCGGCATAAGCGGAAAGTGAAAATTCATATGCATTTCATCGCCGTCACCAAAATAGTGGATGACATCTTCCGGCCATTGATTGGCTTCCGAGAGCAGTAATGTTTCAGGGGCATAGGCGTCTACAAAAGCGCGCAGCCGCTTGAGAAACTGGTGGGTCTCCGGCAGATTTTCGCAGTTAGTTCCTTCGCGCTCAAAAAGATAGGGCGGAGCATCCACGCGGATCCCATCCACTCCCTGGTCGATCCAAAATTGGATGGTACGCAGCATGGCGCGCTGTACCTGGGGATTGTCATAATTCAGATCGGGCTGGTGGTGAAAGAAGCGATGCCAGAAGTACTGCCTGCGGACGGGGTCATAGGTCCAATTGGACTTTTCACTATCCAGGAAAATGATCCTGGCTTTGCTGTAGGGTTGGTCACTGTCGGACCACACATAAAAATCCTTGTATTTTTCATGCTCAGGATGTTCAGGATCGCGCGAGGCCTGGAACCAGAAGTGTTGATCAGAGGTGTGGTTGGGAACCAATTCGACCAGAATTTTCAGCGAACGCTGGTGGGCTTCATTGACCAACTCCTGAAAATCCTGCATGTCGCCATACATGGGGTGGATACCCTGGTAATCACTGACATCATAGCCGTCGTCGCGCAGAGGAGAGGGTGAAATCGGCAGCAGCCAGATTGTATCCACGCCCAAATCACGCAGGTAATCCAACTTTTGGGTAACGCCTTTTAAATCTCCCCATCCATCACCATTACTATCTTTAAAGGCACGCACGTAGAGTTCATAAAAGATGTCGTTTTTATACCAAAGTTGTGAATCCGGCATGTCAGTCCTTTCGATCCTGTTTATCAAAATTAATAATCAAACAATAAGTCCTAAAAAAGCCGAACCCCACGCTTTGCAGTGTCGAAGTCCGGCTTTTTCCTTTACCAGAATGTGGTTAGGGTTAATTATCCTTTGACGGAACCTGCCATCATACCGCGTACAAAGTAGCGCTGTAGACCCAGGAAAACGATCAAAGGCAGAATCATGCTGATGAAAGCAGCTGATGTCATCAGGTGCCAGTCCTGTCCTTTTTCGCCAACCAGCCGTGCGACTGCGATTGTGACCGTCTGGTTCTTTTCGCCCAAGAAAACCAGGGCAACCAGGTAGTCGTTCCACAGCCACAGGAACTGGAAGATCGCGAACGATGCCAGAGCGGGAACAGACAGGGGCAGAATCAGGTTGGTGAAAATCGTGAAGTTTGAAGCGCCGTCGATGAAGGCGGACTCCAACAGGTCACGTGGAATAGTGCTGATGTAGTTAAACAGCAGGTAGGTAGCCAGCGGCAAACCAAAGCCGGCATGTGCCAACCAGATGCCTAAGAAGGTACCGTTCAAGCCCATTTTCACATAGTCCTGAAGGATAGGGACCAGGGCAATCTGTAAAGGTACCACCAGCAAAGCAACGATGATGGTGAATACAATATTGCGCCCCGGGAAGTCCAACCAGGCAAAACCAAAAGCCGCAAATGCAGCAATCAGAATGGGGATAATCGTACCGGGGATAGTCACCGCCAGGGAGTTAAGGAACGCCCCGCCGAGGTTATTGCCTGTGCGGGTAATCGTCTGACCCTGGGCATCCTTATAGGAGATGGTTTTGCCGCCCAGCACGTCTTTGTAGTTCTTGATTGTCAGGTTGGTGGAAAATCCCACCCATTTATTCTCGGAAAGAATGATTGTGCGGGTACGTTTGTTGCCGTACCATGTCGCCAACCTGCCGTCGTCAAGTTCAATTCCTTGCTGCCATTCCTGGAAGGTGGCAGTTTTCCCTTCAAAGGTGATGGGTCCATCCGCATCAACCGAATCGGGCAAAACTACCCGTTCGATCTCCACATTTTGTTTGTGGGGGAACACGTTCCACCACCCGCTTTTGAAAATATCCTCACTGGGTCGGAAAGAGGTGATCAAAATGCCGATGATGGGAACCAACCAAACAACACAAATCACAATCAGGATGAAGTTCGTCCAGAAACTTTGTGATCTTTTTTGGGATTTCTGACCTTTAGCCATTAGAACCCCTTTCTCGACTGATTAAACTGTCGTACGTTGTTGATAATGACTGGTGTAACCAAGAGCAGCAGCACAATGGCGATTGCTGAAGCTTTGCCTGCATCGGTGTAAGTGAAACTCTGCAGGTAAAACTCGTTGGCAATCACGTTGGTGCCGTTGTTGCCGCCCGTCATCACGCGTACGATGTCGAAAGTTTTCAAGCTGAAAATAACAATTGTGGTTGTAACCGTAAGCAGTGTACCTTTAATATAGGGCACAATAACGCTGAAAAATGCTCTGGTCTCCGTGGCACCGTCAATCCGTGCAGCTTCCAATAATTCAGCAGGAACACCTTTGATGGCAGATGAGAGAATCACCATGGCGTAGCCTGTTTGCAGCCAGACCATGATGACAATCAGCAGGAAGTTGTTCCACGGTGGAAGATTCAGCCACGGTTGCGGCGTGCCTCCCAATCCTGTGACGAGGGCATTCAACAACCCAATTTCCTGGATACCCACGCCCGTTCCTTTGTAGGTATAAACAAACTTCCAGATCACGCCTGCACCCACGAACGAAAGGGCATAAGGGGTAAAGATTATGGATTTGTAGATGACTTCTGCTTTTGATCGGTCTGCCAGGGTGGCAATCAGAAGACCAAAACCAACGCTGAATGCGGTTCCGAAAAGCAGCCAGAGCAAGTTGTTTCGGAATGTTTCAAGCATGCGCGGGTCGGTAAAAGCGTACTTGTAATTATCAAATCCGATCCACTGCGTACCAAGGTAGTTTCTGAAAGACCCATACAAGGAACGCACAACCGGAACGGCCAGGAACCAACCCATGATGACCACAGCGGGACCCACGAAAACGAAGGGCTGAAGGACCCGGGAAATCTTTTTCGGGAGCTTCATCACCAGCCAGTTGGTGACCACATAAAGCAAAGCCACACCCCCTACACCCCAGACAATCGCAACCAGTACCTGAACAATCTGGGGAGCATTGGCTCTCTGTAAGAATAAATATCCCTGCCATAATACCAAGAACGTCAGGGCAGGAACAAGAATTGAGACAAAAATCTGCCCCAGGGTGGTTCCAAACCACGCCAATGCCTTACTGATCACTCCTCCCCCATCGGGAGAGGGTTTTTTTGCTTGAGCTAAACTCATTAATACACCTCCTTGTCGTACTTGATAAGGGGTCGGAGAGCAGGTCTGAACCTGCTGCCTGCTCTCCTGTTTATTTTCCTTGTTTCTGGCTAACGTTTATTGGGTCGGCCAGGATGCATCAATTTGCTGCAGAGCTTCCTGTCGGGTAATTGAACCGCTTACGTAGTCGGTCATGTATTTCCAGAAAGTTCCAGCGCCAACCGCACCGGGCATCATGTCAGAGCCGTCGAAGCGGAAGGTGGTGGCATTGCGGATGGTCTC
>CAYVWM010000133.1:0-5272 GCA_964455505.1 uncultured Anaerolineaceae bacterium
GCCACCACCCCGCCTTCATCTAATTCGCAATCTATCGGGGTGATAACCACATCATCCACCTGCCAATACCAACCCCAAGAACCAACATATTTAAACTCCACGATTACATTGGTCTGATTGGCAGCCTGGGCAGAGATATCCAGGGAAACATGTCCGGTAAAGTCAGCCGCCTGAGTCCATACAGGTGTCCAGGTTGCACCACCATCTGCCGAAACGCGCACAGTGGCACTGTCTGCGGATGAGTACCAATTGAAATACGTGTCAAAATCGAGGAACACGCTGGCTTCTCCGGTAAAATCCAATGGCGGCGTGCGCAGCCCGGCATCCTGGCTGCTGCCTGAACCATAATAGTCGCTATCCAGGATGGCAAAGCCGCCCTCACCACCAGGAGTTTGATTATACCTGCCGCCCGGATCATCGAAGCGCCAGACCTGGCCGTTGCCCAGGTAATCGTAGTTTGTCCAATTGACAGGCAGCGCGCCGGTCGCGAAGGTCTCATACACACCGGAGCCGATATAGCCCGGCGCAGCACAGGCTGCACCCACCATCACGTTGAAATCTTTGCTGTAGGCAGGCCCGGTAGGTGTAACGCTTTCAATGGCCGGATCATAGCCCGGCGGCACTGCTTCTATGCTGAAGTCAAACGTTACCGAATCCAGCAGTTCCACTTCATAGTAACCCGTGAAAGGATCCGTAAAGATTGTAGTGCCAAAATCCGGTCCGCTGATATCGATGCGGGCATAGAGGGGATAGCCGTGCAGCCCAACCCCAGGATAACCCCCATCCCGCACATACCCGGAAACAAGCGTGGTGGCCAGAGGAGTGATTGTAAAATCCTGCGTGGTGGTGAGACCTTCGGTGATAACCAGACCTGATGCGCTCGAAGAGGCATAACCATACTTGCTTGCGGTCACATCATAGGTGCCTTCGGTCAGGTTCATGCTATACGTGCCATCTGCCAGGGTATAGGTTGCTCGGGAGTATCCCCCGCTGATCTCGGCAAAGACCTTGGCGCCTTCCACAGGGTTAACACCATCGGTGACCATGCCTTGCAGGGTGCCCATGGCGCACAACCCGATTGCCTCGGTAACCGCCGCATATGCATCAATCTCTCCCCAGCCCGTGGCGTAATTGGGGAAGTTTGTCAGGGTATCGTCCGAACCGTCATCGTAGACCATATCCACAGCCGTGGTCTCGATCACATTCTCCGTGAGGGCGTAGTCGCCAAGCAGGCAGGGTGCTGCCTGCCACATGAGTGCAATTAAACCGGTAACATGCGGAGCCGACATGGATGTGCCCGCCCAGCCGTCCTGGTATTCCGTATCGCTGCCGGGCGTGGACGAGCGAATACCCTCACCTGGGGCAAGCACCTGGGGCTTCATCTCGGGGAATCCCGTAGGATTGACCGTATCCAAATCGTCGGTCGGGCCCCAGTTGGAGTGCGTGGCATAGAGCCCGTTCTGTTCGCCTGAAGAACCCACACCGGTCACGTTGCCGGATCGGGCAGGGTTGCCCACCGTGTTCAGCCCGGGAGGAGAACTGTAGCCGCAGTTGCCGGCATTGCCATTGGAAAAGATCGGGTAAATGCCAGCGCTGTGCCAACCATCAATGACAGTTTCATACCAGGGGTCATAAATTTGCCCGCAATCGCCCCAGGAGTTGTTGACCACATTGGGGCGCTTATCCGGATCGGGGTTGGCATTGTTCAGGTCGGTAGGCGCAGCAATCCACTGCCCACAGCCCAAAAGAGCCGTATCCGTACAGCCGCCATCCGGGCAGCCTGCACAGGCGATCCATTCCGCCCCCGGCGCCATCCCAATCTGGTTGGATCCGCCGTCATCCCCCACGATGGTGCCCATGGTGTGGGTGCCGTGCCCGTTTCCGTCGCGCGGCACGTTATCAGTAGGGTCATCGGGGTTAAACCAGTTGTAATTGTGGTCGAACACGCCGCCGTCATTGCCGCGGTACTGCTCTACCAAAGCCTCGTGGGAGTAACGTACACCCGTATCGATGTTCGCCACCACCAGGCCTGCGCCGGTGAAACCCATAGCCCAAACATCATCAGCATTGACATGCGCAATGTTGGGCTCAATGGCAAACAAACCGTTATCGGTCAGGGCAGCGCTGGTGTCCGGCTCATAGAGTATGTAGGTCTTGCGCGCTGTGATGCTCTCCACTTGCGGGTAAGACTGCAAAGCATTGAGCACACTGATACCGGAACTCTCCACCAGGATGGTGTTCTTGATCCAGTAGGACTGGTAAGACACTTTGGAAGTTTTCAGCATTTTGACAACTTCCGCCTGGGAGTCAGCGGCGGCCTTGGAAAGCTGTTCGTACACAAACCAGCCCCGTGCAGACCAATCCATCTCTTCCGCTTTGGAAAGATCTACCTTCGAGCGGAAATTGACCCAGTAACTTGCCGAACCATTGGTTTCCATCTCCGCCAGGACCGCATCGTCCACCTGGACCGCTGCCTGGGGAGTCGCTACCTCAGCTGTAACATTTGCAGGGGTGAAAGTGCTGAATGCCATCCCGAGAATTACTAAGGCCGAAAAAACATTCAAAATAAATTTTCTTCTCATCTTATTACATCCTTTTTTTGAGTATTAAATTGGGTAATTAACCTTTTACGGGAAAGACACGCTGAGCACTTCATTAACTGACACCTCCTCTGGATACACTTACAAAACTGACAGATGAAAAATGCCTGAAAAATAAAAGGATAAATGGATGGCTAATGAAACAGCCGAAACCGCATCTCAGACCTTCGAATATGCGATCGGACACCATGATATGAAAATTTTTTGGATAACTAATAAGTATTATAGAACGAACAGGTTGCAATGTCAACAAATTTTTTCATCAAAGCCAACTTTTAGTCTTGGTACTCCACTATATGGATTGCTTAAATGCAAATACTCTAAACCTATGGTTTTCTAAGCCCCCCTATGGTTAGAACTTGTGGTTTCTATTGGGTAGCGCAGGCAATACAGGGGTCAAAAGCGCGCACCACTCGGCCCACAGCTTTCTCCAGCTCCAGGTTAATGCCCTGCGGGCTGATGTAACGCTTGGCCACCACTCTCAGGGCACGTTCAATCGCCTGCATGTTGTGCACAGTAGGAATGATGAACTGCGCATCTGCAATCAGACCGTTCTCAATCACATAGCGGTGGATCAGGGGGCCGCGCGGGGCTTCCACCATGCCATATCCAACGCCGTCTCGGGGTGTATAGCCCACGTCGGGGTCCTGGTAGTTGAGATCTTCCGAGAGCATTTCGATGGATCGCTCCATGGCATAAACCAACTCAATCCCGCGGCACAGGTCAAAAAAGAGGATGGCGTGCGCCGGTCTGCCAAAAGCTTCCCTGAAGCGCTGCAGGTAGCCGTCGGCGCAGCGTGTGCCAAACTCCTCCGTCAGGTTGATGCGTGCCAGGCTGTTGGCACGCAGGATATTGCCCTGGTAAGTAGTCTGACCGGCATAGGAATATTCTGTTTCTCTGAATTCCATGACCTCTTCAAATGCTTCAGGGGTGAAGCGCACTTTCTCGGCCCCATCTGGGCTCAGGATGCGCAGATGCCCGGAATTGAATTTTGGTTTTACCGAAGGGGTTGAAGCAATATAGTAGGTGGGTTCATCATCACCCCAGGTGCCAATCCGGTCGCGCAGCGCCATGGACATATCCCAGTACTCATCAAAAAGCTCGCAGGCCACCGGCAGCATGGCGCGCAAATCCAACAGCATCGCATCGGCTGCTTCGCGGGTGATACCGCCATACATGCCGCCGATGTGCGCCTTAACCGGATGGATGAACTGCCCGCCCGCCAGGGTGATCAGGTCGGTGCCAATCTTACGCACGCGCAGCGCCCGTTGGGCAATGGTAAACTGCCGTTCGCGGGTGGCTTCGCTCTCATCCATATGAAACAGGCTTTCCACGTTCACCCGGTCGGGCATGGTAAAGATGAACAGAGAGGTGGCCTGGTTTTGTATGAGCTGCCCCAAAAGCAGCACTTCCCGGATCTGGCAGGCAAGCGGCGGCGGGGTGATACCGTAAACATGTTCGAGCGCTTTAACTGAGGCCACATGGTGGGCGGTGGAACACACCCCGCAAATGCGCGGTACGATCACCGGCATCTGTTCGGCGGGCGTCCCCTGCACAAAATGGCGGAAACCGCGCAATTCTACCGCCTGGAAGTGAGCGTCTAATACTTCTCCGGCTTCAGTTTCAATTTCAACGCGGGCATGCCCTTCGATACGGCTGAGTGGGAAGGTCAGTGTGGTCATCAGAGCACCTCATCCTTGCTGCGGACCCGGCGGTTGCCGCCGGCGTAATCGGAAAATTGGAACAGGAACATGGAAAGTTGGGGCGAACGCAGGGCTGCATTGATTTCCTCTGGGGGAATATCGGTCATGCGTTCAAAAACGCGCTGGATATTTTCCAGCCAAACGGTGGATTCTTTTTCAATGAAGGCGTTGGAAGGTCCGCGGCAGCCCACGCAGGGGTGCCCGGCACGGGTGCAGATCGCCCGGCAGCCGCCGCGGGTGGAGGTGCCAACGCACAGGTAACCCTGGTTAATCAGGCAGATATCCGGCAGCACTTCGCCCTGCTGGAAGCCAAGCAGGTGTTTCGGGCGCATATCGGTCAGCTTTTTGCGGCCGCATTCCCCGCACACAATGCTGGAAGCCTTAAAGTCTTTTGGCTGCATCAAGGCCGCCATGAACAGTTCCGGCGTGGGCGGGCAACCCGGCAGGTAAAGGTCCACGTCCACAAAGGCATCTACGGGGTGGGTTTTACTGAGCATGCGCGGCAGATGCAGGCGCCCGGATTGGGAAAGGAAAACCTCGCGCACATCGTCGCGATCGCCCAGGTTGGTAACCCCTCCAGAAATGGCACAGGTGCCCACGGCAATCACCCGGTCCACATGGCGCACCGCCCTTTGCAGGTTGTAGGCATCTTCATCGTTGCGCACACCCCCTGAAACCAGCAGTACTTCCACGTCATCTGGAACGCGGTGCGTGGAAACTACCAGCGGCATGTAAACCAGCTGGAATTTATCGTACCATTCCGAGGCGTTGAGCAAAGAAACTTCGCAGCCTGCACAGCCCGAAAGCTGCAGTACGGCAAATTTGGGAAGTTTAGGGGTTTCTATCTCCATGGGGTTCTCCTTTTCCACAAAAACTGCTGGGTTTTGCACAATTTGGGCGACATTATCCACAACTTATGGACAGGTTATGCACACATTCATTTTACCGTATTCCAGAGCCCGGGAGCCT
>CAYVWM010000134.1:0-5256 GCA_964455505.1 uncultured Anaerolineaceae bacterium
TTTTGATTTAAAAGGGAAGAATTGGTTCTGGGGTTACTGTTGCGTTTCACTGCAAAGCATTCCGTTCCCTGCGGTCACTCCACAAATCCCAGCCTCGCCATTTTTTGTTTTAAGTGATGGGATTGGTTCTGGGATTACCCTTGCGTTTCACTGCAGGGCATTCCGTTCCCTGCGGCCGTTTTTTTAATCCACCTCATTTGTGCTGTGGGTAAAAAACTGCCGGAGGCGCGTCGCGATGGGTTAACTTTCGGGGTGATGATTTAATTATAATGGTTAAGCATAACCTGGATGATTTCCCGATCCGTTTCGCGCATGCCTTCGCGGGCGATGCGGCCAACGGCGCGGATGGTGGCATCGGCGTCCTCGCATAAAATCCCTTCACCCGGCCGATAAGCCGCATTGTTCATGGCCAGCTGGTGGGCTCGGATGGCGGCGCTGAGACCGGAGGCGATCTTGGCAGCGCACGAGGGTTTGGCACCGTCGCAGATTATCCCGGAAGTAACCGCCAGGGTGTTGGTGATGGTGTTCTTGATTTGCTCCAACGTTCCGCCTGAGAGGTAGGTGAGCGCTGCTGCGCTGGAAGATGCAGCCGAAATGGCGCCGCAAAAGCCAGACAACCGGCCGATGTATTGCTTCTGGTAAATGGTCAGCAGGTTGGAAAATGCCAGGGCACGGAAAAGCGCCTCGTCTGAGCAGGCTTGCTCACGGCAGTAAACGATGACGGGGACAGAAGAAGTGAGCCCCTGGTTGCCGCTCCCGGAGGTGATGACCACCGGCAGCGGACAGCCCGCCATGCGCGCTTCAGCGGCGGCTACGGTGTGGGCTATGATGCGGTTGAAAAGCGTGTCGCCTTCTGCGAGGATGAGCCTGGCATAGTTGACGCCGTAGTCGCCGGCCAGGCCTTCCAGGGCAATAGCATAGTTATGTTGGATCTGGGGGTCCAGAATGGGGCGGATGTCTTCGATTGCGACGGTATCAGCATATTGTTTAATGCTTTCCACGGTCATTGCGAATCCGTCCGGCTGCACCTGAGGCGGTTGACTGGATCCTGGGCTGTTGTGCTGGATTTCCACACCATCACGGGAGACAGAAACAACCTGGTTGTGGGCATCGCGCAGTTCCACCTTGCTGGTATGGTGTGTGCCCGCCAGTTCCACGATGACGTGCAGGATATGGGGGCTTTCAAGGATATTGGCTGTGCAAATGCCAGCATTATGGGCTGTTCTGATGCGCGCTCTGTGCTCATCGGTAAGGGCGTTGAGCACGGCCAGTCCCTTTTCGGGATTGGCTGCCACTGCGCCTGCCAACGCCGCAGCTTCGACCCCTATCATACCGCCGGTATTGGGGATGGTGACGGATTTGACGTTCTTGAAAATGTTGGGGCTGCAGCTGACACGCACCTGCTGGAAAGGCTCATCCAAAACCTTGGCTGCGTAGGCGGCTGCGTAGGCTACTGCGATCGGTTCTGTGCAGCCCATTGCCGGGATCAGTTCTGCGGTTAATTTTGCGGTGTAGCTTTCTAAGAGATTCTTGTCCACGGTTATTCCAGTTGTTTTTTGATGATCGTTTGGCGGAGAGTTATCATGCGATTATCATACTCTTTTTTCGGGTTGTGATAGCGAAATGTTGCCAAAATCCTGATGAAATAGCGGCAGATGGGCGGGATTATGGCCAATTTCGAACAAACCTTATCCGCTGTAGGTTATCGTACAAAAATCCCTGTAAAGGTGGAGGGGCGCTTCGAAAAAGAGTTGGAAACAGCAAAGGGAACGAAACTTGCAGACCAAAATAGGGGATTGTGGGATCCGATGAAAGGATGACCCGCTGGAAGGAGAGGATGATGACAGAGTTTTGTGTTGCTGTAGTGGGGGCGCTGGGGCTGGTGGGGCAGGAAATGCTGCGGGTTCTGGAACAGCGCAAGTTTCCGGTCAGCAAGATCAAAGCGCTTGATGTGCCTGCTAACTCTGGCAAGCTGGTGCGTTTTGGTGGTGCGGCGGTTGCCGTGGAAGCGGCAGAAGAAGATGTTTTTGCGGATGTGGATATCGCGCTCTTTTCGGCTGGGGCAGAAGCAAGCCTGAAGCTGGCACCGCTTGCGGCGCAAAAGGGGTGTGTGGTCATCGACAATTCCAGCGCCTGGCGGATGCATCCGGATTGCCCGCTGGTTGTGCCTGAAGTAAACCCTAAAGATCTCAGGCGGCATAGGGGCATCATTGCCAATCCGAATTGCTCCACGATCCAGATGGTTGTAGCACTAAAACCTCTACACGACGCGTTCCACATAAAACGGATTGTGGTCTCAACTTACCAGGCGGTCAGTGGGGGCGGGAAGAGGGCTTTGGAGGAATTGACCCGGCAGACCAGGGCTTACCTGGACGGAGAGCCAATAAGGGCGGAGGTCTTTCCGCACCAGATCGCGTTCAACGTTCTCCCGCAGGTGGATGTGTTCCTTGAGAACGGTTACACCAAGGAAGAAATGAAGCTGGTGGATGAGACACACAAGATTTTGGATCCGGATATCAAGGTCTGCCCAACGGCGGTGCGCGTGCCGGTGATTAGAGGGCACAGCGAATCGATTGCGATTGAGACGGATCTGCCGATTGATCTGGAGAAGGCGCGGGAGCTGCTGGCGCACTTTCCGGGCATCGGGCTGATGGATGACGTCGGACACGCTGTTTACCCCCATCCCGCGGCTGCAGATGGCCAGGATCTAACCTATGTGGGCAGGCTGCGGACCGACCCGACCGTGCCCAATGGGATGTGCCTGTGGGTGGTATCGGACAATCTGCGCAAAGGCGCTGCCCTGAACGCCGTCCAGATTGCTGAGACAATGGCCGCAATGGGCTTGATACAACCGAAAAATTAGGTGGTTTGGGGCGGGTGGTTTGGGAGAGGTGGCTTCAGAAGAGTGATCGGTCTTGATATGCGTGTTGGGGTTTACCACTGAAATGGCCGGCAGCAGTATAATCGATGGCACAGTATTACACACTTTGTACTGAGGTGAAATGGACGAAACGATAAGGTTTACGCGGGGGGTGCCTCCTGTTGAGAGTTTTCCAGGCGAACAGTTATTGGAGTGTATGGGGGAAGTGATTGCCCGATACGGCGACGAGGTGCAGCAGTATCGGCCGTCCAATGGCTTCGGACCCCTACGCGAGTGGATCGCGAGGGAAATCATCTGCTCACCCGGACAGATCCTGCTTGGTCAGGGATCCCTGCAGCTGCTGGATATCGCTGCGAGGCAGATGATCAATCCGGGAGACCTGGCTTATGTGGAATCCCCAACTTACGACAGGACCATCACCGTGCTCAGGCATGCGGGAGCGGATGTGCGCGGCTTCAGGCTGGAAGCGGACGGCCCCGACCCAGACGCTATCGAAAGCGCTATCAAGGCTGATAAGGCGCCCAAGTTTATGTACCTGATTCCCGATTTTCAGAACCCGAGCGGCAAAGTGATGTCTTTGGAAAAGCGGCGGGCGATCGTGGAACTGGCTGACAGGTACGATTTCTATATTTTTGAAGACTCCCCTTACCGGATATTGCGCTACCGCGGTGAGGATGTGGCCAGCATGTACAGCCTGAACCCTGAACGCGTGTGCCTGATGTCATCGTACAGCAAGACGATCTGCCCGGGTTTGCGGGTGGGTTATATGGTGCTGCCGGACAGCCTGTACCCGTCTGTGGCGCGCATGGCGGAAGACACCTACATCAACAGCAGCTACATCAACCAGGCGATCGTGTACGAGTATCTGCGCAAGGGCATGTTTGAGGCGCACCTGGAGCAGATCAGGAACCTGTATGTGCACAAACTGGATGCAATGCTGTTGGAACTGGACAGGCAGTTTTCCGGATTGGGTCGGTGGAGCAAGCCTGAGGGGGGATTTTTTATCGGTCTGGAATTGGATCAACCATTTGATATGGATGTGCTCATTGACCGGGCTGTTTCGGCAGGGTTGATCATCTCCGACAGCCGCGGCTTTTTCCCGGACAGGGACTGTGCAGGTTTCATCCGGCTGCCGTTCTGCGGATTGAATGGGCGTGAGATCGAGGTTGGGTTGGGGATTTTGGCGAAGGTTGTGCAAACGCTGAACGGGTAAGCTTGGGGATTGCACGGATGTCTTTTTTAGGGTTTGGCGTAAATTTTTCGTAAGTTATGACTTCCATGTTTTCAGAATACGCTTTCTGTGGGGTCTACGCTCGGTTAGCAATTGCTCAGCCAAAGAAATATACTCAGCCAGTTCAACAACTGCTGGCAGGATTGATCCAAACATTAGGGGGATATTTACTAAGGGCTGCTTGAGTTTTTCCTGATTTCTTTCCTATTCACCGATATGTGCCAAAAAGGCCCCGTTCTGCTGATCCTTGGGGATCTTTTTGAATTCATAAACAGGATGTCCTGCATAGCTCAGGTAAATCACAATGGGGCTAAGCGGCTGTTGAGACGCGCTTAGCCCCAATCATTAAGATTTATATTCTGGTCTATCTAACACTCAAAAAAAACGATGCGTAATCCACAATCAGGTTGTCTTGGGTGAATACTGCTCCATCCAGGGCTGCACTGAAAGTATAGGTGAAACCCGGGAAGGGTGTATCGATCTTATATCCGACTAGGTTTTTGGTTGTGTAGTTCACCCCAATATAGATGATCCGCCCAGAGGCTGCGGCCGGGAATTCTATTCTTACGGAATTTCCTGGACCGGTGGTTACAGTTGCCAGAGATTGTGACAAGGGCACACAGTTTTGGTCGTACAGAGTGGCGGTTGGCGTTAAGTAAGGGTAACCAAAAGGATCAGTATTGTGTGACACGGTGATCACAGAAGCATCAGCCGGGACATACGCCTTGACGTAGTAAAAGAAAGCGGATGGAGTGATTTTCTTGATAAAAGTCACACCAGTCTTCTTGTTATAGGCGGTTGTGACAACCAGGCGCTCCAGGTCGGGGGCTATATTGGCAGCAAAGGCACTGCATTTAGTCCTGATCGTTGTGACCTGAGACCGCATATCCACGATTGCGTTGGTGACTACCACTTCCGCATACGCCGGGCTGGCTGCGCTGATAGTCACAGACCCAGATGCCGGGTACAGGGTTGGCACTTTAAAGACCCATCCTTCTGGTGCTGTTGGTAGAGTTGATTCTGCCACGGTACAGGTTGTCCCGATCGGGATACCAGTGATGGACTGTGAAGCCCCTGCAGCCAAAGAGACTGTGCCGTCATGCGCTGTGCCATCGTCGCAATCATAAGCAATTGTGAAAGTGCC
>CAYVWM010000135.1:0-5227 GCA_964455505.1 uncultured Anaerolineaceae bacterium
CCTCGCAAGAGGGCAGCGGGACCACCTGCGCCCAATGAGCCGGGATGACGTGGTCCCTCTGGAGGCTTTGCGCTGCACGCCTACGGCAGGCGCACATGTCATCCCCTATGAAAAGATGATCCGTTCCACCTGCGCTCGAAAAGATGGGACGACGTGGTCCCTCTGGAGGCGGTGCACAAGTCGTCCGCTACGAAAGAAAAGCTGGGATGACAGGGTCCGTCTGGAGGCGTTGCAAACGTCGTCCACTCTGTTCTCGCCGGTTCGTAGGCGTGCAGAGCAAGCATCCCCGCCCGCACCAAGTGCTTTCCTTGGTGTTGGTACCGCACAAGGTAACTGACCGCAGGTCTCCATTGTGGGTTTTCGTGGCAAGATTGTGGAACGCCTTCAATATTTCACAGGCATACATCGCAGGAGACTACCCACTGCATGCCACCGGCAACTGCACAGCCACGCCGTTGACAATCTTATTAGAGACCTTTAGTCAGTACTCGTCCTTTACTTGGCAAGTACTGGCTTCCTCGCGAGGTCTCCCGACCTTGTGAGAACAGAGAACGGCGCGTTACCAAGGTAACAAATCTAAACCTTTAATAAAAGGTATTCCAGATTGCAGCCTTAGAGGTTGAACGTTTTTATTCAAATCTTAAGCTTGAAAGGATTTCCTCAAAAAGTTCCCGGTCGCCAGTGTTTAGTTCGTATTCGAAGAAAGACATCACAAAAGCCATGTTTCCGTCTGATAAGCAATATTCATTGGGATACCAGGTGCCAGACCAATCGGGGGAACCTCCCTCGTATATGACCTTTACTATTCTTAGTACTCCATTAAATCGTCCGATTGTAATTTCCTTTTCGGAAACAAACGCAATATTGCCGTAATCACTTTCACCGACAAACACATCAAAACATTCCTGACCGTTTTTTAAGATTACAAGCCCAGGGCTGAATTCTGCAATTTTCTTTTCATCCGCATCATAGAAAACGCTGCCGTCGAGCGTCCAATAAGCTGGATATTCAATCGAAAATAAAGCGCTGACGTTTTCAAAAGCGTAACTTTGCCAGTTATCCGTAGAAAAAGCGTAATCAAAGTCGTAGGTATATTTTTTCCAACCTGTGGTTGATTGGGGTTTTTCATCTACTTGAACTGCGGGCTGTGGCGTATACGTTGGTGCCTTTGTTGGTTTTGTAGTTTTGGTAGGTTCAGGCTTTCGGGTGGGGATTTTCGTGGGGAGTACCGCTGGCGCAGCCTTCGACGGCGCTTTGGTCTCATCTAAAGTTGTTAGAGAATTGGATTGGAATACTTGTGGGACGGCGGCACACCCTGTTGCCAATGTAAGAACGAGAAGCAAAATGAATGCATATTTCATTTCTGAACCTCTAATTAAATTATTGCAGTGGAGTATAGCACTGAATTGAGGTCATATGTACAAAAATCTACGGCAGATACCTATTCACTGTGCGGCGGGTGCAGGCTGCCATGCACGGCAGCTACACCAAGGAAAGCACTTGGTTTGGGCAGTCAATCGCGCAATCCTTTGCTTTCCTCTGCTTTCCTTTGCCCTGCACGCCTACGGCGAACATACATACGGTAGCCTGCACACGGACGCTTAACACTCCTTTGCTCTGCATGCCTGTGGCGTCCAGGACGCTTCGCAGTCAAAAGACCAAGCAAAAACAAACATAAACCATCTGCCGATTTGCCCCCTGCCCCTCCCAAAAAACCGCTATAATTAGAACGAATTCATCAGCAAAGAGAGGTGGCTATGCCTAAAAAAGTTGGTTTGCTTACCGCAGGGAGCGACAGCCCTGGTGTCAACGCGGCTATTCGCGGCTTCGGAAAAGCGGTCGGGAACGCTTACAACATGGAACTGATCGGCTTCCGCGACGGTTTCACCGGGTTGGTGGAAGACCGCACCATGGACCTGGGCGGGAATGCGCTTTCGGGTGTGCTTACCCTGGGCGGCACGATCCTGGGCACCAGCCGGGCCGTCCCCAGCGCCATGCCGGCTGAGGGGGGCACCACAGACCGCACCCAGGAAGCCCTGGACACCTACCAGCGCCACGGCCTGGACGCGCTGGTGTGCATCGGAGGCAAGGAGACCATCCGCGCAGGGCTGGCGCTCAGCCGGGCAGGGCTCAATATCGTCACCGTCCCCAAGGCTACCGACAACGACATCCCCGGCACAGACAAAGCCATCGGCTACGACACCGCCCGCGAGATCGCCACCCAGGCCATCGACCGCCTGCATACCACCGCAAACGCCACCCACCGCATCATGATCGTGGAATTGATGGGCCTGAACGCCGGCTGGCTGACGCTTGGCGCAGGGCTGGCAGCCGGGGCGGATGTGATCCTGATCCCTGAACTGCCCTACGACATGAACCTGGTGATCTACGCTATCCAGAAACGCCAGAAAGCCGGGCGCAACTTCTCGCTGGTTGCGGTGGCCGAACATGCCCGATCGCAGGAGTTGGTGAGTTTCATGGAGCGCGCCGCCAAGATGAAGGCCGGCGGAAAGGCCGAGGATGACAGCGCGGTAGCCCAGGAACTCAAAAAGATAGATAAAACCTACTCAGGTGAAACCATGCTGCTGGCCCGCCGCCTGGAAGACGCCACCGGGCTCGACACGCGCATCACCATTCTCGGATCGCTGGTGCGGGGCGGCACACCTACCGCATCGGACCGCGTTCTGGCGACCCAGTTGGCGGAGTGGAGTGCGCTGATGGTGGCGGAGGGGCAGTTTGGCCGGATGGCCTGCCGCATAGACGGCGAGATGAGCAGCGTACCGCTTGAAGACGTGGTGGACCGCGGCAAACCTATCCCGCTGGACCATAATTGGATCCGCGGGGCGTACCAGGTGGGCACCTGCCTTGGGGTCACGCCCACACTCTGAGATGCAGTAGATAGTCTGTTAGTCGGATAGTCGGATAGTTGTTTAGTCTATAGTCGATAGTCAGCGGTCATCAGTCATCAGGCGAACAGTCTGTTAGTCGGATAGCAGGATAGCCGGATAGTTGCTTGTCATGGATCGTTAGGTCTTTGTTTTCATTTGTTCTGCCTGCTTACAGCAATTAGGAGAAGTCAAGCAACGGCATCCCTTTGGTACTACACCCTAATCTCATATCTATTCGTAGGGGATGATTTGTGCGCCTGCCGTAGGCCTGCACTGCGAAGCGTCCTGGTTGCCGTAGGCATGCACTGCGTAGCGTCCTGGAAGGAATGCGAAGCCTCCGTGCGCAGCCCGTCTTTGGACGTAGGGGACGACCACCGCGTCGTCCCGATTTTTGGAGCGCAGGGTTGGCGGTGTGGTCGGGCAACACAGGTTTCGGACGCGGATGGCCTAATGCTTCGGGCGTGGGGGGACCCACGCCCCTACCTTGGTTTTCGTAGGGGATGACATGTGCGCCTGCCGTAGGCGTGCAGCGCAAAGCCTCCAGACGGACCCTGTCATCCCATGTATGTGGGCGCAGGGTTGCCGGTATGTTCTGGCAATGCGGCAATCGGGCGCAGGTGGTCCCGCCGCCTTATAACGAAAGCATGTGGGAGGCTTTGCACAACCACGCCCAGACAATATGTTATTTTTCGGGCGCAGGTGGGTAAATTTATCGGGTGTGGGTGGAACCACACCCCTACCTTTGTGTCAGTAGGGGACGATTTCCACATCGTACCGGTTTTGTGGGCGCAGGGGATCTAATTCATCTGGCGTGGTTGGAACGTATCATCTTTCCGTAGGGGACGACGTGTGCAAGCCATCGTGCGACTGCTGTAAGCGTGCAGTGCGTCTGCCGTAGGCATGCACTGCGTAGCGTCCTGGAAGGAGTGCGAAGCCTCCGTGCGCAGCCCATTGGAAATGCCGTGGGACTGCGCAGCGTCCTGGTTGCCAAAGGCATGCAGCGCAAAGCCTCCAGAAGGACCTCGTCATCCCGGCGCTTCGGGCGTGGGTGTTAACTTAGCAAGTCGGTCAAGCATTCCAACATCCGGACGTCGGCAGTCAAGTTCTACGTGCCCGGGCTGACCCCCAAAAATTCCGCCAGGTCCGCAGTGCAGGGCAGCACAGCCTGCGTGCCGGACTCGCGTAATTCCTTTTCCGCCCCGAAGCCGCACAATACCGAGAGCGACTGCGCCCCGGCAGCCAGGGCGGCGCGCACATCCGTGACCGTATCCCCCACCATCAGGCAGGCTTCCACCGGCACACCCAGAAATTGGGCGGCAAAATGCAGGGGGTCGGGAAAAGGCTTGGTGCGCGCGCAGGTCTGCGAGGTAACCACCACCCTGAAATAACGCTCCAGGCCGTTTACGTGCAGGAAGTAGCGCGTGGTCACTTCGTTGCGGGCGGATACCACCGCCAGCGGGTAGCGCTCCCCAACCGCCGCCAGCATCGCATCCACGCCGGGAATAATCGGGTAGTCCAGGGCACTGCGTTGTGCGTTTTTGGCTGTTGCGCGCCGGTCCAGAAAGCGCGCCAGGATCCCATCCAGGTGCAGGCGGTCGGCAATCTCAAGGATCTTGTTGCCGGGGCTCTCGCTGAACATCACCAGCCAGCGTGCAATCCGGCTGGAAGGCTGCGATCGGACCAGGAAGTCCAGCGGGCGCAGAATCTTTTGAAAGCGGCGTGCCAACTTGTCGTCGCTGTCGGAAAGCGTGCCGTCGATGTCAAACAGGATCGCCTGCACACGGGCAAGGTCCAGAGGGGCAGATGGTGCGGTCATGGTGCTTCTATTTTAATGCATTGCTGATGCTTGCGGGGAGGTTTTATGTGGCTATTGCTTAGCAGGTGCGTTGCCGCTGACCCCAAGACTGCAGCCGGCTCTAAGATTGCAGTTAGCGTGGTTTACGCTCACCTGATCTCTTGTACCAATAAATACTCGTGGCACAGGCTGCGTGTTTCGTAATCCTCTCCATTTCTTGAGGGGCGCGAGATTTTTGTTGAATCGTGCTTGCATGGCACCCTGTGGGGTAAACCGTTGTAAAGGTCTACCCTCGGCCTAAAAGTCAGGTCAGTAAGGCGTAGTGGCGAGGTTCCACCCTCGCCATCACCCTTGTGTCCGTAGGGGATGACGTGTGCGCCTGGCGTAGGCGTGCAGCGCAAAGCCTCCAGACGGACCACGTCATCCCTGTATTTCGGGCGCAGGTGGGTAAATTCATCGGGTGTGGGTGGTTCCGCTGCCTTCTTGCGAGGACAGGTGGGAGGCTTGCTCTGCACGCCTACGGCAGTTGCACAACTGCGCCCCT
>CAYVWM010000136.1:0-5104 GCA_964455505.1 uncultured Anaerolineaceae bacterium
GCCCGTGCCGTGATTGTCTATCACGGTGCAATTGGTCATGGTGAGCACCGCTTCATCGGTTGAAATGCCGCCGCCGGCATACGCCACGATATTGTTCGGCCCGATCTGGCAGTCGGTCAGGGTCAATTCCCCGTCTTCGTCTATAAAGATGCCGCCGCCCTCAAAACCGCGACCGTCGCGGATGGTAAGCCCTGAAATACTGGCTGTTACTGGGTCATCGAAATTATAGATATAAAAGACGCGGTATCCGTCTTGCGGATTCTCTGGCAGGTTTGGGTCTGTAAAGCCTGCGCTGACCGCCAATTGGTCTGCGCCTGGGCCGATGATTTTGATGTACTTACTGATCAGGATTTCCCCTTGCGTCAATACGATAGTGTTGGGCAGGGGCAGGATGAAATCAATGTTGTCCCCAACCAGGGCATCTTCAACAGCCTCACGCAGACTGCAGTGGGCGGGCGTGCAGCCATCGGTATCGACTACATCTTCGACCGTGTTAACATGTAGGGTATTGGGGGCGTACAGGTCCAGGGTGACTGTGGCAATATTGGAATCCTGATGGGTATCATTGACGTGAAAAGTAAAACTGTCCGTAGCGGCAGTGATGCCCGGATCGGGGGTATAGGTGAATAACTGACTCCAATCCATACCAATCACATTCCACCCGGAGTCGTAACGATAATCGAGGTGTGGATCTCCCTTGAGTGTGAGCGTGCCATGCTGAGGCTGGGTATCAAGGTAGAAAGTTAGGTCATCGAAAATGTAATTGTGAGAGTCCTCGTCGAAAGCAAAAATGTTGAAATCGCTCGGTTCAGTGGTAAGTACCGTAGCGGTGCCGTCATAGGCAACTGGGGCCTGGTTGTCATCCACCCATAAATTGACACTGCCGGGGTCGGAGGTATGTCCGCTGGAGTCCTCTACAATATAAGTGAACTGATCACTACCGACGTACAGCGGGGAAGTCGCTGTGGGGGTGTAGATTATTTCTGCTTCGCACACAGCCGTTCCAGGTAAATATTCCATCACAAGGCATTCCTGGAAAGCTGGCGTACCGAGGGAACCGTGCGAGGGCGGGGTATCGACCGCAAACAGCAGGCTGGTGGTTCCTTCGGGGGCATACCCACGCAAATTTACCGTTGTGGGGTAGGTATTAGAAGCCAATAGATCCATGCTTGGTTCGGGATAAAGATAATCTACTTTGTGGGTAATGCTATGGGTGTCGGAGGCGCCGTCACCATCCGTGACCGTTGCCTGGAGTGTGTATGAACCGGTACTGCTGTAGCTATGGGGCGGGAAGACGCATTGACCATAAGGTTCATACGTGCCCGTGCCGCTGCTGCCATCGCCCCAATCAATCTCACAGGTGTAGTTCTGCTCGTCATCGGGGTCGTAGAAGTCTAACCCAGCTTCCACTACCTGCCCGGGAAAAGACGGGTCTGGGTAGGCATAGAAACTGTTGATATCCGGCGGGCTGTTGGTGATGGTAACAAACTGGTTATCCTGAATGGTTTGGAAAGTAGGGCTGTATTCATAGAGAGTCAGGCAGACCTTGTGGTCTCCTTTTCTGTAAAAATTTATATTGGCAAATCTTGAGTCACCATAGGTCCAGACTTTCACATCACATTCTCCTCCCGGTAGGGAAGCGTAGTACCATTCATAGTAATCGAATCCTTCAAATCCAGTAAATGATGTTGTCTCACCGGATGTGGGGGTGAGGGGCGTCCAGGTAAAGAGATGCTCTGGAAGGACGGTGATGGAAAAGGTATGCGTTTGTGTAACCCCGGTGTCATCCACCGCCTGAATGACAATACCTGGATAGGTGCCGGCTGTGGTGGGGGTGCCGGTGAAGGAAGGGTCAGAAAAACTGATGCCAGGAGGCAGAGTACCGCTAATATGGCTGAGCGTGTAAGGCGCAGTACCGCCGGATACGCTAATGGCCTGGTCGTATTCGGCATTAACACGGGCGTAAGGCAAGGGGTCGGGGGTAAAAATCAACTCAGGTTCAACCACGAGGGTGTAATCCCTGGTTCCTTCTGACCAGCCTGGGCCTTCTACGTAAACTGTAAAGTTGTAAGTTCCCACTATTGGCGTATTCCACTCAATTTTGCCAGTGTTGGAGCCTAACCCTAAGCCGGGGGGAGCTGAGTAGATGGAGTACATATAATCAGGGTTGGCAGGATCCGTATTGGCAGGGCTGAGCTGCTGGGTGTAGAAATGTCCTGCGAGGGCTTTAGGGAGAGTCTCCGGCAGGATGGTCAGTGGCACAAATTCGCAGATTGGCACGCTGGCGGGGGGAGTACTGTCATGTTCATCACAACCCAAAACTGGAAAGGTAAGATAGTAATCGTCATTGGAACAAGGCTTATGCGGTGCCCCGCCCTCATTTTGTCCAAACCAGATCCAGGGTATGGAGACAGTTTCCGTGGTTGTTGTCGCTCCGGTGTGTACATTCCAGCAATATACTCCTGTGCAGTGGTCCGGGCTATTTTGGGTGCGCCCGTCGTCCACTTCCCTTCCATAGGGACCGTCAGCTTGCCATAAACCACTGACTGTTCCGCCGTTGGTGCAGCTCTGCGAGATGACCTGGGTACCAAGCTGGTCTACATCCCAATCATCCGGAAACTTCAAAAACATAGCGGCGGTATCCTCCCCATCCGTTGTAATCGAATCGAGACTGAAACACAAGGTTTGCCCATATTCATCGGGGATATAACAGGTTGCGCCTATTCCTCCCGCACCTGGCGCAAAGGTAACGCTGGAGCCGCCAATGTCCGCTACGGCGGGTGAACTATTCCCAAGCAGAAAAACAAAGCCAAGCGCTATTAAAGCAATGATAATGAGACGGTAATGTTTGTAGGGTTTCATGCTGATTTCTCTCTTTCTTCCAGGTAGGTCCGGTTGTGCCTTTACAGGCAGGCAAATAGAACAGTCAACTGCGAAAAGGTAAGTCAGGTTTTGTTGGGTCCTCCTTGATTAGTACTGGAAAGGCGGACGGCTCTCAGAAAACGGTTGAATCAACGCCCGGCTGGGAGAGCGAGGGCAGAGGGGCGCGACGGGGTGGAGAGAGGCGGCTGAAAGTGGACGGGGTGGGGCAAGCATGCACACGCCCCAGGGATTGTAAAAAGGACTGGATTAGGGATCAAAAACTTTGAAAAGCCTTGCAGGAACTTCACACTGTGCTCCGCTTATGGCTGGATTGGCTTGCGCCCACAATAATGACGGGCAGCGAGCAATTTACTGTAAGGGTAAGAGTAAGGATAACTACAGAGATTATACTCCATGTTTGATATATTTAGGTATTAACTCGCACGAAAGTGCCTGACAATCCGCTGTTTAACGCATATAAAAGCCAGGCGCGCTGGCAAAAAACCTTACAATGGGTGTTTTTTATGAACAGCGTTGATGAACTGTTGGTGATAAGGGTCAAAGCCAAAAATTTGCTGGTTTATCTACAATCCTCCCCAAAGTTGGCAGATGTTATAATGAAAAAACAAAATCAGAGAGAGGTGAATATGGGCGATTTTTTAACCATTGAGGAAATTGATGCTGCAGCAACCTATGTGCGTGAGCGCATTCAAATCTTACCTGAAATTGCATTGGTTTTGGGTTCGGGTTTGGGCGACCTGGCGGATGCGGTAGAGGACCCTGTCATCATTCCTACGGATACGATCCCCAATTGGCCTGTTTCCACCGTGCTCGGGCACAAAGGCCGGCTGGTAATCGGCACACTGCAGGACAAACGCGTGCTGGTGCTGCAGGGACGCGCCCACTACTACGAAGGGCACAGCATTGCGCGGATCGGGCTGCCGGTGCGGGTGATGCAGCGCCTGGGCGTGCATACTGTCATCCTGACCAACGCCGCGGGCGGGATCAATCCTGATTACTCTGCCGGCGACCTGATGATCATTACCGACCATCTTTGCCTGTTCCCCATGACCGGTCCAAACCCGCTGCGGGGTCCCAACCTGGATGAATTTGGGCCGCGCTTCCCTGATATGAGCCAGGTGTATGACCGCGAATTGATCGCCCTGGCGCGCAGTGTGAGCGCAGAAAACCACCTGGACTGCAAAGAAGGGGTGTATGTGGGTTTGTCCGGACCTTCTTTTGAGACGCCGGCAGACTGCCGCTTTTTGCGGATGGCAGGGGCGGATGCGGTTGGCATGTCCACAGTGCCCGAAGCAATCGTTGCCCGGCACGGGAGCCTGCGGGTTTTGGGCGTCAGCGGCATCTCCAACAAAATCGACCTTAACGGGGTCAATATTGCCACCCACCAGGAAGTTTTGGAAGCCGGCAAGGTGCTTGTTCCCAAACTGACCACACTGATCCTGGGCGTTTTGGAAAGAATCTGATCGGTTCGGGTACGAAAAAGCGTTTATCAGAACAACATGGAATTTGTAATTAAGTTCTTGGCGGACCTGGAAATTCCCATTTACTTTATCCTGGGAATTGTGGCAGTGGTTTACCTGCGCAGGCTAACCATTGCCCTGGAAGAACGCAAAACGTCGGTGTTTGGGCTGGAACGGGAAGCCGCCCAAAGGAAGGTGGCCTCGGCAGTTTCGGTATTGGTGCTGCTCGGCCTGCTGGCGGTAGGGGAGTTCATCGTGGCAACCTTTTTTGCAGGCGAATTGAAGCAGCAGCCGCTGTATGCCACCCCGACCATCGAAGTGCTGACTTCGCCGACGACCACGCTGCCCGGTCCGGTCCCTACGGATGCCACTGCAACGCCAACACCCTATCCGCAGGCGTATATCGAAGGCATACCAAGCAATTGCGTGGAAGATGTGTTGGAGATGACCTCACCCGGAATGAATGCTGAGGTCCAGGGGGTGGTTGAGGTGGTCGGTTCGGTCAATACGCCTAATTTTGGGTCTTACAAGTATGATTATTCCGTGATGGGCGAACCCGATTGGCAGACGATCGCCGCCGGGAGCGAAGCGCGCGTGGATGCAAGTTTGGGATTTTGGTATACTACGGACCTTGTGCCCGGCGACTACATGCTGCGGCTGGTAGCGCTGGATAACCAGGGCATGGAGTCGGATGCTTGTGTGATTGTGGTAAAAGTTGTTGCAACGGATTAGGAAAAGAAAAACATGGCAGAACTTGAAAT
>CAYVWM010000137.1:0-5044 GCA_964455505.1 uncultured Anaerolineaceae bacterium
CGTTTCAAGCGCTTGCAGGCGCTGCTCGATGGGTATGCTGGGATATTGGCGCTGCGGCGGAGTGGTCTGTGCGGCTGCCGGTTGTTCCGGAGGTGAGCCGGAAATGGCCGGCTCTTCCGCAGGCTGCGCAGATACTTGTCCGGTTGGGAAGGCATTAAGCGCCGTCCCAAACACCAGGATAAGAGCAAGAAATAATCCAAAAGCCTTGAAAAAAAGAGGGCGGGACCGGTGGGTAAACATTTTGGCTCCTTTCGGAAAAACGTGAAAAAGTATTTGGGCAGCCTTTTTTTTAGAAAATGCTGGCAGCGCACAACTCAGGTCTGATAGGACAAGATTGCTTATAACCAAACGAATATAACACTTAACCATTATACAATAATTTTTCTACTTAATTAAGGAATTTACGGTAAAAATGGAGCAAAATACACAATTACCCACCCTGATCCTTCAGGAACTTGGCACACAGGTGTAATACAGACCGTGATGACAAAGTGGGCGGGAATTAACAGGCAAAAAAGTGGATACCATGTGCTGACCTGCCCACACATTTGCCAAAACTGGGGTTTTCATTTTTGACAATTTTCATGTATAATACTTTTTTGCGCGTATAACGCGTAGATTTTGTTGCCGGATTGGAGGTGATTGCGCGTGGCAAGTGTAACATTAAGAGCCAATGAATCCCAGGATTCACTGCTTAAACGCTTTCGTAAGAAGGTGGTCAAGAGCGGCGTGCTGAGTACCGTGCGTCGCAAACGCTGGTTCATCTCCAAGAGCGAGCAACGCCGCATGGATAAGAAGAAGGCTATTCGTCGTTCATACCGTAAGACGTATGAATAACAGCCAGAAGTAAAAGAGGTTTTATGACGAAAGAAGAAGAGAAGATTACCGTAGAGGGTACCATCATTGAAGCCCTGCCGGGCACCCAGTTCCGGGTGAGGCTGGAAAACGGCCACGAAGTGTTGGCTTACCTTTCCGGCCGTATGCGCCGATATTACATCCGGATTTTGCTGGGTGACGCAGTGAGGGTGGAAATGTCCCCCTACGACCTGGACCGCGGCAGAATCGTTTACCGCCAACGCCGCCAGGGATCTTCCGACATGCAGGACAACTCATAGCGTTTAGTATTACAGCCCCCGAATTTTCGGGGGCTGTTCTATCTCCGTGCCGGGTAACTGCGCCCAAAACGGATTGGTTGCATCTATGACTGCATCCACTAACCCCCCACCCCCCATGCATATCCGCAGGATCAATCCCCGCCGCGACCTGAACGTGGTGGCGGACCTGATTGAATCCTCCTTTGAACTCAAACACGACCCCGAAGGCCAGGTGATCATCCGCCAGATGCGCGCCCAGGCCAGCCGCCAGCGCTACGAGCCCAGCCTTGTGCTCCTGCCCGGCAGCCCTTACGGATTTGTCTGGGAGGAGGACGATACGGTGGTGGGTAATATCAGCCTGATCCCTTTTTCTGCCGGCCTGAAGCGCATTGTGCTGATCGCCAACGTGGCAGTTGCCCCGGCCTACCGCCGCAAAGGCATTGCCGCCGCCCTTACCCGGCACGCCCTGCGATACATCCAGCAGATGCCCGGCAGCGAGACCTGGCTGCAGGTGCGCGCTGACAATCGGACCGCCATCAGCCTGTATGCCGGGCTGGGTTTCCGGCGTGTCAGCACCATCACGCAGTGGAAGCATGCGCCGGTCAGCACGCCTTACTTACTGCAGCCGCCGCGTTTCTCCCCCACTGCTGCTTTCACGCGCCGCCGCCTGTCGGACTGGAAAAACCAATCTGCCTGGCTGGAAAGCGCTTATCCCACCCAAACCCGCTGGTATCAGAACCTGCCCTTTGCTTGCTTCAGCCCCCTGGCCTGGTTCAACCCTGCCTGCTGGGATGCGCTGGGGGACCTGAGCCACCTTGCCCTGCGCCAATCCGACCAGCTGGCCGGCATGCTCACCTGGCACAAAAACAAGCTCTCCAGCGACCAGGTCTGGCTGGCTTTGCCCCCATCTGAAGGGGAAGCAGCGGATATTGCCCAACTGCTTTCTTACTTCCTGTTCACCCACAAACCCCAAAAACCGCTTGCGCTGGAATACCCTTTTGGGCGCGCTGCCGCTGGCTTTGAACAGGCTGGTTTTAGCATCAACCGCCACCTGGACTGGATGAAGTTCCACCCCGCGTAAACCTGCTTTGCCCCCAATAAAAAAGACCGCTGTTTGCACAACGGTCTGGGGGGATAAACCCAATACATCGGGAGAGTTAATCCCGATCCCCTAAGGTAAACCAATCAGACCGCCCGAAGGCAGTCTGCTTCTTACCAATAACGCTTAGAGTTCTTCGTCGACGATGGTTTCGATCAGCGCCAGGAACTCGCTCCACTCTTCTTTAAAAAAGTGCAGGGTGACGTTGTTGAGTTCGAGATGGTAGGTGCTTTCGCCATCCGGCTCATCCGCACGCCAGGCGAGGTAATTTTCTGTTTCGGCGATAGTGGTGGTTACGGGTTCTTTTTCTTCCATGTTTAGCTCCTTGTTCAATTTAAAGGTATTATCCCACACACAGCAGCAACCTGGCAAGCCAATCTGCTTTATTGTAGGGTACAGCCTGATTAGCGCGGGTCAGGCTTTGGCTTTAGCACGTTTGTCCCTGACCCAGCCCGAAGCCTTTTCCCAGAACCGCCGCAGCCATTTATAGAGCATCGGTTGTTTGGGCGGCTGGTAGTAGGTTATGCTTTCCCAGGGATCCTGGTCCATCAGTTTGCGCAGAATGTAGGTGACCACCAGTTTGACGGTGGCGTAGACCGGGGCTGCCAGGATGACGCCGATCAGTCCAAGCAGCTGCGACCCGATCAGGGCGGAGAGCAGCACGGCGGCCGGATGGACGCGCAGGGCGTTGCCCATCACTTTGGGGGTGAGCAAGTTGTCCAGGATGGAATCGACCAGCAGCGAAAACGCCAGGACAATGGCCATATACACAAAGGGGTTCAGGCCAAAGGGCGCCGGGTTCTGGAATACCGCTACCAATCCAAAGGTGAGCCAGCTGACCCAGGCACCGACGTAAGGCACAAAGCGCCCCAAACCGGCAATCAGCGCCAGGCCCATAAAGTAGGGCATGCCCAGGGCGCCCAGGATAATGGAAAAAACCACGATGGCGGTGCCGACCACCACAAACTCACCGCGGATGAAGGCATTCCAGACATTGCTGACTTCGATGCCCATGCGCTTCATATCCTGCTCGTAGCCGCGCAGATTGATGCTGAACAGCTTGGCCGTGGCGCCTTCGGTTTCGGAAGCCACAAAGAAAGACACCAGGTAGATGATAAAGAAGCGGAAAACAAAATTGGCGCCGCCGGAAAGCACTTTGCCCACCAGGGTGCCGGCCTGCCCCAGCAGGGGTTGAATGCGCTCGACCAGCAGGTCGGAAAGATAGCGGGTGGTCAGTTCCGGGATGGTGATTTCAAAGGGACCGAGCATAAAGACCTGCCCCGACCATTCTCCTAACAGTACGCGCAAGTTGCCCAGGTTTTCCTGGATAAATTTGATCAGGTTCTGGATTTGCCCAAACAGGCTGATGCCCAGCCAGGCCAGCAGCCCGCCCAACACCAAGGCCATGATGATGTAGACGATGGTGATGGACAGCCGCCAGCCCAATTTAAGGCGATTGTTCAACAGCCTGGCAATGGGATGGAACAGAAAGGCCAGCAGGAAGGCGGTCAGGATCATGCCCAGGTAAACCTGGAAGCGGACTACCAAAAAAAGCGCTACGGCGGACAGCACCATCCCGACGATCAGCTTGGTGACAAGCGACCAGCGCGGGGAAACGTTCTTTTCCGGCGGAAGGGGTTCTTCCGTTAGGGGTGCGGCGGGTTGTAGCGGCAGCGTTTCGCTCATACATACAATTCTAACGGTTTTGGGCTTGGGATGCAATATGCTGCGGGTTTTACAACCTGCCCGCCGCGGCGTTCCGGGCACCGGACTGGCATAGTTCAGGTATTTAAGCCGCGCCGGTGCGGGGGTTTGGCGGCGTTTACAGGATTAACGGTAAAATAAGCACCAATTAGTTGACACGAAAGGATTACTACCATGCAATTTCGCCGCTTTGGAAAATTGGACCTGCAGATTTCTGCGCTTGGATTTGGATGTATGCGCCTGCCGCTATTGGGGGAAGACAGCGCCAAAATCGACGAGCCGCTGGCCACCGCAATGATCCGCAAGGCTATCGACGCCGGCGTGAATTACATCGATACCGCCTGGCCTTACCACCGCGAACAAAGCGAGCCTTTTGTGGGCAAAGTGCTGCAGGACGGGTACCGCCAGAAGGTCCAGCTGGCCACCAAACTGCCTTCCTGGCTGGTGCGCACCTGCGACGATATGGACCGCTTTCTGGACACGCAACTGGAACGCCTGCAGACCGATTGCATCGATTTTTACCTGCTGCACGCGCTGAACGCATCCCATTGGCAGAAATACCAGGACCTCAAGGTTTTTGACTGGGCAGAAAAGAAAATGGCGCAGGGCAAATTCCGCTACCTGGGTTTCTCGTTCCACGATAAGTACCCGGTGTTCGAATCCATCCTGAACGGTTACGACAACTGGACCTTTGCCCAAATCCAATACAACTACATGGACATCAACACCCAGGCAGGCCGGCGCGGCTTGCTGGCGGCTGCCGAAAAAGGGCTGGCGGTGATCGTCATGGAGCCGCTGCGCGGCGGCGGGCTGGCCAAATCCCCCCAACCCCCGGCGGTGGCTGCAGAATTTGCCAAATCCGACCGCGATTGGACGCCGGTGGAATGGGCGCTGCAGTGGCTGTGGGACCAGCCCGAAGTATCCCTGCTGCTTTCCGGGATGAGCACGATGGAACAGGTGGAGCAAAACCTGGCCAGCGCAGACCGGTCGGGGGTGGGCAGCCTGAACGATGGCGACCATGCCGTCATCGAAGCGGTGCGCACTGCCCGCGAAAGGCTGGCGCCCATCCCCTGTACGCACTGCGAGTACTGTCTGCCCTGCCCCAGCGATGTGGCTATCCCCTCCATTTTTGAAGTATATAACGACG
>CAYVWM010000138.1:0-5024 GCA_964455505.1 uncultured Anaerolineaceae bacterium
CCCCTTTGGGATAAAAGCGTTGTGGATTTTTCCTTGGGTTTTCTGGAAAAGCTCAGCCAGACCGTCCCTTGGTTCCCACCGATTTATTGGCGCGCACAGACGCTGATCCCTATCCGTATGTAAAAATTGTTCGGGATTTACCTGACGGCGTTGTAATTGAATTTGCCCCGCCAAAACCCACCATTGAGGCAGGACAAGGCCCGGAATATGCCTGTCAGCAGGTAAGCATTGCCGGTCTGGCGCAATCTGATGATGTGGCTTTGGCATCACTGCCTGTACAGGGCGTGATGATAGGGATACCTGCCGATGCGCAGCCTGAGATTTCTGTTATCCATCTGGAATCTGAACGCCTGCCCGGCACCTATGCCCTTTGCCCGTCGGAACTGCCTGTTTTGGACGACCTGGCGGATTTACCCGATAATCTGCGCGATCTCCTGGTTTTTGAAACCCAACTGCTGCAGCCGGATGCTTTTTATCCAACCGCAGAGGCTGAAATCGCGGATACCGGTTACATCCGCAGCCAGCGTTTCCTGCAGGTCAGGCTTAACCCGGTGCAGTACCGGCTTGGGAGCGGGGAACTGCGCTTTGTCTCAAAAATCCAGGTAGCTGTTTATTTCAATACGCCCGGTGGATTAATCTCTAATTCCCTGGAACCGATCTCAGAAGGGGAATTTGAAAACGAATTAGAGGGCATCCTGCTTAATTACGACCAGGCGGTTCCCTGGCGCAGCGCCCCGGCTTCACCGTCGGTCGGGCTGCTAACCGAAGCTTACAGCGGCGATTTTTATAAAATTAGCGTGAACCAGGATGGTCTTTATGCACTCACGTATTCCTATTTGCAGACTGCCGGCTTGCCGGTAGACAGCGTCAATCCTAAAACTTTCAAACTCTACGATCAGGGGGCTGAAATTGCTATCCGGGAACTGGGAGATGGGGATACCGTTTTTGAAGTCGGGGAATCCCTGCTTTTTTACGGCTTAGCTTCAGGTTCTGTCTACGGCCGCAGCAACGTCTACTGGCTCACCTGGGGCGGGAGCAGCGGGCTGCGCATGGCCGTCCAGGATAGCACACCATCACAGGATTACACCGTTCCGGTGAGTTTCCAGACCACGCAGCACCTTGAACAGAACCTGACCTACCAATCCGGTTACCCAAGCGGAACGCCTGCAGACCGCTGGTACTGGAAAGTGGTTTTATACTCCACCACTATTCCCGTAGAATTCAATGCAAACTTGGCAACGCTGCCGGAGCCTGGTGCAAGCACCATCACGGTCAGCGGGCTCTTGCGGGGTTACATCGGCACCCCCTTCCACAGGGCAAAAATCTACCTGAATGGCACGCACATCGGCACAGTGGATATGCCTATGAACACTGAAAAGTTGTTCACTTTCAGCGGTATTTCGCAATCCTTACTGGTTGAGGGTGCAAACACCCTGGGCGTGCTCACCCCGTTGGAAGATGGTCTTACCTTTAATTCCGTTTTTGTTAACTGGTTTGAGATCACCTACAACGATGCATATACTGCGGATGCAGACCAGCTGTATTTCGATGGTGACCAGGCAGGCCAATGGCAGTTCCAGGTGGACGGTTTCAGCACGCCTGACCTGGAAGTGTACGACATTAGCAGCCCGCTTGCACCGTTCCAGATCACCGGATGGCAGGCAGAAGCGGTCAGCAGCGGTTATGCGCTCAGTTTTGAAGCGGATCAATCCGGTGAGAGCCGCTACGTGGCACAAAGCACAGCCAAACGCCTGGTTCCTGCCAGCATCGCAGCCTACACCCCCTCAAATTTGAGAGATACAAGCAGCGCTGCAGATTACCTGGTCATCAGTTACGCCGGTTTTTTGGCCCAGGCACAGGTTCTGGCGGATTACCGCGCTGGGCAAGGTTACCAGACTGCGGTAATCGATGTACAGGAAATTTATGACGAATTCAACGACGGCGAGTTGAGCCCCGTTGCCATCCAGGACTTCCTGAAATATGCCTATGCTAACTGGGCTGCGCCCAAGCCGGCTTATGTGCTCTTGATGGGCGATGGGCATCTTGATTTTCGCAATAACCTTGGTCACAACGAAACCAATTTCATCCCGCCGTACCTCGCGGATGTGGACCCGTTCCGCGGTGAGAGGCCGACTGACAACCGCTACGCAATGGTTAGCGGTACAGACATACTGCCAGACCTGCATATCGGGCGCCTGCCAGTAAGGAGTGCAGAGGAAGCGGCAGCTGCTGTCCAGAAAATCATCACCTACGAAACTACCCCGCCGGCAGACGGTTGGAATGGTAATCTTACATTTGTGGCTGATAATACCGACGACGCTGGCGAATATGCAGCTGATACGGACGCGCTCATTGCAGCCTATCTGCCTGCGGACTACACCCCTGAGAGGATCTATTATCCAAGCACGCATGCCACCGCAGCAGCTGTAAAAAGTGCGCTTAAGGCGGCTGTCAATGCGGGGCGGCTGATCGTGCACTATGCCGGGCACTCAGCCACTCAAAAATGGGGCGATGAAAATTTCTGGGCGCTTACCGACATTGGCACCCTGACCAACGCTGATATGCTGCCCTTCATTTTGCCGATGACCTGCGCTGAGGGGTGGTTTGTCTACCCAAGCCCGGCTTCAAACATTAACACAAACGCATCACTTGGTGAAACCTTTGTGCGCAAGGCCAGCGGTGGGGCGATTGCCAGCTGGTCCCCGACCGGATATGGGCTGCAGAGCGGGCATATGCTGCTGGAAGCCAACCTGTTTGACAATCTCTTTAATAATTTCTATAACCAGCTGGGTTACCTGACCACCACGGCCAAGCATCACCTGTATGCCACAACCGCCGGCTACCGCGACCTGATCGACACCTACGCTCTCTTTGGCGACCCTGCCCTGCGATTGCAGACCATCCCTGTGCCGCTGGAAGCACCCACCGAGCTGACGGCAACAACCTTAGGCTGGGAGAGCATTGCGCTCACCTGGCAGGACAATGCGGATAGCGAAAGCGTTTACCGCATTGAGCGCTCAACGGATGGCGTTAGCGCCTGGGAGCAAGTTGCAGAGCTGCCGGCAGACAGCACGGCTTACACGGATAGCGGCTTAACCGAACTGAGCACCTGGCATTACCGCGTGCAGGCTTACCGCGAACCGGACCTGATGCTCTCCGATTATTCCAACACTGCCTCGGCAACCACTTTGGAGTACCTGGACCCGCCCAGCAACCTGACCGCCAGCCTGATCACGTATGCCCAAATTGATCTTGCCTGGCAGGACAATTCGGACAGCGAAAGCGGATTCCGGGTGGAACGTTCTCTGAACGGCGGCGCAGATTGGGTGCAGGTAGCCGAGTTGGGTGCGAACATCACTGCCTGGAGCGACGCCGATATCGACCTGGAAACGGTCTACCACTACCGCGTGCGCGCTTACCGCGCAGCCGACGGCATGCTTTCGGACTATTCCAACACAGCGGCCACCACAACCCTCAGCACGCTGGATGCCCCCAGCAACCTCAAGGCTGAGAGGGTCTCGGTTAGCTGGGTAGAACTCAGCTGGCAGGATAACAGCCTGGACGAAAGCAGTTTCCTGTTGGAACGCTCGCCCGACGGACTGACAGGCTGGGAAGAGATCGCCCAGCTGGCGGCGGATGTGAACACCTATACCGACAGCGGCCTGAGTGCCGTTACGCCCTATTACTACCGGGTGCGCGCCTACCGCGCTTTTGACGCCCTTTATTCGGAGTATTCCAATACGGAGGCGATAACCACACTGAACGGATTGGCAGCCCCTACAGACCTGCTTGCCGAGGCCCTGAGTTGGGACAGCATTGCGCTCAGCTGGCAGGACAACGCGGTTAGCGAAAGTGCCTACCTGCTGGAACGCTCCCCGGATGGGATCAACGACTGGCAGCAAATTGCCGAACTGCCAGCCGACAGCGGCGCTTACACGGATACAGGCCTGAACCCAAGTACAGCCTACCACTACCGCGTGCGCGCTTACCGCGCGGCCGACGGACTGTACTCGGAATATGCCGCCGTGGATGCTGCAGCAACGCTCAGCTTCCTGAACGCGCCGACGGACCTGATAGCTACTGCAGTGTCGATGGACCAGATTGACCTCACATGGCAGGATAATTCTGATAGCGAAAGCGCCTTCCTGCTGGAACGATCTGCGGATGGGTGGAGCGCTTGGGAGCAGATTGCGGAACTCGCTGCCGAAAGCACCAGCTACAGCGACAGCCCTGTGGCGCAAGCCAGCACCTGGCACTACCGGGTGCGCGCTTACCGGGCAGCGGATGGAGTGTACTCGGATTATGCCGGCACGGCCCAGGCGACTACGCTTTTCCAACTGGCAGCCCCAGATAATCTGGTTGCTACGGTAGGCTGCGGCGGCGAAGTAGCCCTCAGCTGGCAGGATAACAGCCTGGATGAGAGCGCTTTCCAGCTGGAACGTGCCGTGCTTGGCTCGGATGCCTGGGAACTGCTGGCAGAGATGCAAGCAGACACCAACCTGTTCCAGGACAGCCTGCAGTTTGGGGATGCCTATGTTTACCGCGTACGCGCTTACCGCGCCCTGGACCAGGTGCCGTCAGATTACTCCAACCTGGCGCTTGCGCAGATACCCTTCTGCGTATTCCTTCCTATGGTCTCTGGAGGCATGCCTTGATAAATATTGGTGATAGACGCGCCTGTAAAGGCGCGGGAACTAAAATAACGGACAGCATTATCACAGCTTTTTTAATGTGAGCTTATCGTAAAGAACTTTCTTTGATTGGCTTTTTTGGGAGTGAAACCATGGAAACTAAAAATGTAACACACACGAACTTACCCGGTAGAAATCGCGGCCTGGCAAGACACTTGGGTTGGAGAATTGTCGGCGTTCTGGCTTTGCTGCTGGCATTTAGCGGACTGTACACCAGCGGTGTTCAGGCGCAGACCACGACAGTTGACCTGCAATTACCAACCTTCAGCGTTTCGGATACGTCGCCTGATGAGGGGCAGAGCATCACCTATACGGTCACCATCAAGGCGGGCA
>CAYVWM010000139.1:0-4977 GCA_964455505.1 uncultured Anaerolineaceae bacterium
TTCGATGTACCTGCTGGGGATTGTCATGGCCATTCTGGTTGGGGTGTTGTTAAAGCGCTTTGTTTTTAAAGGAAAACAGGAATCGCCTTTTGTGATGGAATTGCCCCCCTACCGCATGCCGACCTTTCGCGGTATCTGGTTCCACATGTGGGAGCGCACCAGCGGCTTTATCCGCAAGGCCTGGACCATCATCCTGGCCGCTAGCGTGGTCATCTGGCTGCTGCTGGCTATCCCATTGAGCGGGGATGCGGCTTTTGCAGAAGCAGAGGTAGAAAAGAGCCTGTTTGCCGGAATTTCCGGTGCTATTGCGCCTGCTTTTGAACCGCTGGGTTTTGGCGAGTGGGAAGCCAGTGGTTCCATCATCACCGGCTTTATCGCCAAGGAGATTGTGGTCAGTTCGCTTTCACAGGCTTACGGCGTCGAGGAGATGCAGGAAAGCCCGGAAGCCACCACCTTCTTTGAGGATTTGGGAGACATCCTGATAGGTTTCCTGAAAGCGATCGGAGACACCATCAAATCCATCCCCCTGATTGTGGGCATAGACCTCTTTGAGGCTGAAGAAGAACAAGCGCCCACCGGTCTGATGCAGGCAGTTCGGGAAAATTTTGAAGTCTCAAGCAATGGCCACGGCGCCCTGGCATCCTTTGCCTTCATGGTTTTTATCCTGCTCTATACCCCCTGCATGGTGGCGGTAGCCGCCGAGCGCCAGGAATTGGGTGCAAAGTGGATGTGGGTGAGCATCATCGGGCAAACCGGTCTGGCATGGCTGGCTGCCTTCCTCATTTTCCAGGGCGGCTTGCTTTTGGGCATTGGGTAAGTTACGTGTCAAAAGGCAACCAGAGCCAGAAAGCGCCCGCGCGTTTGGCAATTAAGCCGTACACAACTTCGGCTGGTATTTTAAAGGAAACACAAGCATGCTGAAACAGATACTGACCGCTATTGAACAGGCCGGCCCAGCGATGAATCTGACCGACCTGAGCCGTTCGCTGGGAATTACGCCCGGCGCGCTGAACGGCATGCTGGAGTTCCTTGTGCAAAAAGGGAAACTATCCGAAGAAAACGGCTCTCAAGCGGCAGCAGGTAAACCCTGCAGCACCATGGTATGCAGCGGCTGCCCGGGCGTGGAAAACTGCCCGTTGGTGATGAAAATGCCGCGGCGCTTCAGCCTGCCAACCCAAAAACCGGTCAGTAAAAAACGCCCCTAATAGAATTCTTTTGGTTTTGCCTGGTCAACCCCAATCTGCAGATTTCAATTATCCCCCAGGGATGTTTGTTTGATCAATTCTGAAAACAAGCCAAACGCCGCAGTTCCAAGCCCCCTCTGCGCGCTTCACTCCCCCCTATCGAGCAGCCTTGCACCGCCGCCCGGCCGCGCCGTAAGCACATCCCGTACGCCTGGCAAGCCGCGAAGTTGGGCTGCTGCCCATTCCCGCTCCGCTGAAAGCCCCAGCACGTGCACATTCGGCCCGGCGTCCACGCTGGCACACAGGGCGTGCCCCTGCTTGCGCCAGGCAAGCACATGCCACAGCACCACTTCCGTAGCGGGCGTCCAGTAAACCAAAGGCGGTGTGCTGGTGCGCATGACCGCATGCATCCAGTGCGAATCCGCCTCAACGACCGGCGCAAAGCGCGCAAAATCGCGCGTCAGCACCGCCTGCCGGCATTCCGCCAGGCGTTCCCTTACCCCCGCCATGCGCAGCGCATTCAGGGCTGAAGTCTGCGCCAGCCCGTGCCCTTCGGAGGATCCCACCGGTTTGTGCCCCTCATCCACGATCACGATCATATCCACCAGGTCCCAATGCTCCGGCGGGGCGATCGACACCGCAAAACTGTCCGCATCGCCAGTTCCAGCCTGCCACTCCACAAAACCCGCCGGCACAGACCGGCACGCCGACCCCGATCCCAGCCTTGCCAGCCTTGAAAGCGCACTTTCCTCCAACGCCAAGCCAGCCGCAGCCGACGCTGCCAGCGCCAGCGCTGCAAACGCCGAAGCGGACGAGGCGATCCCAGCCCCAGCCGGGAAATTGCTGCTGCTTTCCACATGCGCCCGCCAGCCCAGCCCAGCCAATTCTCTCACGCGGTCCAGGAACGCAGACACCCGTTCCAGGCTTGCGCCTTCCTGTTCCGCCGCATTGATCGTCAGGTGGTCGCACCCAAATTCAGGGCTGAAGCGCACCGTGGTGGTGGTCTGCAGGCCGTCCAGGCACATCGAAAGCGACCCGTTTTGCGGGATGCGCAGTACAGCATCGCGGTTGCCCCAATATTTAATGAAGGCGATGTTGGGGTGCGCTTGAGCGGCGGCAAAAAAATCGGGCATGAGATTCAGAGAACTTTCTTTTTGCTATTAATTCCAGGTTCGTTATCACTCCCAAGTTTACCATGCCTGCCTAACAACGCGCCCGCCTTCCTGCCCACCCCAGAATAATGCCTACAGCCTAATGCAACCGAAGCGCTCGTCAGGCAGCCCCTAACAATACTACGGCTTACTCACTGCACAACGTCTGGATAACATTTTTTATCACAGTGCAAATTCGTAACCGGACTTGTAATTTAGACCAATATACTCTATACTATTGAAACATTTATCATCATTTCTTTTTATTCTGCTCTCGGGGAAGCGAGAATTATTATGGGGACTCTTGAACCTATAAACTTAAATAGCAAGATCGCGTACTACTTGCAGGTTAAAGACGCTATTCAGTACAAAATCGATGCGGGGGAATACCGCCCAGGCGACAAACTGCCCAGCGAGGGAGAACTGTGCGACCTGCTGGGTGTCAGCCGGACCGTGGTCCGCCAGGCGCTGATGGAACTGCAGTACGACGGTTTGGTCCGCAAGCGCAAGGGCAAAGGCACTTATGTGGCCGAGCCCAAGATTGACATGGCCCTGGCGCAGTTCCGCACCTGTTTCCAGCAAGACATTTCCTACCAGGAAAGAAAGGTGGAGGCGCGCGTCTTGTTTCAGGATATCGTGCCCGCTCCCAGCAATGTTGCCCAAAAATTGCAAATAAAGGAGGGCGGCGATGTATTGGAAATCCACCGCCTGTGCTTTGTAGATGGCGAGCCTATCGGGCTGAGTGTCATTTACCTGGTGGGAAAATATTGCGCCCAACTGCTGCACGCAGACCTTTCCCACTCGCTTTACGAAACCATGCACGAAATCTGCGCTGTGGATTTTGAATACAGCGAACGCATCATCGAAGCCGTCGTAGCCAATGAGCGCGAATCTGCCCTTTTTGGGGTTGATCGCGGTGCGCCCATGCTTCTTATGAAAACGGTCAACTACACTGCTGAAATGATCCCGATTGAGTACAACCGACGTGTGCTGCGAGGGGACCGTTCCAGGCTGGAAGCCAAAATCATGCACTACGACCAATTCCAGACCGAACCAACCGCGCTGATTGACAACAATAACCATTTTTTCTTCAGCAGAGAATAAGGTTTCCCGTTTTCAGAGACCCGCGCGACTGTAACGCCTTTTAAACGGCACAAACAGCGGCATTTTCGGATCGTTTTTTCCCATTTCATTCGAAAATAGCCATATCCGTCTTATAATTAAAGCACGGAGGTACTATGGATATCGCTTCAGCACGCTGCAAGATTGCCGCTTATGGCAAAGAACTTTACGACCGCCGCCTGACCGATGCTTCCGGCGGAAATATCGGCATGCGCATCGGGGACAAACTCCTGATGACACCCCGCTACGCCGGGGCGCTCTGGCATTGGAACCTGACGCCCAACCGAATTTTAGTGCTCGACCTGGAAGGCAACAAGCTCGAAGGCGACGGGGAGGTTTCCCGCGAGACTAAAGTGCACGTTGCCCTGTTGGGGGCTTACTACCCGCATGCCAGTGTGGTCATGCACACCCATGCCCGCAACATCCTGGTTTTCTGTTCTGTGGGAGCGCCTTTGCCCCCTGTGCTGCAGTACACCGAACCCTTCGGCACCATTGAACAGACCCGCGTTGCGTTCAGCGAAACCACTGACCTGGCGGATGCCGTCATGGAAAAAATCCAGGCAAAGATCGCGGCCACTGGCAATCACCTGACCGCCTGCATGGCGCCCGGTCACGGTCTGTTTGTGCTGGCAAATTCCCTGGAGGAAGCTTTCGAACTCACCGACCGGCTGGACAACAACGCCTACTGCATCATCAATTCCCAAAAGCTGCCTGGGGGGCAGCCCTGAACCCAACAATGTCAACCCAATTTCAATCCCAAACTGAAAGGAAAGCCATGTCCAAGCGCAAGATTTTTCCCGAAAAAGTTTACCATTCCGCCCAATACAACGACCTTAAAGTCACCTCAGTTTTTGACCAGACCGGCAGACTGGACCGGGTAGATGTGGAAACCCTGCCCCAACCGGTCTCTGAGGTCGAAAGAATCGCCAGTATCATCGACCATACCCTGCTCAAGCTGGATGCCACCGAAGACCAGGTCATCCAACTCTGCCAGGAAGCCGAAACCTATCATTTTGGCGCGGTGTGCGTCAATTCCTGCTGGGTGCCCATTTGCGTCAGCCAGCTGGCTGATATACCGGTCAAGGTGGGCGCTGTGGTCGGTTTCCCCTGGGGCACGCCCTCAACCGAATCCAAAGTTGCCGAAACCAAAGCGGCGGTGAATGCCGGTGCCAATGAGGTGGACATGGTCATCAACATCGGCAAACTGAAATCGCGGGATTACGCCTACGTCGCCAACGATATCAACCGGGTGGTGCAGGCTGCCCACAAAAGCGGCGTGATCGTCAAGGTCATCCTGGAGACCTGCCTGCTGACCGAAGAAGAAAAGATCATCGCCTGCCTGCTTTCCAAGCAAGCCGGCGCAGATTTCGTCAAAACTTCCACCGGCTATGCCGCCGAGGGCGCCACGGAAGAGAATATCCGCCTGATGCGCAGCGTCGTCGGAGACGATATCGGCGTCAAGGCATCCGGCGGGGTGCGCAGTTATGCAGACGTCAAAAAGATGCTGGCTGCCGGCGCCT
>CAYVWM010000140.1:0-4856 GCA_964455505.1 uncultured Anaerolineaceae bacterium
CCAGAAGCCTCTCCTTTTTTGCCGGCATTTCGGCAGGCAGATTTTACCGTATGGGCAAAGCAGCGCCTCTTTCACTGCATAGGTAAAAACCTCGGCCAGGCACCGATCCGTTATACATGGCGAACATGGAGCAGTGCGGACCTAAAAGCCATGGCCGCTTTGCACCGCGACCTGGTGCCCAAGCTTTTTCAACCAATTGAACCGATGACGCGCAAAGCAGCGTTGGGAATGGTGTTGTATGACCAGCACGACACTTTGCTGGGCTATGCCGACCTGGATTTCGGGCCGCGGGGAATCTGGGTGCAGCCCTTTTTATCCCTTAATGTTGATGACCCGGTTGTTCTCTTGGATCTTGTGCGCGAACTGCCAGGTTTTTATAAGCGGCCGGTGACCATTGCTGCACGTTCTTATCAGCCCTGGCTGGAAGAGCTGCTGCTTCATCTGGATCTGGAACCCGATGATGAGCAAGCGCTGCTGGTCCGCTACCTGGTTATCCAGGAAAAAGCATTTCAGCCAGCACTGCGGCAGGTTTTTGAGAAGAATCAGGGCGAGGGCAGCGTACCTGTGGCGCAGGTTCAGCGCCGAGCTAAACCATAGCATAATTATTCTTTGTGTTGTTTTGAAAACGCAATCTTGGTTTGCCAAAAATATGCCGCCTGATCACGCAATCACACGATTTTCCACAAGGTGTTACCTGTTCCATTTGCCTCTTAAAAATACGATAAAATCAACATTACAATACAGCTTGAATCAGAGCTGTTTGCCCATGCGCACATCTTGCCTGCACACAGGGATGGAGTATAAAGTAACTGAATTATGATGGTAACACAACGAAAAATTACTGACGACCTTGAGGCAATGCTTGAGGTCTTTCCGCCTGACATTGCCGCAGCGGTACAGTCAAAAGATAATTTTGAAAACTTGCTGGAAGTGATCCTGGACCTGGGGAGGCTGCCAACAGCCCGCTTTGTGGACGGCGAATTAGCTCTGCTTGAGCGCGATGTAACCCAGGAAGACCTTGACCACGTCACGGAGCGGATTGGCGACTTTGATGCAGACAACCGCGCGGGCATGGAACGAACCCTCCACCGCATTTCTGCTATCAAGAACCGGCGTGGACGGATAGTGGGACTCACCTGCCGGGTAGGCAGAGCGGTATACGGGACGATCGATATCATTGCTGACCTGGTAAATTCAGGCGACAGCATTCTCATTTTGGGAAAACCAGGCGTGGGCAAAACGACCATGCTGCGAGAAGCAGCCCGCATATTGGCTGAGAATCGCCGGGTAGTAATCGTGGATACTTCCAATGAAATTGGCGGTGACGGCGACGTGCCGCATCCGGCAGTTGGGGCTGCCAGGCGCATGCAGGTGCCCAAACCCTCTCTGCAGCATGAAGTGATGATCGAAGCGGTAGAGAACCACAACCCGGAAGTGATTGTCATCGATGAAATCGGGCGCGAGCTGGAAGCCCAGGCTGCCCGCACTATTGCAGAGCGGGGTGTGCAATTGATTGGAACCGCCCACGGCAACGCACTGGAGAACCTGCTGCTCAATCCCACCCTTTCAGACCTGGTTGGCGGTATTGAGTCCGTAACGCTTTCTGACGACGAAGCCCGAAGGCGCGGTACGCAGAAAACTGTGTTGGAACGCCGCGCCCCCCCGACTTTTACCGTGTTGGTAGAAATTCAAAACCGCAAACGTGTAACTGTTCACCGCGATGTTGGGACCGCTGTGGACGCCTTGCTGCGAGGTTTTCCTCTGCCGCCAGAAGAACGCTATTGGGATGAGAAGGGTAATGTGCATATCCAAAAAGCACCTACTGCTGCCCCAACAGTTGCGCAATCTCTTAAGCGCAGCAACGGGATGGAAAAAACCCCGTTTCAGCGCAATATTTCCAGCGATCGCAAGCAGGATAAGCGCTATGAAGATCTGTTTACCATTGAAAACCAAGCACGTATCCCACAGGTTGGATCTGAAGATACCAGATCCCTGTTTGCTTTTGGTGTGGCGCGCAATCGACTCTTACAAGTTATAAAATCAATGGGTGTGCCTGCCAGATTGGTCCGCACGTTGGAAGAAGCGGACACATTGGTTACGCAGCGCCGTTACTATCGCGAGCGCCTGCAGCCTATTGTTCAGGCTGAGGAAAAAGGTGTGCCGATTTATGTGATTAAATCCAATTCTGTGGCGCAGATTGAGCAATTCCTGTCCGATCTTTTTCAGGTACCCGCTCCCCATCACCCCACGACTGCCCATAATGATGCAATCGAGCAGGCAGAAGACGCCATCCAGTTGGTGCTCATGGGTGAAAAATCGGTGGACCTGATGCCGGCATCGGCAACTGTCCGGCGTATTCAACACCAGCTTGCCCAAAAAGCAAGCCTGGTTTCGCAATCATTCGGAACAGAACCCAACCGTTTTGTCCGCATATTTAGAGATTAGACATGTTCATTACACTTGAAGGCCCAGAAGGCAGCGGCAAATCGAGTCAACTTCCTGCGTTGGCAGACTTTTTACGGGGGTTAGGTCATGAGGTCTTAACTACCCGGGAACCGGGCGGGACGGCCATCGGAGATCAGATCCGACAGGTGTTGGTGAGCATGGATAATGAGGGGCTGCAACCGCGTACAGAGATCCTTCTCTTTTTGGCAGCGCGGGCACAGTTAGTGGAGGAAGTAATCAAACCAGCGCTTTGGGATGGTAAAATTGTGCTTTGCGACCGCTACGGCGACTCCACGCTGGCTTACCAGGGTTACGGGCATGGTTTGGACCTGCCGAGCCTGAAAGCGATGCTGGCTTTTGCAACGGATAACCTGACGCCGGATCTGACGCTGCTGCTTGACCTTGATGTGGAAGCAGGATTGCTGCGCAAGAAGCGTAAAGACGAATGGAATCGCCTGGATGCTTATGAGGTCTCTTTTCATCGGCGGGTTCGTGCCGGATATCATGTTTTAGCGGCTGAGGACCCCAAAAGGTGGCGTGTGATAGATGCCAGCCAACCATTGGAAGTTGTACAGGAATCCATCAGATCGGTGGTCCTGGAGTATATTGAGCAGTCTAATCAAGTGTGATCTTCACAATTTTTCCCCACACACTGGAGAAAATTGATTGAAAGGAAAAAATGAAAAAATTTCATAGTGTATTGATTGTGTTTTTGGCAGCTGCGCTGCTGCTTTCTGCCTGTAAGACTAACACCCCCACCCCTCCTGGTGTTGTGCCAACTGAGCCGCCTGTTGTTGAGGAAACTTCTGCGCCAACTGAAGAAGGTGCTGTGATGCCAACGGAAGAAGTGCAGTCTACAGGCTGCCCTACCCCCGACCCCTCAGAAGATTTGACGCTCTTTGATGAAGATAACAGGATGATCTGTAACATTTACGAAGGGTTCTTCCCTCCCCTAACTGAGGAGCAGAGCGCAATGCTTGAGGTTTTCCCTGAGATTACCGAAGAGGATTGGGTTCGCGGTCCAGAGGATGCCATCTTAACCGTAATGGAATACAGCGATTTTCAGTGCCCGGCTTGTGTCGGATTCTATGCAGAGCTGGAAACTCTGGTTGAAAAATACCCCGATGATGTCCGGATTGTATTCCGACATCTGCCCCTGTTGAGTTTACATCCCAATGCTGCCATCGCAGCACAGGCATCTGAGGCAGCAGGGCTGCAGGGGAAATTCTGGGAGATGTACGACCTGCTCTATTCCCGGCAGTCTGAAGGGTTCCAGCTTTCCGCTGAGGATTTTGGACCCTGGCTGGAAGGCTTGGCAAAAGACCTTGACCTTGATGTGGATCAATTTATCAGCGACTACACCAGCGATGAAATCGTGACAAGTGTCCAGGAAGATATGAACTTTGCCTTAGAAACCATCGGATTGAATGCCACACCAACCATTTTGTTGAATGGCAGACCCTGGTCTTACTCGTGGAGTGCTTCTGCTTTGGGTATGGTTGTCGACGTGCTCAAGTATGAAAAAGAAGGTCTTTATACGGAGTGCCCGCCCTGGGTCATCGACCAGGATAAAGAATATACCGCCACCATCCAGACAGAAAAAGGCGATATTGTTATTGACCTCTTCCCAAAGGAAGCGCCGCTCACGGTCAACTCCTTTGTATTTCTGGCGCAGGAAGGATTTTATGACGGGATAACCTTTCACCGGGTCATGCACGATTTTGTTGCGCAGACAGGCGATCCAAGCGGGACCGGCATCTCCAGCGCGGGCTATGAATACCGTGACGAGATCAGCCAGACGCTGAACTTTGACGAGCCTGGCATGCTTGGCATGGCCAATGGCGGGCCGGATACCAACGGAAGCCAATTCTTTATTACCTACGTGCCCTATTCTCAATTGAACTGTTCCTATACAATCTTTGGGAAGTTAGCTGATGAAGCATCTATGGAGGTCCTGAAGCAGTTAACGGAACGCGATCCCCAAAACGACCCGGATGCGCCTGAAGGTGACAAGATCATCGGCATCATCATTGAGGAAGAATGACCTTTGAGCTGAAAGCTCAACAAGATAAAACTGCAAAGACTGACTGGATGAGCATTTTCCAGTTAGTCTTTTCTTTATTGGTTTTGTTAGGCTACATCAGTCTGGGGTTTCTAGCTGGGTGGGCGCAAACGTTGGATTTTGGATTAGCTTCGGAGGCTGCCAATCAGGGTGCAATGTGGTTAACCCTCAGTTTGGCTCTGTTTACACTGGGAGCGCTGAACCTTCCTTCAATCTACTTTGCCAGCCGGGCTTTGCTCGGCAAACCCGAACCAGTGAATAAGTTTGGCAAATCCCGTTTGGCAATTACTTTACTGGCGGTTTTTGGGCTAATCCTTACCGTAGGCTGGTTTTGGCTGGAGCGTTTACC
>CAYVWM010000141.1:0-4827 GCA_964455505.1 uncultured Anaerolineaceae bacterium
ATTGGGTACGATGGATTGGGTTATGTGACCCCAGATGTCAAGGTGATAGGCGTGTCTGCCAGTAATATTGGTCCTTTTGTTTTCCCTTCCGCTGAGTCGGTTAACTCGGATGCCTACCCTATCTCGCGGGATCTGTATGTCTATACGGATGGTAAGCCTATAGGAGAGGTCAAGACCTACCTTGACTGGGTATTATCTGATGAAGCACAGCAAATCGTGTTGGATCTCGGTTTTGTACCGGTACAAGATTAGGCGGAGAGAATGGCAATTTTGGAAAATAATGAAATCCCAAAAAGCCAGGCGCGCATAGCATTTGCAGATCGGGCTGAGGTGCTGATCACACCGCTAATCAAGGTCAGCGGCTATTCTGCGATCATTTTCGTGCTGCTCATCTTCTATTTTCTGTTGAGTGAAGGGGTTTCCACACTGCAGGAAGTGCCCATTAGCAGTCTCTTTTCCACCCGCTGGTACCCGATTGAAGACTATTATGGTATTCTGCCGCTCATCAGCGGTTCTCTGGTTGTCACCCTTGGGGCTACCCTTTTTGCTGTGCCAATCGGGCTTTTGATTGCTATTTATCTCTCGGAAATTGCTCCGCGCTGGATGCGTGATATTCTCAAACCTGTGGTGGAACTGCTTGGCGGGCTGCCTTCAGTCGTCTTGGGCTTTCTTGGGATTCTGTTGCTGTCGCCTTTTCTTCGCAAGGTGTTTGACCTTCCCACGGGTCTGACTATGCTGGCTGGGTCTATCCTGTTGGGCGCTATCGCCATTCCAACCATCGTCTCAGTCTCGGAAGACTCACTGGATGCAGTGCCGCGCTCGTATCGGGACGCAGCACTGGCGTTGGGGGCGACGCGCTGGCAAACCGTTTGGCGGGTGACCCTGCCGGCAGCCCGTTCGGGTGTGCTTACCGCGGTGATGCTGGGCATTGGCAGGGCCATAGGTGAGACCATGACCGTGATGATGGTCACCGGTAACGCACCGGTCATGCTGGAAGGGTTGAAGTCCCTTTTTCAGCCTGGGCGCACAATGACCGCTACTATTGCTGCGGAAATGGGCGAAGTGGCCAACGGCAGTACCCACTACCATGTGCTTTTCTTTATCGGGATCATCCTGTTTCTCATCTCACTGGCGGTTAATATTACCGCTTCGTTGGTAGTGAACCGTAAGCAGAAGCGTTCGGAGCGGATTCTCTCATGACAGCCACGTCCCGCAAGCGCCAGCAGGTTCAAAATATTGGCTTTGGGCTGATCACTGTTGTTGCAGCGCTGGTAATCCTCTTTATTGCTGCAATTGTTGTCTATATAGTTTACAAGGGCGGCGGGGCAATTTCACTTGAATTCCTTTTTGGTTACCCCTACAACGGTATGCGGTCCGGTGGTATATTGCCTGCCATTGTGGGTACGGTTGCCCTGACATTGGGTACGGCGATTTTTTCCATCCCCCTGGGTGTAGGGGCTGCCATCTACCTTTCGGAATATGCCCGCGATAGTCTTGCCACGCGCATTATTCGCATAGCCATAACCAATCTGGCAGGCATTCCTTCCGTGGTGTACGGGCTTTTTGGATTGGGTCTTTTTGTTCTTTTTCTGAACTTCGGAACCAGCATCCTGGCAGGTTCACTTACCCTGGCGATCATGACCCTGCCGGTCATTATCAGCACCACCGAAGAAGCCCTGCGGGCTGTGCCCCAATCGTTCAGGGTGGTCAGCATTTCACTGGGGGGAACGCGCTGGCAGACCGTGCGCAAGATCGTGCTGCCGGAAGCGCTGCCGGGCATCCTGACGGGGGTCATTCTCGGGCTTGAGCGCGCTGCAGGTGAAACGGCACCGATCATGTTTACCGTGGCTGCTTTCTTTTTACCCAGGCTGCCCTCATCGCCGATGGATGCCACTATGGCGCTGCCCTACCATCTTTTTGTGATATCCACCCAGGTGCCGGGCATGCCCGTCCAGATTCAATTTGGCACAGCCCTTGTGCTCCTGGTTTTTGTGCTGGGCATGAACCTGATTGCAACGCTAATCCGAAGCCGTGCCCGGGCGCGCAGGCAGTGGTGACCTATGGATAAGATCCTGATTGAAAACCTGACCATTCACTACTCAGACGTTAAAGAGTCGCTGCGTAATATCAATTTGCGCATTCCTGCCAATCAGATTTCAGTTCTTTTTGGACCGGCAGGGGGAGGAAAATCAACCCTCCTGCGCACTATCAACCGGCTTAACGACCTGGCGGATGTGACCTTTTCAGCAGGTAAGATCCTGATTGATGACCTCAATGTGTTGGATAAAGACGTGGATGTGATCGCCTTGAGGCGGAAAATTGGAATGGTTTTCTCGAACCCGGTGGTACTGCCGTTCAGCATCCGCCGTAATGTGCTTTATGGGTTGGAACTGGCAGGAGAGCGCAGTTCCCGCGTTTTGGAGACGGCATTAGAACGCAGTCTGATCCAGGCAGCTTTGTGGGATGAGATCAAAGACCGGCTTGATGATCCTGCCATAGCCCTTTCGGGCGGGCAGCAGCAGCGCTTGTGCTTGGCGCGCAGCCTGGCGCAGCAACCTGAGATCATCCTTCTGGATGAGCCCACCTCCGGACTTGACCCCATTTCCACTTCGAAAGTTGAAAATTCACTGCAGGAACTCAAGAAAGATTACACCATTGTGCTGGTCCCGCACAGCGTCAAACAGGCAGCCCGTGTGGCAGATGTGGCAGCGTTCTTTTTGCAGGGGGAATTGATTGAAGCTGGTACAGGCGAGACATTGTTCACAAACCCCACTGACCAGAGGACAGAAGATTACATTGTAGGGCGCTTCGGTTAAAAGCGCCCTTTTTTAATATTAGTAAGACTTAATTATCCAAAGACCGTGAAAGCCAACGGCTCCAGGACGATATTGCCATCTGTGGCAAGCGCATTCTCACCAAACAAGCAGGTTTTTTGCAGTAAGTTGTTCTGGATTGCCAGGCGAGCCGGAAGCACCTGCTGGGCTTCACTGAAATTGGCAAAAATGACCAACCGCTTGCCCGTGCCCTCTGTGCGCGCATAAGCCAAAACAGCGGCATTGCCAGTCTCGATAGTTTCGAGGTCCCCGTTTGAAAGGGCAGGTTGAGATTTACGGAATGCGATAATGGCGCGCATATTGTGGTAGACCCTGCCTTCAACACTTTCCCGGTTGTTACGGTTGGCGTAGCGCGTTTCATCCGCAACAGGGCGGTGAACCCAACGGCTGTCGTGCTTATGGTCGGGATGGTCAAGGTAGCTGTAGTCGTTCAGGGTGGCAATTTCATCTCCCAAATAGATTAGCGGAATACCGCCCAAGGTCATGATGATGTTATAGAGCAGTGCGATGCGCCGGATTGCCAGTTCCACTTCCCATTCGCCTTCTTCATGGAGCGCTTTTTCCAGCCCCGCCAATGAAGCGCAGGTGCCGGAGATGCGGCAGTCGCCCGTTTTGGGGTTTTCCTGGAAAGGCAGGCCGCGTGCAAAACTGCCAGCAAAGCGGCCGCGGTAGAATTCATTCAGGAAACGGCGGTGATCACTTCCGTTGATTCCCAGGCGGGCGGCATCCTCATCCGAAAAGGTCCAGCCAATGTCGTCGTGGCAGCGGACGTAATTAACCCAGGAGGTTGCCGGAAGTATGCGGAAACGCTCTGCCAGCGCCTGGGCGAGCAGGTTAACGTTGCGGGTGGCCAGCGTATTCCACAGCAGCGCCATGACCAGGGGATTGTAGGACAACTGGCATTCCTCAGGCGAAATGTACTTGACTACATCATCAGGGTGTACGATCGCCTCAGATTTGAAAAGCATGGAAGGTGCAGCAATGCGGGTGATGGCATTAAAGCCCTGCAAGATGCTGTGCGCTTCTGGCAGGTTCTCGCAGCCTGTGCCGAGTTCCTTCCAGATAAAGGCAACTGCATCCAGGCGGAAGATCTCCGTGCCCTGGTTAGCCAGAAAGAGCATTTCCTCTGCCATGCGATTAAAAACGACCGGATTGCCATAATCCAAATCCCACTGATAGGAGTGGAAAGTGGTCCATACCCAGGTTTTCAGATTTTCAAACCAGGTGAACGCCCCCGGGTGTTCATCCGGGAAGATCTCGCGCAGGTTCTTTTCATACGCATCCGGAATGGTGCGGTCTGGGTAGATGCCGTACATCTGGGAATATTCAGGTTCGCCAGCCTTCGCAAGTTCAGCCCAGGGATGCTCGCTGGATGTGTGGTTTATGATCAGATCCAGCACAAGGCTGATGCCTTCCGCCCTCAGGGCACGGGAGAGTTCAGCCAATTGCTGCATGGTGCCAAGCGGAGCATGCACCTCGCGGAAGCTGCTCACTGCATAGCCGCCGTCATTCTCACCCTCTGGCATTTTGAAAAGCGGCATCAGGTGCAGGTAGGTCAGTCCCAGTTCTTTAAAATAGGGAATCTTTGCAAACATGCCGGCAAGGTCCCCGGCGAAAAGGTCCACATAACACACGCCGCCGACCATCTGGTTGGATTGGAACCAGAGGGGGTTGGCCTCTCTTTCCGCATCCAAAGCGCGCAGGTCGGTGGGCCTCGCAAAGGTTGCCTTCGTCAGACTGCACAGCAAGTTTTCGAGGTGAAAGAAAAAATCGTATTTGCTGCCGTAGAGCAGATAATAAAGCTGGAAAAGATCCGGAAAATGGGCATCCAGACGGCTTTTGAACGTCTGCCAATACTGCGGGTTGGCCGAAATCTCATCCTTAAAGGTTAACTCCAAACGAGGCAGTAACTTTTGCAGGGTGCGTTCAGCTTCTTTTTTGAGATCAAAGGGACCGTGGATCATTGGTGTGCCTCCTGAAAAGCTTGCTGAGC
>CAYVWM010000142.1:0-4808 GCA_964455505.1 uncultured Anaerolineaceae bacterium
TCAAGCTCAGTCTTTATCCGCACAAGAAATACCACTCGGATCGAGCGCTGCACCGACCGGAGAAAAGCTCTCTGATAATCTACTGATTGCCTCGCACATCGCCGGCGCGTGCGGAGTTCCGCTCGCACTGCGCCGCCCGGAACCGGGAGTTATGCTTCTTACCTGCCAGCTCCGTCCCGCCCGGGGTTAACCAGAAGACGCCTACAGAATCAACCAGAATATTGCGGCCAGGATGACTACGAAAAAAATCACGCCAAAGACAGTCACAAACATTTCCCAGACCGGATTTCGCGGACGGGCATCAGCTTCGGCAATCGCCGCCGCCTGCGCCGCCCTCCTCATCGTCAACGACCAGAAAAGCACACTGTTGGCTGGCGGGCCGGAGTGGGCTGTCCGCCTGCTGACCATCATCTTCTGGCCAGTCACCACACTCCTGTCGCAGGCCTCGGCCGGGGTCCACGATCTCGACTACTTCCTGGCGCTGCTGCTGGTCCTGGTCTATGCGCTGTTCCTGTTTGTCCTGGCTGCCTACCTCTTTAGCAACAAGGACTTGTTGTGGGCCGAGTGACGTACCCCTGCGCCGGGTGCAGGCCCGAACCTTTTGCCACGGAGACAACATGACGGAAGCTACACTGACCTTCCCCCCGGGCTTTTTGTGGGGCACTGCGACCTCTGCCCACCAGGTGGAGGGCGACAATACCGGAAATGACTGGTGGGCCTTCGAACAACGACCGGGTGCCATCTGGCGGGGCGATCGCAGCGGCAAGGCCTGCAATTGGTGGGAGGCTGCCGAGCGGGATCTCGACCTCATGGCCGAGATGGGGCACAATACCCACCGGCTCTCGGTGGAGTGGAGCCGCATCGAGCCGGAGGAGGGTCGCTTTGACCCGGCGGCTATCGCCCGCTACCGGTCCATGCTAAGCGGGCTGCGCCAGCACGGCATCGAGCCCATGGTGACGCTCTTTCACTTCAGCTCGCCCCTGTGGCTGGCCCGGCAGGGCGGCTGGCACAACCCGGCCGTGGTGCAGCACTTCAGGCGCTTTGTGCGGCACACGGTGCAAGAGCTGGGCGACCTGGCGCGGCTGTGGTGCACCATCAACGAGCCGAACGTCTATGCCGCCCTGGGCTACCTGTTTGGCGAGCATAGCCCCGGAGCCAGGTCGGTGCCCGCCTATTTTCGCGTCCTGCGACTCCAGCTTCTGGCCCACGCCGCGGCCTACCGCGTCATCCACGCCCTGGACGGTGGGGCGCAGGTGGGCCTGGTCAAGAACATCCAGATCTTTGAGCCTGCCGCCCGCAGCGCGGCACCCGTGGCGCGGGTCATCGACCATCTCTTTAACCAGGTGACGCTGCGGGCCGTCCGGGACGGCCGCCTGTCGTGGCCCCTATCGGCGGTCCCGGTGATCCACGGGGCGCTGGGCGACAGCGTCGACTTTGTCGGGGTCAACTACTACACGCGCTGGCTCGTCGGCCTGCGCCCCGGCGCCCGCGGGCTGCTGCACCCCCGGCCGGGGGCCGAATGCAGCGACAGCGGCCGGGGCGGGACCTACGGCGAGGTCTATCCCGCGGGCATGCGCCGCGTCCTGCTGCGGGCCGCCCGCCTCGGCAAGCCCACCTATGTCACCGAGAACGGCCTGCCCGACGCGGACGACGACCAGCGGCCCCGCTTCTTGCTCACCCACCTGGCCGAGATGCACCGCGCCATGGCCCAGGGGGCGGACGTGCGCGGCTACTATCACTGGACCCTGGTGGACAACTTTGAGTGGTCCGAAGGGTGGGGCCTGCGTTTTGGCCTGGTGGCCCTGGATCCCGAGACCCAGACCCGCACGCCGCGGCGCAGCGCCGACAGCTGGACGCCGTAGCCTTGCCCGCCGTAGACGGGCAGCACCCGCACACCCTGCATCTTGGCCGCGTACGACTCGAAGGCCTCGCAGACCTGCAGTGCGAGTTCGCGGGTGGGGGCGACCACCAAGGCTTGCGGCAGGTATTGCTCAGGGTCTATGCGGTTCAGGATAGGCAGCGCGAAGGCAGCCGTCTTGCCGGTGCCGGTTTGCGCCTGGCCGGTAACATCCAAACCCTCTTGCATCAGCGGGATAATCCCGGCCTGGATCGGGGTGGGCTGAGTGTAACCCAGCGCGGTGATCGCCTGTACCAGTTCGGGGCGCAGGTTAAAATCTTCAAAATTTACAGTCATCAAAACTCCATTTTCCTAGGTAGAGCAGGCGCATAAAAAAACATGCTGTTGGCATGCCGAGCGCAACTCATTATTCTTTTTTTACTCAGGGGGAAGTCTTGATTATTCCGTACTGTTATCTGCAACGCGCTTTGCCTTGCGGCTCGGCACTCCCAAACACTACCAGCCAAACATCTGTTTTGGAACGTCCAAAACGGTCACCCAAAATAAAAGTTCTCACGCGAGAACTGCAGAAGTATATCACTGATTGTATTTCCCGGGGCGGGCTCGTACAAATTGGTTGAAAGCGCTTTTCCCCTTCCAGGAACTATCTGTTTGGCTGGATCGTGCCTGTTTAGCGTCCATTTTGTGATCTTTTCTACTGCAAAAGAGGCATTATCAATGTTGAATGCAAGTGTTCCATGGTATTTCATACAATTTGTATATAGTTAGTATAGTTTCAAGTTGAAGTTGAATTTTGTTTCCGATATAGTTAGTTAATTCGTTTGAACAAACTCGTTTTCGTTCACTTTTTCAAGTCACCAGTCGTTCAATTTAACGATTAGATTACTTATTGAAAAAATCAGTGCCTCTGATCCGCCTTTACAACTCAGGAAACTAACTCGATATCGATTTTTTAAAAGGAGAAAAATGACCAAAAGCAAGTTTTTTTCAGCTTTCCTAGTTTTCACTTCAATATTGATCGCTTTCAGCGGTCCCGGGATCGTGCAAAACGCGGTCGCCCAATCCCAAAATCCACCTGCCTTGAATTCGCAGGGGGAAAATCCCCCACCTGAACCGCTTCCCGATGTGCCGATCATCATAGACGGTGATGCGCCGCCAACTGATGAATACATACCTGATGGCGAGGTGCCGATCCAGATCGAAGGGCTCCCAACTCCTTCCCGGGATTTCCTGCTTGAGTCCGATAGTTGGATTGGGTCCATTCCCCATGGGGTCCAGTCGAATTCAGTGCAGGGTGGAAACAGCACCCAAGCATTGGTCTTACATGACAACGGTCCGATTGTCACACATCCCGGCGCTGGTTACAACGGCAACGATGCTTCCGCGCTTCAGAACGCATTAGGAATGGGTATTTTAGGATTCAGCAATTCGACTGCCACTGGTTTCAAATTGGCAGAGGACTTTACCATACCTCCAGGAAACAGCTGGGCGATTGATAACATAACGTTTTATTCTTATCAGCCTGGCACTTATAGCGACCCGCCAACATCTACCACCACCGGTCTGTATTTACAAATCTGGGACGGTTCCCCGGACGACCCTGCCAGCTCGATCCTCTTTGGAGATCTCGTTACCAACCGTCTGATCGATACCTATTGGACCGACATCTACCGTGTGTCGGATACAGGCCTGACCAACTCTGAGCGTCCCATCATGGCAGCCATTGCAGAAGTTAATGTCTCGCTCCAACCAGGAACGTATTGGATGGTTTGGGCCTCAGAAGGCTCTTTAACCTCAGGACCGTTTTCACCGCCTATTACCATCCTTGGTCAAGCCACCACCGGCAACGCCCTGCAATATTCCCCATCAAGCAGTTCCTGGGGACCCGCCAATGATTCAGGCACCCTAACCCAACAGGGCATGCCCTTTGTTATTGAGGGAAGCATGAGTGGGTGGCTTTGGGACCAGCCCATGAGTGCAACTAATACTTATGCCTATGCTAGCCAGGAGTTTCCTGATTCGCCGGCTTATAGTTCCTTTCTTTCGGATGACTTTGTGGTCGATGAAATCGATAAAATCTTTGTGCCAGGCGATGGTTGGAATGGCTTCACCTCGCTGTTAAACGCGACTGCACTTACCTGGCAAATTTATGCGGATGACGGTGGCGTCCCTGCCGGTAACCCGCATGGTGGCTCTCTACCTGTTTGGTCGGCCACATTTACTCCCACAAGTCCAAACGTGACCCTTTCAACTGGCCACACAGGATACCTTTCCAACACGCTTCTGGAGCTGACAACTCCTATTAAATTAGATCCGGGGCATTACTGGCTTCTGTTTTACCCGACGCTCGAATTGACTTCGTTTGGGCAATTTGGGCTTCATGGATCTGACACAATTAATGGAGAGATAGGTAAGTTTATAAATCCTGCCAATGGCTATGGCTACGGCGCAGATTGGATGGACTGGTATGTGTCCGGTGCACTATCACACGATATCGCCTTCAGCATTGGCGGCACAACAGGTTTCTCTTGGAAGAGCATTTCTCCAATCAACAGTGTCGGTCGCTCGCGGCCCGCAGCAGCTGTTGTCAATCGTCACATATATCTCTTCGGCGGTGAGATACCGCCAAGCGGTGGCAGAGCCGACACAGTGGAAAGGTATGATCCCTCCACTAATACCTGGACAACTCTGCCTGGAGTAATGCCTGACCCTGCCAGCAACATCTGCGCGGCTGTGATCGGCACCGATATCTATATCCCTGGTGGATATAGTGCCTCATCAACTTATCTAAACACCCTGCGGGTTTTCCACACATCAACCAACAGCTGGTCGGTGATCACAACTGATCCATTGCCAGTGGGCTTATCGGGAACGGCTTGCGCCGTGTTAAATAATAAACTCTTCGCGATCGGTGGCGTGAATTCCAACGTAGCCGAGGCGTCTGCGTATG
>CAYVWM010000143.1:0-4689 GCA_964455505.1 uncultured Anaerolineaceae bacterium
TTCAAGGGAAGGTATAATTGCAGCGTTTGCTGCCGGCAAGCCAGCAGTAAAAAACGCACGCACAAGGAGCAAGACCAATAATGAACGCAACCCAAACCAGTGAACACAAGCCCACCTCTGCAATAGAATGGATCGTGCGCTTACTGAAAGGCATTCTCGTAGGCGTCGGTTTCATCACACCCGGGCTCTCGGGCGGTGTGTTGGCCGTGGTTTTTGGGCTATACGAACCGCTGATGCGTTGGCTGGGCAACCTCAAAGAAAAGTTCCTCAAAAACCTGGTCTATTTTCTGCCGGTGGGCATCGGGGGCATTCTGGGCGTGGTGGCCTTTTCCAAGGCCGTTGAATGGGCCTTCGCCAAGTACGAGGTGCAGGCCATCTGGCTCTTCATCGGTTTCATCGCCGGCACTTTCCCTTCCCTTTTCAAAGCCGCCGGCAAGCAGGGCCGCAAACCCTGGCACTGGGGGCTGCTTCTGATCGGTGCAGTTGCCATCTTCCTGCTCATGCGCTGGTTCGAAAGCGGACGCTCGGTGAATTTGGAACAGAGTTTTGTCAATTGGCTGCTTTCTGGCGCGTTGATTGGGCTGGGTGTGGTGGTACCGGGAATGAGCCCCTCCAATTTTCTGATCTACCTGGGTTTGTACGAACCGATGACCAGCGGCATTGCCCGTCTTGACCTGGGGGTAATGATCCCCCTGGCGCTGGGCGGCCTGGTCTGTGTGCTGCTCTTTGCCCGGCTGGTTTCGTGGCTGTTCAAGCGCTTCTACGCCTTCATGTACCATATCATTCTGGGCATTGTGATTGGCTCGACCATCGCCATTATCCCTTCAGGCGTCAAAAGCCTGGGAGTGGTGCTTGTCTGCGCACTGCTTTTTGCAATTGGCGCTGCGATCTCCTTCGGTTTGGCCAAACTGGACGAGAAATATTCGGACCAGAACCCTTCCTGAAATTTATCGGATGAGAATCCATCAACCTGCCGTCATCATTGGCAGGTTTTTTTATTGCATCGATGCACTGATTCAGGTTATTGGGCATATCATCCGCTACAATAAGGACAATTACTAAACCTGGAGGATGCAGATGGAAAGAGATGTTCACAAAGCAGATTGGGCATTGGAATTGATGAAAACAAGGCAGTCCGTCCGAAGTTTTAAACCCGACCCCATCCCCGATGCGACCCTGCGGTCTATCCTTGAAGCAGGCATCAACGCGGCCACCGGGGGCAACTTACAGCCCTATTCCATCCTTGTGGAAAAAGACCCGCAGCGCAATCAGCGCCTGTGCGAATTATGTGAAAACCAAGCTTTCATTGCCCAGGCGCCGGTCAACCTGGTCTTTTTAATGGACTGGCACAAGCTTTCCACCTATGCGCAAGCTAATGACGCCCCCTTCACCTGCAACAAAAGCTTCAGGCACTTTCTTATCGGCCTGGAAGACCTGGTATGCTGCGCCCAAACCATCGAAACAGCCGCCTGGCTCTCCGGCATCGGGTCCTGCTATGTGGGCACCATACTGGAGAGCATCCCTGAGTGCGCCCAGCTTTATAACCTGCCCAGGTTCACAGCGCCGATGCTCTTGCTCTCATTAGGCTACCCAAAAGCGCTGAGCGCACCCCGCAAGAAACTGGCTTACGAAGCGGTTGTGTTTGAAAGCATTTACCCGGATTGGGATGCTGATCAAACCCATAAAGCGTATGAAGCCAAGTATGGCGACATGCGCACGCAGCTGCCGGCTGATGAAAACCGCCGCACAGCCTGGCTTCAGGAATTCAGGCGCGCCCTGCTGACTTCCTATTCCCCTGAAAAAACCGAGAACATTCTCCAGGCAGCCCAGGAAAGCGCCAGCATCGCTGAAATTCAGAGACGCTTTGGACTTCACTATCATGCTGAGGATATGCTCAGCCCCGAGGTGATCCAGGGTTTGGCCAGTCAGGGGATAGTCCCTTTTTTCGGTTGGCGGGAAATCGGGAAGGAATAGATAAGCGCTGCCTCTCTCATTAACAATGTTCTTTAATCATTAATATTTTGAGCATTAATTCGTTATAATTACATTATTGTGGTGCCGTACCATCTCCCAGTTGCTCTGGCAGAGGCAGGCAGGGGGGCTGCTTGTCTGAACGTGCCAGGTGTGCGGCAGTCTGAACCCAAAAGCTTTTTCAGTTTCAATCCAAACGATTAATCGATGCTTTGCATATCCAGTTTGATGTGACACAATTGACCACCTGACATTTATATAACGAAAGGCAGCCATGAAAAAAAGTTACTTTCTCCACTCTCTAATGATTACGATCTTATTTCTGGGCGTTTGCCTGGGTGCAGCTCCTGCGCAGTCGGCGAGCCTCCCAAATGCCACGCTCTTTGATCAAAGCAGCGCCAGTGCTAAATCCCCCCTGGTTTCAGCAGACGAAGGGTTTGCTGCAAGTTTTGCGTCCGCACAAACGCCAAACGAACCCCAGGTGTCGCTGAACGCAACCAGCTGGTGCTTTGCTGGTGACATAAACAGTTGGAACAACGAGTCCACGCCTATGGTTGATGACGGCACCAATGGGGACCTGCTGGCTGGGGATGGGGTATATTCTTATTCTGCGTCGGTGGCAACTCCTGGAAACCATATATGGAAGGCTGTTGAATGCGGCAATTGGGGTTTGGCTTATCCAGCATGGGACTCCTGGTACTACACCTCTTCCGCCGGCCAGTTGATCACCTTCACATTGGACACCAACGATTACAGCGCGAACGTCGGCATGCAGCTCCTGCCTGCTGCGAACATCGTTAATGTGACCGGGGATTTGCCTATGACAAGCTTCACGGCTGTGGGCGATTGGCAGACTGAGATTTGGAATAACTCAGACCCCACCACCGAAATGACGAACATAGGCAGCGGTTATTACCGCCTTGTCTATACCATTCCAACAGCTGGCAGTTACAGCGGCAAAGTGGTTATGACAAACTTCTGGAATGGTTTTGGTGCTGATGGACGCTCAGTTGATGCTGCCAATCTCAACTTCACGACCACGACAGCTAACCAGGACGTGGTGTTCCTGCTGGACACTTACACCGGCCGGCTCCTGATCGAACCGGTTGCCAGCAGCACTGGCACCTGGTGCGTGGCGGGTGATTTCGATGGCTGGGCGTCGCATACCCCTATTTACGACGACGGCACGCATGGCGACCTGGTCGGCGGGGACGGCGTCTACTCGCTGGATTTTACAGTAACAACGGCTGGCCGCCATGAGTGGAAAGCAACCAACTGCACCTGGGATCTTTCTTATCCTGCAGACAATTCCTGGCTGGTAACGACCGAAGCCGACCAGGTGGTGAAATTAACCTTCGACACCAACGACCACAGCGCAGATGTAGGCCTGGCCATGCTGCCCAATGTCAACATCCTGCATGCCTGGGATTCAAGCGCCACCTTTACCGCCGTGGGCGATTGGCAGGGTTGGGATAACGCCAATCCAACCACAGCCATGACCGCCATCGGGCAAGGCATGTACCGCCTGGATGCCCCGCTGGCCGCAGCAGGCACATATCAATACAAAATCACCTCAACCGGCACATGGGATGCCATTGGCAGTGACAATCGATCTGTCAATGCCGTTACCATACCCTTTACCACATTTGCCGATGGCGACCTGGTTCCCTTCCTGCTGGACTATCGCAGCAGCCGCACAGGCGTTTTCCCACCCCCAGTACCCCAAGCCGGGCACGACAACCAGGTCTGGTGGGCTGAACTGGGACACAACAGCCGCGACACGCTCTACCGCAACCCCACCGGCCCGGTGACCACCGGAACGCCGGTAACCCTGCGCCTGCGTGCTGCCAGCGGCGACCTGACGGCTGCAAAAGTGCGCATCTGGAACGACCGCCTGGATAGCGAAAGCCTGTTCCCCATGAGCATTGCCTACGACGACGGCACGTACGCATGGTGGCAGGTTGAAGTGCCTGCCAGCCCGGACCCCACGGTATATTGGTACCGCTTCCTCGCCATCGATGGCACCGACACGGATTATTATGAAGACGATGCTGCCCGCACCGGTGGTTGGGGAGAGGTCTTTGATGAAAGCGTGGACAATTCCTACCAACTGACGGTATACGACGGCGCCTTCCAGACCCCCGACTGGATGAAAAATGCCATTGTTTACCAGGTCTACCCGGACCGCTTCCGCGATGGCGATGACTCCAACAACAAGACAGCCGGCGCTTTCTTTTACGATGAGCCCGGGGGCACAGTCTACCGCTCGCTGACAACCGATTGGAACGAACCCATCTGCGATCCGCGCGGCACCGACGACTGCGCCAACACCTACAGCAAGAACTTCTACGGCGGCGACCTGGCAGGCTTGATTGAAAAGTTAGATTACATTCAAGCGCTGGGGGTGAACACAATCTACCTCAACCCGATCTTTGAATCCCCCTCCAACCACGGCTACGACACCACCGATTACCTGACTATCAACCCGATGTTCGGAACGGAAGCAGAGTTCTTTGCGCTTGTGGCAGAATTGGATGCAAGGGGATTGCACCTGATTCTGGATGGGGTGTTTAACCACGTCTCCTCCGACAGTATCTACTTTGACCGCTACGGGCGTTACAGTGAAATTGGCGCTTGCGAGAGCGAAACTTCGCCCTATCGCGATTGGTTTTACTTCACCGAAGCGGCTGTTCCCGGTGAGGGCGCTCGCGTGGGGGA
>CAYVWM010000144.1:0-4687 GCA_964455505.1 uncultured Anaerolineaceae bacterium
GTTTTTTACTGCTGGCTTGCCGGCAGCAAACGCTGCAATTATACCTTCCCTTGAATTTGATAGATATTTACTGAAAAGGGGAAAGCTAATTACGTATGCTATTGAGCAGATAACATTTTTTGATTACTGACTTTAGAATTAAAAAATGGAAATCAACCTATTATTCCAATTCTTGAAGACCGATTTCTCTTTGGTAAGCATAGGTTGGGTCGTAATATTCCAATTTTCTTGTAAAATCATTTACATCGCCATTTGGCACGACGATTACCATGCCTTGCCTGGCTCGAGTCAACAAAACACGGTATGCGTTCTTTAGATAAGACTTTCGTTCGGGCTTAGTGATTTGGTTCCACCTGTTTCCGACAAAAGATTTGGAGACCCATCCATCTTTTGAATATCGGAAATCCCCATCCCAAATCACACAAGACCAATCCAACTCCAACCCTTGCACTTGAAACTCTGTAGCAACATCTTCGAGATAAAAGGAAGAACGAATATCGTCCTTACCATCTAAAAACCAATGAATGGGATCTACATCCACTCTAACATCAACGCCTAAAGGTTTTAATCTAATTGCCTGTGAAGAAACTAGCAAACCATATCTTTCCGTACCCCGTGCTTGTTTTACCAGCCATTTTTTTGCAGTGTCAACATTTCTTGTGATCACTATTGGGTAATGGTCTCTTAAGGTTTGGTATGTTCTCTTTGCTTGTGTAGGTTCCAGGTCCAGGATCTGCTTGACTAATAATGAGACATTCTCACTCCGAAAGGAGCGCATTGAAACTGCCAGATGCAAATTGTCACGATGATAAACTCTTGAATCTGGTTTAATTTCATCAAGGATCTTACCTGCACCATATTCGCTATCCGTGAGGTGAGAAGAAATATAAATATTCCAATGGGAAAATTTCTTGTTCAATACTTTTATCCATTCACCAATTCCAGCTTCGCCTGTATTGATTTCTTGTCCGCCACCAACTAAGCAAACGATCACTGCCCAATCTTGGTGCCGGTCCAGGCAAGAAATTAAAAATTCTGGCTCTGATTGAGTAAAACCAGGTTTATTCTTCTTACGCTTCATAAAATTTGCTGTTTGCTGTTGGTCCCAAGCGCGTTGAGCTTCGTCAAATAAAGCAACGTGTTCTAATGGCGGTTTTTCCAAATCAAGTAAACACTCATCCCTGAAGTTGTGGACATTTTGGATAAATGTTTTCACATCTCTGCGAGCTTCAGAACGTGTAATCCTATTTCCACGCTCAAGTTGTGTTTTGACTTTATCGCGAGCCAAAGCTTCCCGAAGTACGGCAACTAGAGGGCCATTACCTGATAGAAACACACTATATAAATCATTTTTCTTATCAAAATTTTGTGTGGCAATGTTTAAGCCTACTAATGTCTTTCCAGCACCAGGTACACCTGTAACGAAGCATATGGATTTTTGAGAGTTTTGCTTTGACTTTCTGATTATCCCGTTTATCTCATCAGAAGTTTCTTTAAGATTGATTGCACCAGCATCACTTCGGGAGATATCTCTTACCGAATGACCTCTGTAAAGCGCCAGAGCGGCCTCAACTATTGTTGGTGTTGGTTGATAGCCACCAGCTTCCCATTTGTCTGGTTCGATATTTTCGTCATCACAGGATGCCAATACTCTACTAAGAGTTTTATTTAGGTCTTTTCCATTGCAACAAAGCGGTATAAGCAACTTGTCTGGGTTAGGAGAAATTATTGGATGTTGAAAACTTGATTTTGCCTCTGTTGCAATAAGAATTGGTGCTATGAAACGATCATGGCTAGTTTCATGAAAGTATTTTAAATCCAATGCATAATCAAAAACCTGGTCTATTGCAGATTTTTTGAATTCACTTTCACCCACTTTGAATTCAAGAATGAAGATTGTAGATCTGATTAAAAGTAACGCGTCGATGCGCTTGCCCATTCTTGGAATGGAATACTCTAAATAGATTTTTCCTGAATAGCTAAGAAGTGTATTCTGAAGGATGGAAATTTGGGTTTCCCAGGCATTTCTCTGAGTTGTTTCAAGCGCAAACTGGTTGGCTTGGACGATTTTTCCCAATATTTCGTTTGGGCTTGAAGCAATAAAATTTATAATTTCATCTGAAAAATAAGACCTTGGCATAAGGTTTCTGTGCTCTGTTTTTTTCCCTATTTTGATTATGATTAATCAGTTTCATTATACCTTTTGAGCGATTAGTGATTGAAAGTCTCGATCTGTTAATCATTAGGTGAATGTAAATATAAAGTTTGCTTTTATTCATGAACGCCTATCTGTCAATTGCCCATAGTAAAATTGACCTCAGGCCGGTTTGATTTTGGTGCAATGACTGGCGAAAGGATATTGATGGCTATTTGGTGGATTCGCAGAGACCTGCGCCTGGCGGACAACCAGGCGCTCACGGCAGCCCTTGCAGAAAACAGCGGGTTGGTTCCGGTTTTTATCCTCGATGAGGCTTTGCTGCGTCAGCCGGCAGCCAGGCGCCAGGCTTTTCTGTTTTCCGGTCTGCGCACGCTGGAAAAAGACCTGCAAGCGCGCGGTTCCGGGCTGATCCTGCGGCGCGGGGACCCGCTGCAAGAACTTCCAAGATTGGTCCGGGAATTGGACGGCGCACGTGTCTATGCTGAGGAAGATGTTTCCCCTTATGCCCGCAAGCGTGACGGTGAATTGCAGAAAAAGCTGGACCTGCGGTTGACGCAAGGGGTCAGCACCCAGCCTATAGGGGCAGTCCTGCGCGCCGATGGCAATCCTTACACCGTGTTTACCCCATTCAGCAAAGTATGGAAAGCGCTGCCCTTTCCGGGCGGTACCATTAGCGCACCCCCGCAATTGCCCCTGCTGCCTGATCTGCCAAGCGAACCCCTTCCCACAGCCTCAGAAGTGCCTGGGTTCCCGGCTGGGGAAGGCGAAGCCCAGCGCCGCTTGCAAGCTTTTGTGGAGGGCGCCATCTATGCTTACACCGATGAACGCAACCGGATGGACCGCGAAGGGACCTCGGGGCTTTCTCCTTATCTGCGTTTTGGCATGCTCTCTGCCCGGCAGGCAGCCTACAGCGCGGACATTGCCAGGCAGGCGGCAGCAAAACCAGCCGATCGTGCTGGTGCAGAAACCTGGTTGAACGAATTGATCTGGCGTGAGTTTTACCAGGCAATCCTGTTTCATTTTCCGGATGTGCTGCGCCAGCCTTTTCTCCCCGCTGCAGAAAAGATTGCCTGGCGCCATGCCCCTGCCGACCTGCAAGCCTGGAAAGACGGGCAAACAGGGTACCCGGTTGTGGATGCAGGTATGCGCCAACTGCGCGAGACCGGTTGGATGCACAACCGCGCCAGGATGATTGTGGCGTCTTTCCTGGTGAAGCACTTGCTGATCAACTGGCAGGAAGGCGAGCGCTGGTTCATGGAAATGCTTGTGGATGGCGATCCGGCATCCAATAATGGCGGCTGGCAGTGGACGGCAGGCACCGGAACGGATGCAGCCCCGTATTTCAGGGTGTTTAATCCTTTCTTACAGGGTCAAAAATTCGACCCGCAGGGGCTGTACGTGCGGCGCTGGGTGCCGGAGCTGGCAGAAGTGCCTGAAAGCTACATCCATACCCCCTGGGAAATGCCCACTGAGGTGCAGCAAGCTGCGGGTGTGCGGATCGGTTCAGATTACCCAGCGCCAATCGTCGAGCACCGCTTTGCGCGCGAACGCGTATTGGCAGCTTATCAGCAAGCCTTCAAAAGTTAGTTGGGTTCTTCCTCCGCATTATTTGCAAACAATACTAAAAGCGGCAGCAATTAATCCAAATTGAAAAATTGGGGGTACAATAGCGCTATTCACAGAATGAATAGGTAGCGCACACCATGTCAAGACGCATTTCCATGCCCAACCATCTGAATTATGCCCTTTTGGGTCTCATTCGCCGCAAGCCGCTGCACGGCTATGAAATTTTGCAGCATTGGGACGACAACCTGGGGATCATCTGGCATGTCAAAACAGGTGCGCTTTACGCCGTTCTCAAAAAACTGGAACAAGCCGGGTTGGTTGAATCCGTTATGGTTGCCGGCGATGCTTCCCCCATGCGGAAAGTCTTTTCCATCACTCCGCAAGGTGAGGAAGCCTTTATGGTATGGATGGGCGAGGCTGTGGCCACAGCCCGGGAATTCCGCCAGGAATTCTTTGCCAAGCTCTTTTTTGCGCAGGATGTAGCCCCGGAAATGATCTGCCGTCTATTTGATGTACAGATCACAGCCTGCAATCGCTGGTTGGAAAGAGAAAAGCAGCTGCTCCATTCCGGCTCCCCTTTTGAAATCCAGGTGCATCATTTTCGCGTCCGTCAAATTCAGAGCATGCTGGAATATCTCCAGGATGCATCAAAATCCATCACTTAGAAATGAGAATTGCCATGAAACGTCTTGCTTTGTTTTTATGCTGTGTCCTTTTTATTCTGTCCGCCTGCACACCGGTGCAGCAGATTTCAGAACCGGCTGACGATCCAATCGTGGTAGTGGATGCGCTTGGCCGGGAGGTCAGGTTGAAAAAAGCCCCCACCCGGATTGCTGTAACAGGAAATGCATCTATCATGATTATGGATGCGCTGTATATGTTTCCTGAAGCAGCATCGCGCACAGCAACATATCTTAAGTTTACCCAGGGTACCGGTAATTTTCTAAGTTTGCTGGACCCCGA
>CAYVWM010000145.1:0-4673 GCA_964455505.1 uncultured Anaerolineaceae bacterium
GCTTCACAGTAGGGCGGATACGCACCGCTAAGCAAATTTTAATAATTCTTAACCTGAGAAATTAAAATAAATTTATGGGGCGTGATAAGATTAAGCAAATGATCATCGCTGCAAAAGCCCGAGATGAGATTAGCTGCAGCCCTTTCTTTAACGGCGGCACCCCTCTCTGGACTTTAGGCTGGTGCGGTGATATCATCCCAGCAATTCAAGGAGATTAACATGCCCCGTCTAACCATGGACCGAGAAATCCGATTGATTCAGGATGAGACCCTGCTTCTGGGCAGCCTGGTGGAACAGGCATTGTTGAACGCTGTGGAAGCGCTGCGTCAGCGCGATGTGGATCTGGCCAGAAATGTGGTGCGTGCGGACCACCAGGTTAATGACAAACGCTTTGCGATTGAGAACCGCGTCCTGATCCTGATTGCCACCCAATCTCCAATGGCGCGCGATCTGCGCCTGCTTGCTGCTGTTCTGGAAGTTATCACCGAATTGGAAAGAATGGGGGATTATGCCAAGGGGATTGCCAAAGTGGTCGAGCGTATAGCTGATGACGACACGCCTATCCCGATTCGAGAGATCCAAACTATGGCGGACCTTGCAGTATCCATGTTGCACCGATCTTTAGGTGCGTTTGTAGCAGAAGATGTAGACCTTGCCCAGAGGCTTCCTGCCGAAGATGATCAGGTCGACGATCTCTACAACCTGGTTTACAACAAGATCGTACAAAACATGATCCAAAACCCTGCCACTATTGACCATGCCAACCAGGTATTGTGGATAATCCATAATATTGAACGAACGGCTGACAGGGTTACCAATATTTGTGAAAGGGTCATCTTTATTGCCACAGGGGAATTGATTGAACTGGACACCAGTGACGATGAATGGTTAGAAGAAGCGTAGGTTGAAAAGCAGCCATTTGCTCCTTGATACCCCTTTTTCCACAGCAATATTCTAATACCCCCCCTTAATAAAGGTCGCTTTAATTGCCTGTTTCCTTTATAATGAAAGCAGTTTCAACTGCCGGGGCGGGGATTCAATCTCACTGTGTTTTTCTGCGATCTTACTTCCCTGGGCTTAAGAAGCAAATCTTGAAAAAGGAGAGACATCTGTGTTAAAACCGAATACCACGCAAGGCAAACTAATCGTCGTGGAAGGGATCGACGGTTCAGGAAAATCTACCCAGATTGATCTGTTGTATAAGTGGTTGCAGTCCCAGGGTTATTCCGTATATTTCAGTGAATGGAACAGTTCTGCCCTGGTTAAAAGCACCACTAAAGCTGCAAAAAAAGCAAAAACCTTTACCCCTACCACTTTCAGCACGCTGCATTGTACGGATTTTGCGGACCGTTGGGAGAACAGTATTTACCCGTTATTGAAGGCGGGTGTGATTGTACTGGCAGACCGCTATGCATTCACAGCCTTTGCACGGGATGTAGCCCGCGGTGTTGATCCGGACTGGGTGCGCAATATGTACTCATTTGCGATCATGCCTGATGTAGCCCTGTATTTCCGTGTTCCGCTTGAAATTGCTGTTGGGCGTATTACAGGCGCTCGCGCCAGTTTGAAGCACTACGAAGCCGGGATGGACCTCAATCTTTCCGAAAATATCAACGAGAGTTTCCAGCTTTTCCAGGGTCGCATTTTGGACGAATATGACAAGATGGTGGATGAATTTGGTCTGACCATGATTGACGGCACTCAACCCGTTAAAGATCAGCAGAAAAAAGTACGGGCTTTGGTCAAGCGGGTGCTGAAAGATTGGGAAGGGCTTCCCAACCCCAATAAAATGCCAATTACCGTAACCAACCCACAAGCTCCGGGGAAACACAAAGGAGGCAAGCAATGAAAGGTCCAGTTTATTACGGCGCTGGTTTTCCCTATCGTGACTTTCAGCAGTTGCCAGGCAAATTGATCGTCTTGGAAGGAACTGATGGTGTTGGGCGTTCCACCCAGATCAAACTCTTACGGCGTTGGCTGGAAGATGAAGGTTACGCAGTCTCTGATACTGGCCTGACGCGGTCTACCCTTACCCAGCAAGGGCTTGACGCTGCCAAGAGCGGGCACACGCTTGGTCCGCTGACCATGAGCCTCTTTTACCTGGCGGATTTTGCAGACCGCTTGGAAAATCAAATTATTCCGGCTTTGCAGGCAGGCTTTGTTGTCCTATCAGACCGATATTTTTATTCTGTTGTTGCAAGGGATAGCATTCGGGGTATCGACAAGCAATGGGCTCGGCAACTGTATGGAATTGCTCTGAAACCAGACCTGATTTTGTACATGAAAGCCAGTGTTCCCACCCTGGTTAGCCGATTGATACATGGCCGCGGGCTTAATTACTGGGAATCGGGGATGGACTTGCACCTGGCGGATAACCTGTATGATAGTTTTGTGGCATATCAGAGCCTGCTCATCAGAGAATTTGACGAACTGGCTCTTGAATACAACTTTGTGCATGTGAATGGCGATCAACCGGTCACCCCGATTTTTGAGGACTTGAAAGTGCACATCCTGGAACTATTGCACAACCGTTTGATAAAAGGTAAAAAACCGAAATAAACCCGGCTTGAGGGGCTTGGCAAGTAAATTCATTTTGAAAAAGGAGCGGTAATGGCGACTGCCAATTCTGAGGCTGTTTGCATTTATGGTGCACGGATTATCAGCAAGCACCTTGCTGCAATGGCAGTGGAGGTTGACGGTGTATTAGCAGCGGAGGATATCGAATACATTCACCGCATGCGCGTTGCCACCCGCAGAATGCGCAGCGCTCTGACGCTCTTTTCAGATTGTTTTTCTCAGCAGGAACTTAAGAACTTTTCGCGTGAGGTTCGTAAAGTTACCAGGGCTCTGGGAGAGGCGCGCGATCTGGATGTTCAACTTGCTCTTATTGACGAGGTTTTGCCAGATTTTTCCTCTTCGCGGCTTTCGCCGGGCATAAAACGTCTCCAACTCCGCTTTAAACAAAAGCGTGCTGAAGCACAGAAGCACGTGATCAGCGCTATGGAGATGATCATTGCGGACCGACTGCTGGAGCGTATAGGCCTTTGGGCAGCGCCCCTGGTTACCGACACAGGCTCTGTATACCTTTATTCTCCAGTCCTTTATACCTTGGCTTTCGATGGGATCAAGAAGCACCTGGATGAACTCTTAGCCCATGTTCCGTTTATTCACGACCCCGAAAACATCACCGAATTACATGCGATGCGCATCAGCGCCAAGCGTTTGCGCTACACGCTGGAAGCATTTCAGGATCTGTATGGAGGAAACCTGAAGCCTTTCATCAACCAAACACGCAAGCTGCAGGATCAGCTTGGGTTAGTGCACGATATGGATGTTTGGATTATGGTTATTCCAGACTTCATAGAAGAGGAACGGGCGAGGATTTTCGGATATTTTGGGCATGAAGGCCCATTGAAGCGTCTTTTACCGGGTTTGGAAGCCTTTAAAGTCTCACGCATACAGGTTAGGGAAGCTACCTATGCCGAATTTTTGCAAGAATGGGCACAGATAGAGCAAACAGGTGTGTGGGAAGGATTGATGCAAACGGTCAATATACCGATGGACCTCGATGCGGCAATTAAAACGCTGTTGGCCGCGCAGGCGGCCTCCGAACAGGAAGCACCAGGCTCAGGCAGTGACAATCTGGACGAGGGTGAGTAGGCGCAGACAACGGAAGGCTGATAGTCGCCGGCGTTAATCCTTTGCAGTCCTTGGGTATTTCAATTCCATTCTCAATAACATCAGGTAATTTATGACGGCAATTAATGTCATAACGACTATTAAAATAGGATAGCCGATCCTCCAGTTTTCCTGACCGATCATCATGGTGAATTCAGACATCCCACCGATTCCAGAGATCAATGTTAGCGGCATGAAAATGGTTGTGATCAAGGTAAGGCGATGTATTATCTTGTTAGTTCGATTGGCAGATAGAGCCATCTGGTTATTTAGCATCGAAAGGTGAATTTCCAGTAGACTGGTCACCTGTTCGCGTGCAGTATCTGACATTTCATAATACTTAGACAGGTGGTCATAAACATCCCGAAAGTAGACCAGCGATTGTTCCACAATGAAAGGGCTATCCTGGCGGATAAGTTTGCCAAGCAACTCACGTTCATGGAAAAGCGATTTCCTTATCACCTGCAAGTCTCTGCGGGTGTTAAGGAGAGACGCCAATCTGAATGTCTCGGGAGTGCTTAAAATATGGTCTTCGGCCAAATCAAGTTTTGCTTCAAAACCTTCTACCGTTTCCAGTTTGCGGTCTACCTGGATGTCAAGAATTAAGTGCATCAGAAACGAAGGTCCTTGCGCTACCCTTTCAATTTCACGTTGGACAGAGGTTTCAATTTTCTGCAGCAGCGGGATGCCTGCTTGATTACGAAAACTGGATGTGATCAGAAATTTGGAACTGATGAATACATCCAATTCGTGGGAGAGCAATTCCTCTGGTGTTGTTTCAAAATTATTAAAGATCATAAATGAATATTCGGGATACAGGTCAAGCTTGGAAAGCTGTTCTTCGTTTAAACAGTCTTCAATCGAGAGGGGATGTATGCCAAAATGCGGGATCAATTCAGATAATAATGCTTCGGTAGGGTCGCAGTAATCGATCCATACGTACCCTTGGGCTCCAGCATTTTCAACAGCTTCACTTAACGATGGGATGTGTATCA
>CAYVWM010000146.1:0-4633 GCA_964455505.1 uncultured Anaerolineaceae bacterium
GGCGCTGGAAGGGCGCGAAATCCAGAAAGAAATGGTACTGAAGGGCAAGATCGTGCGCCTGGAAAACTTTGGCGCTTTTGTAGAGATTGGTGCTGAAAGGCCGGGTCTGGTGCATGTGAGCGAACTTTCGCATACCTATATAAAGCTGCCTTCTGAAGTGGTTAAGGTCGGCGACGAGGTGGATGTGAAGGTGCTTGAAGTGGACAAACGCAAGAAGCAGATCAAGTTGAGCATCAAAGCGCTGCTGGAAGTGCCTGAACCGGTTGAAAAAGAACCCAAGCGCAGCCCCAGAAAGGGCAAAGCAAAACAGGAAGTGGTTGAAGAACCCGTTGAAGAAGTGATCCCCGATCCCACTTTCATGGAAATTGCGATGCGCCAGGCTATGGATCGTGCCGAAAAACGCAAACCGGAGATCTCAAACCGGATCAAACGCGCCAAGCTTTATGACAATGAACACGACGAAATCTACGATAGAACGCTCAAAAACAAACTGAGTGATGATTAGGTATGCCTGAGCGCAGAGTCTCGCAAAAAATTGCTTAGAAACATCCGGGGAGGGTCTGGAATAAACAACCCTCCCCGAAACTTTTAAATAGTTAGGATGCTGAGAGCATCCTTATAGGAGGAAAATGGTCACCAAAGTAATCTTTTTTACAGGCGGAGTGTTATCATCCGTTGGAAAAGGTGTCACGGCGGCTGCCATCGGTCGTTTGCTGAAATCCCGCGGTTTTAATATCACCATTCAAAAACTGGACCCTTATCTGAATGTGGACCCAGGAACGCTCAGCCCTTATCAGCACGGGGAGGTCTTTGTATTGGACGACGGTTCCGAAACAGACCTGGACCTGGGGCACTACGAACGCTTCTGCGACCTCAGGCTAAAAAAGACCAGCACCGTAACAACCGGGCAAGTTTATGAAGAGGTGCTCAATAGAGAGCGCAGGGGGGACTACCTCGGCGGTACCATCCAGGTTATTCCGCATATTACCAATGAAATTAAGCGGCGCATCAGCCTTTTAGGAAAATCGACTGACGCCGAAATTGCCCTGGTGGAGGTGGGTGGAACCGTCGGTGACATTGAAGGACAGCCCTTCCTGGAAGCTATCCGTGAAATGCGCAACGACCTGGGCAGGGAAAATACTGCCTTCGTCCATCTGACCTGGCTGCCGTACCTGAGGGCAACCAATGAGACCAAAACGAAGCCTACCCAGCACTCTGTCCGCGAGCTGCGCTCCATAGGTATCCTGCCCGATATGATCATTGCCCGCAGTGACTACCCGGTGGAGGCAGACCTGTGCAATAAGATCAGCAAATTCTGTGATGTGCCCGCTGAGGCTGTGGTTCCCCTTGTTACCACCGATATGCTTTACCGCATTCCCCTGCTATTGGAAGAAAGACGCGTTGCAGATATTTTGCTTGAACGCCTCAACCTCACCCCGCGGCAGGAGCCTGCGCTGCAGGAATGGAAATGGATGGTGGATGAGTTGGAGCGCAGCAAGCCAACGGTTCGGGTGGGTCTGGTAGGAAAATATGTTGAACTGCACGATGCCTATCTGAGCGTTCGGGAAGCGCTGAAACATGCTGGACTGCACTGCGGTGTGGAAGTGGAAATTGATTGGATATCATCTCCTGAATTAGAAAGGGGTATTGGGCTGGATCGGCTTGAACACGTAGACGGCATCCTGGTACCTGGAGGATTTGGCAGCAGGGGGGTGGAAGGCAAGGTTCAGGCAGCACAATTTGCCCGTGAAAACGCTATTCCTTATTTAGGTTTATGTATGGGCATGCAGGTGATGGTGATTGAATTTGCCCGGAATGTGCTGGGCTTGGCCGATGCAAACAGCTCCGAATTTGACCGGCTTACCCCGCACCCGGTCATTGACTTGATGGCTGAACAAAGAGATGTCAAGGAAATCGGCGGCACGATGCGCTTGGGCTTGTATCCGTGTTCTATTCAACCTGGAACTAAGGCTGCTGCGCTCTACAGCCAGAATGAAATTGAAGAAAGGCACCGCCATCGATACGAAGTTAATAATACCTACCGGAACGGATTGGAAGAAAATGGCATGGCGCTCTCGGGTCTTTCGCCGGACGGCGTGTTGGTCGAAATGGTTGAGCTAACAGACCACGCCTATATGCTTGGATGCCAGTTCCATCCGGAATTTCTCTCAAGGCCAAATAGACCGCACCCTCTCTTTCAAGGTTTTATCAGAGCAATTTGCACCATAAAAGGCTTGCCTGGCGTGGTCCATTCGCCGGATTTCGACCGTTAAACAGGCAAGATTGGATTATACTTACCTTAGTTTTCATACCACGAAAGGAACAGAGAATGGATACAACGATTGAATATATCAATGCAATGGAAGTCTTGGACTCCCGCGGTAACCCCACTGTTGAAGTTGAGGTAATTCTGGGAGATGGTAGTTTTGGCAGGGCTATAGTGCCCTCGGGTGCTTCAACTGGCATTCATGAAGCGCTGGAATTACGCGATGGCGATAAAAATCGCTACAATGGTAAAGGTGTTCTGCAAGCTGTCGAACATGTGAATGACGATATTGCCGATGAGTTATTAGGTTGGGATGCCACAGAACAAAAAGCGATTGACGAATTATTATTGGAATTGGACGGAACTCCCAATAAATCTGACCTTGGCGCAAATGCCATTCTTGGTACCAGCCTTGCAGTTGCGAAAGCTGCAGCAAGCGCCATTGGGCTGCCCCTCTATCGTTATTTAGGCGGCGTGTATGCCCATACACTCCCGGTCCCTATGATGAACATCCTCAACGGCGGTGCCCACACAGGCTGGCAGTCTACTGACGCCCAGGAATTCATGGTTATGCCCTTAGGCGCAGAGAGCTTTGCGGAAGGCTTGCGCTGGGGTGCCGAGATTTATCAATCGCTCAAAGGTGTTCTCAAATCCAAAGGTTACGTGACCCTGGTGGGTGATGAAGGCGGCTTCGCCCCAGCTTTGAAGGCAAACAACGAAGCTGTTGAATTGATCCTGGAAGCCATTGAGAAAGCCGGTTATAAACCGGGTGAGGAAGTCTGCATTGCGCTTGATCCGGCAGCCTCTGAGTTCTATGATGAAGAAACCAAGCTCTACAACTTGCGCAAAGAGGGCAAGCAGCTCACCAGCGATCAAATGGTGGACTTCTGGATCGATTGGATCAATAAGTACCCCATCGTATCGCTTGAAGATGGCTTTGCCCAGGACGACTGGGAAGGCTGGAAGAACTTTACAGCCCAGGTCGGGCATCGACTGCAGATTGTTGGAGATGACCTGCTCGTGACCAATCCCAAACGGATTGCCCGCGCCATTGAAGAAAAATCCTGCAATGCCCTCCTGGTCAAACTCAACCAGATTGGTTCGCTGACAGAAACCATGGAAGCAGTCACTATGGTGCAGACTCACGGATGGAAAGCTGTGTGTTCTCACCGCTCTGGTGAAACTGAAGACAGCACTATTGCAGACCTGGCGGTAGCGATGAACATGGGGCAGATCAAGACCGGTGCCCCAGCCCGCTCCGACCGCGTTGCCAAGTACAATCAGTTGCTGCGCATTGAAAACGAACTTGAAGAGACAGGCCGTTACGCTGGCTGGTCCGCCTTCGGTTTCAAACTCTAATCTCAACATCAAAACCACCTGCCCGGGTCTCCCGGGCAGGTTTTACAATGCTGAAAATCCTTCATGAGCAGGGTGGAAAAACCTGAGAACATGACATTGATTAATCCTCCTGTTGGTTGTGTTTGCCTGGATGACATAAATCAACATTTGGTTGAGTGCAAAAGTTGTCCGCGCCTGGTTGCCTGGCGTGAAGAAGTGGCGATTACCAAGCGGCGGGCATTCATCGATGAGGAATATTGGGGCAAGCCGGTTCCTGGATTTGGCGACCCGGAGGCCGCTGTGCTGGTTGTGGGCTTGGCTCCTGGAGCGCACGGATCCAACAGGACGGGGAGGATGTTTACCGGGGATGCCTCCGGTGATTTTCTATATCCGGCACTTTACCGGGCAGGTTTTGCCAATCAGCCTTATGCAACGCATGCTGGTGATGGTTTGACGCTTAAGAACCTGTATATCACGGCAATTTGCCGCTGTGTGCCGCCGGGAAACAAACCTAATGCTGAAGAAATCGGCAGCTGTCTGCACTGGCTTGAGGAAGAAATAAGCTGTCTGAAAAACTTGCGCGGTATTGTCTTATTGGGCCGAATTGCCTTAGAGGGAGTACTGCGTCTGCCATCCTATGCCCAATTTCCCAAAAAGGCTATTACGTTTGCACATGGTGCGTTCTTTCAGCCAGATAAAACTTTGCCCTGGCTGCTTTGTTCATATCATCCAAGCCGTCAGAACACCCAGACCAAAAGATTGACAACCGAAATGTTTGACGCAATCTGGCAGCAGGTAACGGACAAGTTGGCAGATTCTGCCTGATAACTTTATGCTCCCCATCCTTAGGGAGTGAGTAGAACCAGGATGTGGGGGCGGTTTTGGTATTCCTTGTCGTTGCGTGTACAATAGGTTCAGTTTTTTAGAAAGGAAGTAGAAATTGCAGATTATGGCATACCCTGTGGCTGATCCGAAGGTAATTGAACGTGCCCGACGCGTGATGGGTTTAAACCCAATTTTTCTGGATAC
>CAYVWM010000147.1:0-4498 GCA_964455505.1 uncultured Anaerolineaceae bacterium
GGCAAATACATCCCCAAGAGCCACAACGCATTCCCATCAAAGCGGTCATGGCTGACCTGTTTTTCCGTCACCAGGCGCAGCGCAAAATACGCCAGGAAATCCTCCAGCGTCCAGCCGGTCTCGCCCGCATATTCCGGCTGCGCCAAAATCCGGAGGTATTCGCGTGGGTAATCCCCATTTTCCAACTGCTTCCTGCCCGCGAGCAAACTGCCGCTGCCGGGCTTGGGCAGGAACACCAACGGCTCAATCAGCCCTATACTCCAACCGGGAACTGCGCACAGCCCGGGCTGGGAGATAGCCTGGCTCTTGGTCATGCCCCCATGCCCATCCGGTTTATACTCTTGGGGAAAGTACACAACCCGGTCCGTATCCAGCACTCCCCTGACCCTATCCCACATCCAGGCCTGTTCGGTCTCGTTCACTTGCACTGCCCTGCCCTCCGCTGCCCCCACCGCGCGGGTTGGAAACAGCTGGCCACCGCGTTCGCACTCCAGGAGCAGGGAGGATAAGGATGCCATCAGCGGTTCAATCGGGGCTGCCAGGGGTGAAAGAAACAAGCGGGTAAAACCCTGCGCTTGCTTCGTGTGCACGGTTGCAGCGTTCTCGGAAAACGCCGCCTTCACCTGCTCCAGTGTGGGCTGCGGGTATTCCCTGCCGTCGAAACCAACAAAACCAGGCAAGCCGCTCTCTGGTAGAGGCACAGTAATCTTGCTTTTCAAATAACTTTGGCTGATGAGGGCGTACGCCTTTTCAATGGGATCGTGCACAGGGTGTTTCCTTTCCGTACCTGCAGGCAGCACTGAGAACTTTTCTGTTGGCTTTATTTTACCCGGCATGAGGGATCAGCCCCCACACCAAGCCGATTTTTCCCCTCTGAATTTTCCAAGAATTGCGTTATCTGGCAGAGCGTTTCAGTGCCTTGCGGGCGCGCAAAGAGACCTGGATAAATTTATAGGCATGCTGCAGCGGGCGAATGTGGCTGTTTTCATCGGCATAAATCGTCGTTATGGGCACCCAGGCAATCACCCCCCGATCCCCGATGCAGGCTGTGATCATGTCCACTTCAAATGCAAAGCCCCTCTCCCCCGGCGCAAGCATCCTTTCCATCAAAGGCCTGCTGATCAGGCGGTACCCGGACTGGTTATCCGGTATGGGCTGACCGACCGCCCACGAAAAAATCTGTTTGCCCAAAGTGTTGCTCATCTGGCGGATAAAAGGCATCCGGGAGAAATCCCGCTGCCCGATGACCAGGTCTGCCCGGCTGTTAAGGAAGGCTTCCTGAAAGGCGGGGATGTGGGCAGGGTCGTGCTGGCCGTCCGCATCCAATGTGACCACATAGTCATATCCCCCGGCAAGCGCAAAGCGGAAACCCGCCTGCAGGGCAGCGCCCTTGCCCTGGTTGGGGTTCTGACGCAGAACTTGTGCACCTGCGCCTTCTGCTGCTGCCGCGGTGCTGTCCGTCGATCCATCGTCCACCACCAGCACAGGAAGGTAGTGCCGGGCTGCGCTGACCACTTTTGCTGCGCGCTCCCCTTCGTTATACGCCGGGATAAGCGCAAGCCCCCGGTTGTATGAAGCCGATTGGATTGGCTGCGCTGCCCTTTCCAGGGTGTGGGATTGATCGTTTCCCATTGCCTTGCGTCCCTCAGGCTGCCCGTTTTCTGCGCTGCCACCTGAACCATCCGTAGGCTGCCAGAACAAGCACCCCGGTGACAACCCACAAGCCCAAGCGCAAGCTTTGGGAGGCATACTGAAGCGATCTGGCAAACAGGTAACCGATGGTGATGATAATTCCGGATTTTAACAGCTCGCCGGTTAACCAGCCTGGCAGCCAGCGTAAAACCGGAACGCGGCTTAAACCAGTTGCGATCAGGGTCGGGATAGGTAGCCCAACGGTCATTTTGGAGAGAAACAACAGTCTGGAAGGGTGCTTGCCAATGCCATCCTGGACCTGACGCAAACGTTCGGGATTCATGCCGGTTTTCTTGAGCAGCCAACTGATCCAGTCCATCCTGCCCAGGCGGCCGAGGCCGTACCAGCCCAGGTCCGCCAAAATGCTGCCGCTGACAACGGTAAGGTAAGCAGGCAAAGGCGAAAATGTACCGCTGGCTATAGCGGCTCCGCCAGTCAGCAGCGCCAGCGGACCCTCGATCATGGCAGCCAGCCCCAGGGCAAGATAGGAATACACCGCCATGCTGTTCATCAGGAAATTTAATTGCATCATCATTGAAATTTGGCCTTTTGCGTGGAATTATTGCTTTCGGACGCAGAGAGCAGAACAAAACTACCCGGGAATGCTCTCCCGAGTGTTATGTGTTGTGTAAAAACAAAAAACCTGCATGCCAAAACCTCTCAATCTTGTCCAGGCCAACTCAGGCAGCCTGCACGAGCACAGGATTATATACCATTTTTGGAAAACGCAAAATTGAGTGTAAACCGGATATAGTCGGTTTTTTCCAGCCGATGGAGCAATCAATCCTTGGTAAGGTGTTCGTGGCGGTGATGCAGATCTGGCATGTGGGCGTGGGTGTGGGTTGTCGCTTCATGCGTATGCACATGGGAATGTCTGCTTTGATGATCCCCGGGGTGTACGTGCACGTGGTGTGCGTCATCGTGCGTATGGGCATGCTCATGTGTCAGCACTGCATGGGTATGTGTATGGGTATGGTCATCGTAGATCAACAGCAATGCGCCAGCTACCATCAACGGCAGTGCAGCAAATAAACGCCAACCAGGAGTTTCGTTCAACAGCAAGACAGACAAAACCAAACCGACAACAGGGGCAGTACTGAACAATGTGCTGGTCCTGGCAGCACCGAGCCCGCGCATGGCATAGATATAAAGCACAATACTGGCACCATAGCTGAGAGCACCCAACGCCAACGATCCCAGGATCGCCTGCCACTCAGGCAACTTGCTCCCGGTAAGCAGCGCAAGGATAAAGGATATGCTTCCTGCTCCAAAACCTTTTATCATCACAATTGCTATCGGGTCCTTTGCGGCAATATTGCGAGTGAAGTTGTTATCTAAACCCCAAAAAACACAAGCAAGGATGATACCCAACGCTCCCAGGGAAAAACCCCAGCTCTCCTGCATGTATACCGACAGCAAAATACTGCCGATAGTGACCAGGGCAACTGCCCACCAAGCCCTGGAACTAAGGGACTCTTTAAAGATCCAGAAAGCAATCAAGGTCGTTGCCACACCCTCAAAGTTTAACAATAAGGCTGCAGTCCCTGCAGGGGTGTTTTTGAGGCTGAAAAGCAAGACAATCGGGGCAGCCACGCCGCCGGCAAGGATTGCGCCCACCAGCCATCCCAAATCCGCCCTGACTACCCGGGCTTCTTGTTGTAGGGTGCGAGCCTGGCTGCGCTGGAATAACTTCACCGACAGCAGTCCCATACCACTGCCCAGGTATAAAAGAGCTGCAAGGGGAATGGGGTCAAGTTCACCAAGCAGTAATTTAGCCAAGGGTGCGCTTGCCCCAAACAATACGGCAGCGAGCAAAGCTTGCAGGATGTGAGCAGTCCGAGCGTTTTTCAGCATTATGCAGTTTTCCTTTCAACTTTTAACAGCGAGCTGGGATAAAGAGCCTGCTGCCGCCCCTGAGATCTGAAGTCCGGGCAAGGACTTGAGTAAAGAGTGACCGTACATTTACTTATTGTACCTGTCTGTAGTCTTTGTTTTCACCATGATATTTTAGCCATAAGTAACTGCTAAAGTGATCCGGAAATACTCCGTCCATGGTTTTCATTTTTCTTACAGAACCCGTTACAGGTCCAAACCGCGCTTTGCAGGTATTGCAGTAATATATGCCCTTGCCGTCGTTGTTGAGCCTCAGATGGATTTTGGTTGTGGTTACAGCCAGGCTTATTGTGCGTCCGATTATCCTATATTGAACACTAGCAGTATCCCCGCTGCCGCAATCAGGACAGGGCGGGAGTTCAGCATGCTCAAATCGCCAGATTTGTTCAGTGATGCCCGGATAATTGCTTTCCATCCTTTTGATGCTGTCTAAAGATATTTTGATCATTATTCCTCCGTGTTGTGTTTTGTTGTCACCAGGAGCGGACGGACCGGAATGATGCGGGAAAGGCGGCAGGCATTGGGTTGTTAAACAAAAACAGAAACCTTTTTTCGAAAGCGCTCTTTCGCACATCGAGACCTGTTAGTCTCAAGGCACCGCTGCTGTTTCTAAGCCGGTTGCCAGTCCGCATTGAACGGACTTCCTGATGTTAGGGATAATGATATCACAATAGTTTCAATCCAAACAGATGGAAAGTACAACTATGGCAGATAGAGCAGGCTGAAATTGCTTCACCGTCGAGCTAGCCAATTAATACAATGAACAGATTAGATGGATTCAGGGGGCAGGTAAAGCTCTGCAGGCAGCCCGGAATTGGTGCGCCAATTACCAAACCCCAGGCAGCAGGCGGTAGCGCACCTTTTGGGCATACTCCCGGTAGCCTGCCAGGTTTTCCTGTAAGAAGCGGTCCTC
>CAYVWM010000148.1:0-4487 GCA_964455505.1 uncultured Anaerolineaceae bacterium
TAACACCTGAATTGATGTCGATACCGTACATATAGAACTGATACTCCACCAACGTTCCTGCAGCCTGGGCTGGGATATCGGCATACCAGTTGGCACCGGAATACGACGTATTGTCGTAGGTGCCTAAAACCTTGGTGTAAGTTTCGCCGATTTTGTACTCGACACCAGCTGTTTCGCCAGACGCTGTGTCACTGTCCATCCAGACCCGGACGACATCATCCTGGTCCGGTGCAGCCGGCACCTGGGCAATCCAGGTTCGGTACGTCGCTGCCTGCGCCTGCCCAACTGGCAGCGCAGCAAAGAGCAGACCAATCACCAGGATCAGCCCGCCCAGTTTCCAAAATAATTTTTGTTTTGTCATTCCTGAAATTCCTCCAAAAACTAATGATATTTTCAATTGCACCCTTTATGTTTTTAGTGCATTAGTTCCTGGAATCCCCTGAGGAAAAAAATATGAAACAAGCATTCCCCAACAGATCCCGTCCTCCGCCCCTTAAGAGGAGCATAGTTCCACCGGTTTGCTTATTTCAATAGGCCCTCCTCGTGTTTGCGCATTATAAGTATGTAATAGTTCAAATTGTCCCTTTCAAACTCACGTTAGGCTTTCACCCAGCCAAGGCTGCGCGAAAATACCAGAATCGTTTTATTGTTGATTTCGGGCGAGCTTTAGGACATTCGCTTCCCCGAACTGCATACTACCTTTGCTCTGACGGCATTATACACCTTTTCATCTATTTCAAGAGCTTTTTTCCATCAATTTGGTGAAACGTTAACAATTAATCCAATAAATTGAAATGCCCCCCACCTTTAACTTACCGCACAAGCAGTGGCAGAAACTGGGCATAGCAAAAGCTGCCGGCGCACACCCGCACTTGCCCCCCTTGCAGGTCCCGTCCGATCAGCATCCCGTTCTGGTCGCTCAGGTCCGCCTGCCCTATCTGCAGGTCTGCGCTTCCCAGCACTTCCAGCGCCTGCATGCGCACCGTCATCAAAGTGCCGCTGCCGTCTTTGGGTTCTGCCGGCGTTTTCTGGCTCACGATCAGCCTGGCCCAGCCTTCCTGGTTGTTAAAGGAACCCAGGGCAATCAAACCCGGTTCGAGAAATCCCCCGCTGCTCACCGAGATCACCTGGACCAATCCCGGTGGAAAATGAACGAGAACCTCAAAAGCATACAGATCCTCAACGCCTTCCACCGTTACCTGCACATCAAATGCCTGGCCGGGCGCAGCCGTCTGCGTTGCCGGGCTCACGGCCACCAGCGCTAGCTGTTGGGCGCTGCCTGCTGCAGGTGCGCCCATAAACAGGACTGCAGCCGCAAGCAGCGCCAGCGCTCTGCAGTGCGTGCGTATTTTTAATAGAAGTTGGTGCAACCTATTTAGTATCTGCATACCCTGTCCTTTATGCAACATTATAACGGCATACCCGCCAACGCCTCCGTAAAATTTTCCTCCGGCAACCAAAACCGAACGGAACCAAACCCCCACCTTTCCACCCCCACGCAAAACCCGATCCAGGCAAATACCCACTTATTCCGCCCCTTCGTACCGGCCCCAAAGCCGCAGCCCTTCAATAGTGGGCATGATATAATCTTGCCAATAGCGGTAAGCCATAAGCAAGGTAAAATACAACCTTGTGTTTTTATCTGGTTTAATTTACCGGATAAGCACTGACGCAAATCTGAAATGCACTTGGCGGATAACACTTCGCAAACCTGAAAACACCTATGGCAAAACATTGGTATGCCCTTCACAGCAAACCGAATATGGAGTCAATGCTCTGGTACCAGCTGCAGGTACGCGGCCTGGATACCTATTACCCGCGCCTGCGGGTAAAACCGGTGAACCCCCGCTCCCGCACGGAAGTGCCCTACTTCCCGGGCTACCTGTTCGCCCACCTGGATTTTGACGAAACCCCGATCTCCCAGATTGCCTGGGTGCCTGGCATGCAGCGCATCGTTGCCTTCGATGGCGAACCAGCCTGGCTGCCCGACCCCCTCATGCAAGCCCTGCAAAACCAGGTGGAAGCTGCCAACCGTATCGCCCGAGACCCCCTGGGCGGCCTGCGCAGTGGCGACCCGGTCCGCATCCAGAGCGGACCCTTCGCCGGCTACGAAGCCATCTTCGACAGCCGCCTGAACGGCAGTGAGCGCGCCCGCGTACTCGTACTCTTTTTACGAAACCGCCAGCTGCCGCTGGAAGTGCCGCTTGGCCAGCTGCGTCCGGCCTCCCAGCGCCGCTGAGACGCCGTCTGAAGGGGGAAAACCAAACCGCATATCCCTCCCCGCCGATCTGCAGAGCCATGTCGGAGGGGCGGATGCATGGGAAAAATCGGCAGCGCCCATCTTTGTTTGCAGCATATAGAAAACAGCCTTTTCAGAGATGGTATTTTGCCAAGGCCACAATAAAAAAGTCAAAACAATAAAAGACCCAAATGGTAGTGCCTATCAATACCAAGGGGTTATAATCGGAATTCGATGGACGTAAACTTCTTTTTGCTCATTCTTGTAGGTTTTTTAGCGCAGTTGATCGATGGTGCGCTTGGCATGGCATACGGTGTCAGTGCAAACAGCTTTCTGCTTGGTGTGGGCATCCCGCCCGCGGCTGCCAGCGCAAGCGTCCATACCGCAGAAATCTTTACCACTGCAGTATCGGGCCTCTCCCACTGGAAACTCGGCAATATTGACCGAAACCTCGTCAAAAGGCTAATCATCCCCGGAATTTTGGGCGGCGCTTTAGGTGCTTATGTCCTTTCCAACATCGATGGCAACCGGATAAAACCTTACATAGCCGTTTACCTGATCCTGATGGCAGTTCGCATCATCCATAAAGCCTTTCATCCCAGCCCGGTCGAAAAGTCTGTGCGCAATCATCTGCTTATCCCTCTCGGACTTGTAGGAGGGACGATGGATGCTATTGGCGGCGGTGGATGGGGTCCGATTGTGACCACGACGCTGATTTCTGCAGGGCAATCACCGCAAAAGAGTATAGGTTCTGTAAACCTGACGGAGTTCTTTGTTACTTTTGCTGAAGTGGTCGTCTTCATAACCTCTATTGGTTTTACCAACGGCAGGGTTATTCTTGGCTTACTGATAGGCGGTCTAATTGCCGCACCTTTGGGCGCTATCCTTACAAAAAAGATTCCCGCCAAAACGTTGATGGTCATTGTAGGATTGGTCATCATCTTCCTGCAGGCGCGGACACTCTACCTGATGTACTTCTAAGCATGCAAAACAACCTTACCCCCTACCAGCATTCTGTTAACCGCGAACAGCGTTCCAGCATCAAAGGTCATCAGCCCCTTGTAATATGGCTGACCGGTCTCTCAGGGTCCGGTAAAAGCACCCTTGCCAGTCTGCTGGAAGCCCGCCTGGCGCAGGACTACGCTGCCCATACTTTTGTTCTGGATGGCGACAACTTGCGTTCTGGCCTCAACCGCGATCTTGGCTTTTCCGACGCAGACCGCCATGAAAATATTCGCCGCGTCGGTGAGGTAGCCCGGTTAATGTTTGATGCCGGCCTGATCGTTATCACTGCCTTCATCAGTCCCTTCCGTGCCGATCGTGATGCAATCCGGGCGTTACTGCCCCCAGGTGGTTTTCTTGAGGTTTTTCTTGATTGCCCGCTTGCGGAATGCGAAAACCGGGATCCCAAAGGGCTTTACAAGAAAGCCCGTGAATGCCAAATTGCGTATTTCTCAGGAATCGACTCAGCTTACGAACCGCCGTCAGCGCCTGAACTGGTATTGGATACTGCCTCGCAAGACGCCGAAACCTGCACGCAAGCCATACTCGCATGGTTGACCGACCAGGCAATTTTGTAGCATTAGCCATCCAGGAGAATGCTCACTTAAAGCCGTACTAACAATTTTAAGGACAATTTGGGACATTTAGACACACTCGAAAACATCAGCGTACACATCCTCCGCGAAGCCTACGCCAATTTCAAGAACCTGGGCATGCTTTGGTCGATGGGTAAGGATTCAACCGTGCTGCTTTGGCTGGCGCGCAAAGCCTTTCTGGGCCACGTTCCCTTTCCGCTCATTCATATTGACACACCTTTTAAGATCCCTATAATGCTTAATTACAGCGATCAACTCGTCCGGGAGTTCAAGCTTGCCATGATCGTAGGGTCGAACGAGGAAGCGCTTGCCCAAAAAAGAACCTTTCCCGATGGCGCTGTGGACCGGCTGACCTGCTGCCGCTTGTTAAAAACGGACGCCCTCACCCAAACCCTGAACGGACAGGGCAAACGCTACCTTTATAACCACAGCACCCAACAGTACGAAATAGACCCCGACCCGCACCCTTTCACCGGTGTCATTGTTGGCGCCCGGGCAGACGAAGAAGGTTCACGTTCCAAAGAACGTTACTTTTCCGCCCGCGACCTGCAGAACGAATGGCACGTCGATGACCAGCCGCCTGAATTTTGGAATCAATATAAAACCGATTTTGCACCGGGCACAAACGTGCGCATTCACCCGCTGCTCGA
>CAYVWM010000149.1:0-4407 GCA_964455505.1 uncultured Anaerolineaceae bacterium
TGGGGCGGCGCAGTCTTGTGGTTTGGGGTGTGCAGGGAACGCTTTTTTGGGGGGAGGTGGGAGAGGGCAGGATTGCAGGCTTATTGGCTTGGATTTTTTTGTGGAGTGCCTGATTGGCGCCGTTTGGACTAAAAATTCAGGGTATACTTTTGGCAGGCAGATTTTTGGGGGCTGTGCTGGTGAACGGTCTGCAAGCCGGCACGCAGGTACCGCAAAAACAGGTCTGCTTCTCGATTGCGTCACGCAAACCTCTGCTGAGGTACAGCACTATTATTGGAGGTCCACCACGATGATCAAAGCGCTACCCCCTGTAAGAAAACTGATATTGGCATCTTTGCTTATATGCCTGGCTCTTTCGGCCTGCTCCCCGGCAGCCCCACAGCAAACCACGCTGGAAGTGCGCTCCGACTATCCCCCCACGGCGGTGGCGCTGGGCGAGCGCTTCAGCGTGGTCGTCACCATCAGCAACACCGGGCAGTTCAATGCCCAGGTCAGCCAGATCCTGCTGCCGCTTAGCTTTCTGACCCAGGCGCGTTTTGACGGCTCCAGCCCGGAACTTTCGGTGGAGACCGAAGCCAGCGGGGATGTGACCCTGATAACGGATTGGACGATTGCACCCGGCGGGGTGGAAGTGCTCACCCTGTACTTCCGCACTGCCCAGCCGGGCAGCGCTTATGGGCTGGGAACGGTCGTCAGCAATGCCGGCAATTACCAATTTCATTTGCGCGCAGAAGTGCAGGCAGGCATGCCGCCAGCCAGCGCCCCTACGGCAGTTGTGCCTGCCAACCAGCCCACCCCAGCGGTGAACCTGCCGCCAACGGTTGAGCCGAGCCCGGTTCCCACCGCCACAGCCGCGCCCGAATTCAAGGTGCCTTACCGGGCTGTGGTGCAGATTAAAGCCATGGTGGAAGTGGGCGGCGCTTACGTGGTCGGCTGGACGGGGTCAGGGACGATCATCTCATCGGACGGGCTGATCCTGACCAGTTCCTACGCCGCCCTATCTGATGAATTTAACCAGGTGCAGGAGATTGTTGTTGCGCTGAACGATGGACCTAACACGCCGGCAGTGGCTGTATTCTATGCCGATGTTGTGCAGGCGGACCCCGGTTTGGGTTACGCGGTGCTTAAGGTGCGCGCCCGGATGAATGGAAACCCGGTCGATCACGCCAGCCTGACCCTTCCGAAGGTTCCCCTGGGCAACTCCGATACCGTCAACGCTGGCGACGAATTAATGATTGTGGGGTATCCCGGCTTTGATAACCCGGTGCTTGCCGATGCGCTCACCACGGTCACTGCCATCAGGGCGGATGATTTTGGGAACGAACGGGCGTATTTTGATATCGTCTCAACCTTTGCGGGCGAGTTTTCGGGCGGTCTGGTCTTGAATAAAAACGGGCGCCTGGTAGGCATTGCCGCCCAAACCGACTACACCGACCCTAACGACAATCCCAACTGCCGGCGCATCGCCGATACCAATAGCGACGGGGCAATCAACGCCAGTGACTGGTGCGTGCCGACCGGCGGGCTGATCACTTCGCTGCGTCCGCTGAAACTGGCGATGGCGCTGATTGACGATGCCAAGGCGGGGCTGGTGATGCCCAATCTAAACACCCTCATTGAAGAGCCCGTAGAGGAGCCCCTGGGAATCACCAGCTTTACCGATAATTTTTCGGACCCGAGCACGGGCTGGGCATTAAATAACACCGAATTGGGAAAGGTGCGCTACCAGGACGGCGAGTTATGGATCGATGTGGATAAAGACCGGCAGGTGATCCTTTCTACGATCGATATCGTGGCAGACGAGGTTTTTATGGGCGTGGATGCGCGCATCATCAACGGCGGCGGCTTTGTTGAATTGGGATTCGTGTGCGGCTTTCAGGATACCCTCAATCTGACCACCCTGACGATCACTGAGGATGGTTACTACCAGATTTCCAAATGGGTGGACGGCACTCAGAAAAGGCTGCTCGATTGGACCATTTCAGACCTGGTGTTGGCGGGCGGTCCGTATAAGCTGAGTGCCAGCTGCAGCCAGGAGAAGCTAATGCTGCTGCTTGGCGAGACCGTGCTGGCAGAATATGTAGACCCCGACTACAAACCTGGAAAGTTAGGCTTGTTGGCTGCAACCTTCGTGGAAAGCGGCATACGGGTTGGGTTTGACAATTTTGTGGCGATTTATGAATGACCTAACAAACTGCGCATAGGTGATAGTTTTTTTAGGTTGATCACCGTGCAGCGCACCCCGTTTGGGGTGCGCTTTTTGGTGCGGGCTGAGGTAAAGCGCTTGTTGCTGAGCGCTAAACTTGCCTAATAAGAACGGTTGGGTGCGGGTTTAAGGGCTTTCGGGGGTGAGCACCTGGCTCTCGTAGATCAGCTGCCAGAAAAGCGGCTGCCCGCCCTCGCGCGGATAGGCATCGCGCAGGTGCCAGCGGCGGTAGGGGTTGCCCTCGGCGTCCCCAAAATAGGGTCCGTCGGTGAACACGTCAAAGGTGTAAGCGTGCGGGTTCCCCTGGACATCCATTACCTGCACATCCACGCGCGCCCCGCCGGCATTGCGCGCCAGGTGGGTGACGCCCGGCGTGCAGCAGGTGCCCCACCACTGCGGGTCCGAAACAGTAAAACGGGTGATCCCCAGCGCCAGCAGTTCTTCGGTGATCAGTGCCCGGCGGGCGCTCAGGGACGCAAAGTTTTCCGCGCTTTCCGCTGGCAAAACCCAGGCGTCCAGGGCTGTGCCGCGGTCCTGCGCCTGGACGGCTTCCAGGTAGGCGCTGATTTTGGCTTTGGGGGTTTCGCCTGCGACCAGTTCGCGCAGCATATTGGGCGAGTAGCCGCCCAACACCACTGCCCCCAGCGCAAAACCCAGAACGCCCACAGTAATAATCACATCAACCCCCAGGGCGACATACAAGGCTTTCATGGTTCCTCCTTAAGCTTATCGGGCTTGTTTGCCGGGCTGCTGGGTCTTTAGCCTACTGCAGGATTTCGTCCGGGTTGGCGTTCAGCAAGGCAACATTCTGGCTGGCGGTGTTGAAGCGGATGCCTTCCTTCTCGAAGCGGGAATGGACTGCCAGGTTGATGGCATGCTGCGCGTTGACATGGTCGAGATAGGCTGGCGTGGTGACGAAGTAAACCACTTCAAAAATAAGATTCACCTCACCAAAGCGCTTGAAGTGCGCCCGGGCAAAGCGCGTGTTTGGCTGGCTTTCGATCTCTTCGCGCAGGATGTCGGGGATGCGTGCCAGGGTTTCGGCAGGGGTGGCGTAATCCAGGCGGATTTCGAACACCACCCGGCGCTCCTGCATGCGGTCAAAATGCTGCAGGCGGCTGGAAAGCAGGTCGCTGTTGGACATGACCACCTGTTCGCCGTCGATGCTGCGCAGGTGGGTGGAGCGGATGCCGATTTTCTCGACCGTGCCGCTGAACTTGTCCACCTGGATGCTGTCGCCCACGGCGTAAGGTTTGTCCAGAGCGATGGTCAGGCTGGAAAGCAGGTCGCCCAAGAAACTCTGGGCAGCCAGCCCAACAGCGATGCCGCCGATGCCGAGCCCGGTGATCATGCTTGCCAGGTCCAGGTTGGGGATGTTGTCCAGGATGATAAGGATAATAATCAGCCAGATGGCGACCTTCAGCACCACCCCGAAAACGCGGATGGACGTGCGCCGGGAAGGGTCGTCTTCGTCGGCGTCTGCCATCTGTTTTAGCATCCATTCTTCCAAAAGGGTGGAAGCCCAGGAGGCGATCTGGAAGCCGGCAACGGTGATGAGCACCACCCGCAGGATGTTTTGGGTTTTGGGCGGGATGTTCAGGAAAAGGGCGCCTGCAGCGGCTGCCAGCACCAGCACGGAGAGCGGCTTGAAGTCTTTGGCGAGTTTATAGAGCAGGCTGGTTTCTTTGCCGGTGCGGGCGCTGCGTTTGAGGATGAAGCGGCGCACCAGGCTGAGCAGCAGGCAGCCTGCTGCCAGGACTGCCAGTGCTTTGAGCCAGGCAGCCAGGGATGATCCGAGGAAAAGGGTCTGCAGTGTGATCATAGTGCTCCTTTCGGGAGAATTGTATCATTGGTAGTCGATAGTCGATAGTCGCTGGTCGGTAGTCCTTTCAGGAGGCTGCGCACTCAGCTGGTCGGATAGTCGGATAGTCGGGTAGTCAGGTAGTCCTTCCAGGAGGCTGCGCACTCGTTTAGTCAGGTAGTTTCTGTTCTCGCCGGTCTCCGGACCGTGCGAGGCAAGTGACCGCAGGTCTCCAATTGAGTCGATAGTCAATAGTCGATAGTCGCTGGTCGTTAGTCGGGTAGCTAGATAGTCGGGTGGTCAGGTAGTCGTTTAGTCCGATAGTCCTTTGCCGTGCATGCCTTTGGCAACCAGGAGGCTTGCTTTGCACGTCTTCGGCAGGCGCACTCGTTTAGTCAGG
>CAYVWM010000150.1:0-4377 GCA_964455505.1 uncultured Anaerolineaceae bacterium
CCAGGTCTTGTATGTTTCTGGAGAAGAATCAGAACGGCAGATCAAAATGCGCGCCACTCGCCTTGTTTCCAGCAACGGAAAGAATACAGTGAATCTACCGCACGGTCTGTTCCTGGTAACCGAAACAAACCTGGCTGTTATTTTTGATCATGTCAGCACTGTTAAACCGTCCCTGCTCATCATTGACTCAATACAAACCATGACCCTGCCGGACATGGAATCTGGTGCCGGATCTATTTCTCAGGTGCGTGAATGTGCAACCCGCCTGAGGGAACTGGCAAAATCCAGCGGGATAGCGGTATTTCTGATTGGGCATGTGACCAAAGAAGGCACCATCGCCGGCCCGCGCGTGTTGGAACACATTGTTGATACGGTGCTTTACCTGGAAGGGGAGCAGTTTCAGTCTTACCGATTGCTGCGCTCGGTAAAGAACCGCTTTGGCGCCACTTCGGAAGTTGGGGTGTTCGAAATGCAGGAAAAAGGCATGGTGGAAGTTAGCAATCCCTCAGAGGTCTTTTTAGCAGAACGCATGGTCAATGCGCCAGGTTCGGCTATCGCTGTAACCATGGAGGGCACCCGCCCTCTGCTTGTTGAAATCCAGGGATTGACCACCCCAACCAGCCTGGGAAACCCTCGCCGCAACGCCAATGGGATTGACTTTACCCGCTTGCTGATGCTCACCGCAGTGCTGACCAGGCGGATGGGGCTGCGTTTGGGAGAGCAGGATGTGTTTACCAATGTGGTCAGCGGTCTGCGCATCTCTGAGCCTGCAGCAGACCTGGCGGTGGTAGCAGCTATCGCTTCCTCGCTAAAAGACCAACCGGTTAGAGCCGATACGGTCTTGATCGGGGAGGTTGGACTTTCGGGTGAGCTGCGGATGGTCGGACAGATGGCTGCCCGGCTGAAGGAAGCAGCCAAACTGGGCTTTAAGCAGGCTGTTATCCCCCGCCGACTGCGTTCTGTAGAACCCTGGCCGGCAGGTATCCAGGTGATCGAAGTCCGCTCACTGCGAGACGCACTGAAAGCTGCTCTTTTCGAACCCGAAAAGGACTAACGAAAGGACACCAAAAATGACCAAGAAACTGTTGGACTTTTTTCCTCTGGTAGCAGAAACCAGGATTAACCATGCTTTGGAGCACGCTACCATGCAGGTGCTTGCCGACAAATACCAGGGTGTACCGATGGCTGGGATCTCGAGTCCGCGCGGCTTTGCTTTGTTAGCAGACCTGCCAACAGAGATTGTGACCGATGCTGTGCTGGAAGCAGAACGCCGGCTTAAGGGCGGTGAAAAAGAGTTGGCGGTTCATCCGCACTGCGGCACAAACCTGGCTGTGTCATCACTCGCGGCAGGAGCCGCTGCCTGGCTCACCCTTGAGGCGACCGGCGGCACCAAAAGAATCCGAGTGCTTCCAATAGTGTTTTCTATCCTGATGGCTGTCCCTGTGTTTTTCTTGTCCAAACCGCTGGGGCCTTGGGTTCAGCGTAATATCACCACCAACGCAGACCCTGGTGAATCGCGTGTGCGCCTGGTCACAAGCCAGAAACTGCAGGAAACTTTTGTGCATCGCATAAAAATTGGAAGGTAATCGGACTGTTTGCTGATGGAGAAACCCAGCCTTTATTTGCTGCGCGGCGATGATCTTACCCGAACCAGGGAACTTGTGGCTGGTTTTAAATCAGAAATGGGTCCGGCAGATATGGCCGACCTCAATACTACCTTGCTGGACGGGGATAACGTGAACCTGGAAGCGCTGCGGGCAGATTGTCTGACCATGCCGTTTTTGGCACCGCGCCGGCTGATCCTTGTTGAGAAGGCAAAAAACATGCTTGCCAAACTGGGTAAGGAAGGTCAACCCCGTTTTCTGGGGATTCTGGACCAGGTTCCGGATACGACAGCGCTGGTATTGGTGCTTGAAGACCATAAAGTAACACGTAGAGGGCAAACAAGTTGGGAAAATGACAAGCTTTACAGCTGGCTGCTCGCGTGGGTTAGGGCAAACCCTGAGAGAAGTTATGTGGTAGATTGCGCCCTGCCTGAGGACACCGATATGCCTAATTGGGTGTTGAAAAGCGCCCGCGACGCTGGCGGTGAGTTCAGATTGGATGCTGCCCATTTGCTGGCAAATTACATCGGGAATGACACCCTTCGCGCCAACCAGGAAATCGCGAAATTGTTGAACTATGTCAATCGGGAAAGAGCTGTCACGGGGGAGGACGTGGCCCTGTTGACCTCTCAAAATCAGGAAGGCAATATCTTTACCCTCACCGATGCACTGGGGGAGAGAAATTCCGTTAGGGCAATGGAACAGTTCAGGCTTTTATGCGAGACCAACGAGATGATTGCTCTCTCCGGGATGATTCATCGACAGTTCAGAATGCTGATTCAAGCGCGCGAAATTCTGGATGAGGGCGGCAGCAGCCGGCAGATAGAGCAGGAGCTGCATGTTTTGAAATTTGTAGCGGAAAAACTGACAACACAAGCCCGACGCTTTACGATGGGTCAATTGGTGGATATCTACGGGCGGCTGCTTGAAATCGATGAAGGCATGAAAACGGGCGGGATGCCGGGAGATGTGGCTTTTGAAGTGTTGATTGCCCAATTAACAGGAAATTAACTTACGGGCACTTATGGGGGTGTTTTGGATAATAAAGGATATACGCAAAATTCCAAGTTGCATAGTAGTCTTAACTGGTAAGTTGCCTATGGCTGTTCTATCTAAAAAACTTATGTTCTTGGGTTAGAAAAATCGGAAAACCCCAATTTTTACGGTAAAATTATTTAAAATTCAAAAGGAGTTGCGATGATTCAAACAGATGTATTAGTTTTGGGAGGTCTTTCAGGCATTACTGCAGGAATTAGCTGCAGACGGCATTACCCTGACAAAAAAGTGGTTGTTGTCCGAAAAGAGGGCACAATTTTAATTCCCTGCGGTATTCCTTATATTTATGGCACTGTCGGGGGCCCGCAGTACAATGTTATTCCTGACGGATTGCTGGAAAGCAATCAAATTGAACTGGTAAAAGATGAAGCGCTTTCTGTAGACCGGGCTAATAAGGTTGTCACCTTGATGAGCGGTGAGACAATCAGCTACGAAAAGTTGGTCTTTGCAACAGGCTCCCAGCCTGTAGTGCCGCCTATTCCTGGCATAAACAAAAAGAATGTATACGCTATTAAAAAAGATTATCACTACCTTGAAGACGTATACGAAAAAATGAAAGACGTCAAAGACCTGGTCATCATCGGCGGAGGTTTTATCGGCGTTGAGTTTGCAGATGAATGCCGCAAAGGGCGCGATATTAACGTAACCGTGGTTGAAGCCCTTTCGAAATGCCTTCAAATGGCAATGGATGATGAATTTTGTGCGGAAGCGCAAGCCAAACTTGAAGAAACAGGGGTCAAAGTCATGGTCAACACCAAGGTGGAGGAAATCTTGGGTGATGAGACCGCCACTGGCGTCAAACTTGCCGATGGCACTATGCTCAAGGCAGATATGGTTATTCTTGGTATTGGCGCAAAACCCAACACAGAGCTTGCCAAACAATGCGGCATCGAACTTGGATTCAACAACACCATTAAAGTTGACGCTTACATGCAGACCTATACCGACCCTGATGTGTACGCTTGCGGCGATTGCGCAGAAAAACACTCATTTTTCCACAGCAGACCGGTAAACGTTATGCTTGCTTCGGTTGCTACAGCAGAAGCGCGCATCGCTGGAGCCAACCTGTATTCCCCAACCCACAAAAACACCGGTGCTATCAGCGTTTTCTCAACCATAGTCAATGGCCGGGCTTTTGCTGTGGCAGGTTTGACTGAACGCTTTGCCCGTGATCTTGGGATGAATGTGGTTGTTACAAAGGCAGAGTCACCAGACACGCACCCTGGCGGCATGCCCAATTCAACCCTGACAAAGGTGAAACTGGTATTTGCGAAGGAAACCGGTGTAATCATGGGTGGTTCCATCTCAGGTGGAAAATCCATTGGCGAAATGATCAACGTCATCAGCGCCTGCATTATGCACAGAATGACTGCCAATGACATCGTGATGTTCCAGATGGGCACCCATCCGGCACTCACGTCTTCACCAATTGCATACCCGATCGTGAATGCAGCCTGCAAGGCGGTTTTGCCAATCCGCGGATAGGCAAAAGGTGTGTGAAATACCACCTCTGTAAAAGAGCTAATTGCCCTCTCAATAAAGAAATTTTTGTTGAGAGGGTGATTTTTGTTAACAGCGTGTGCTATAATCTTTATCAGAAACATGTCATTTTTTATAAATTCTTTGGTTTATTAGACCATCAGAGTTTCTAAAGTTCCGTAGTCTATTAAGAGAATCTCATCAAGTAACAATTAAACACAGAAAGAGTTGGCATGGC
>CAYVWM010000151.1:0-4366 GCA_964455505.1 uncultured Anaerolineaceae bacterium
CTGCCACCTGGATGCCTACCAGGACAGACCTTGAGCAGTACGAATGCCGGCATGGTCTGGGATATACCACCATTACTTCTAAAAATAAGGGGATTAAATCCGGTGTGCGCTTTTTTATACCCCTTGCGGATCCACTCGAAATTTGGGAGCTTACACTGACCAACCAGCGGGATACCGAGGCAGAAATCAGCCTCTTTTCAGCAGTGGAATTTGCCCTGTGGGATGCCCTGGATGACTCGACCAATTTTCAGCGAAACTTCAGCACCGGTGAAGTGGAGGTTCCCACACTTGGCGGTGCGCAATTCAGTTTGCAAGGCAGCACCATTTTTCATAAGACAGAATACCGTGAACGCCGCAACCACTTTGCCTACTTTGCATGCTCTGAACAACTGGCCGGTTTCGAAACCCAGCGCGAAGCATTCTTAGGAACTTACCAGGGTTGGGATACTCCTCAGGTTGTTGCCCGGGGAAAATCGACCAATTCTGTGGCGCATGGCTGGCAGCCGATTGGCTCTCACCATCTGAAATTGCGGTTAGCTGCTGGTGAAGAGAAAAAAATTATTTTCCTGCTTGGTTACCACGAAAACGACCCAGCAGAAAAGTTTGAAAATCCCGACACCCAGGTTATCAATAAACGTACAGTCTGGCCGGTTATTGCCCGCTATCTCGATCCCCACACGGTGGCCGAAGCTTTTCAGGATTTAGCGACATACTGGAATGCTTTGCTGGAAAAATTCCAGGTCAACACCCCCGACAAGCACACCAACCGCATGGTCAACATCTGGAATGCCTACCAGTGTATGGTGACCTTTAACATGAGCCGCTCGGCGTCCTACTTTGAAAGCGGGATTGGCAGGGGGATGGGCTTCAGGGATTCAAACCAGGACCTGTTGGGCTTTGTGCACCAGGTGCCTGAGCGATCCCGGGAGCGCATCCTGGAAATTTCTGCAACGCAACTGCTCAACGGCGGCGCTTACCACCAATACCAACCCCTGACCAAACGTGGAAATAACGATATCGGATCAGGCTTCAATGATGATCCGCTCTGGTTAGTGCTGGGCACTGCTGCTTATGTCAAGGAAAGCGGCGATTTTTCCATATTGGACGAAATGGTTCAATATGAAAATCTGGAAGGTACCGAAACCCCGCTTTATGAACACTTGCAGCGCTCGATGCAGTACACCCTCAATCTTTTAGGACCTCATGGGCTCCCGCTGATTGGGCGGGCAGATTGGAATGACTGTCTGAATCTCAATTGTTTCTCTGATGCACCTGGGCAATCGTTCCAGACGACCACCAATCAGGAAGGCAAAGTTGCCGAGAGTGTGTTTATCGCCGGCCTTTTCATTTTGGCTTGCCAGGAAATGGACCAATTAGCGGAAGTTTATCAATCCACCAGCCCAAATTTTTTCCAACACCCTGCCGGGTTCTATGGTCAGAAAGCAGCTGACATGGAAAAAGCGGTCTGGGCAGCCGGGTGGGACGGCGCCTGGTTCCGCCGGGCTTATGACGCCTTTGGCGAACCGGTCGGGTCTGCGGTCAACAGTGAGGGGAAAATATATATTGAACCTCAGGGCATGTGTGTGATGGCGGGTTTGGGTGTAAAAGATGGCAGAGCACAAATTGCACTGGATTCTGTTGCCGAACGCCTGGCTACTGAGCACGGCATTGTTATCCTGAACCCAGCGTACACCCACTATTACATCAACCTGGGTGAAATTTCCACCTATCCACCTGGCTATAAAGAGAATGCCGGCATTTTCTGCCATAATAACCCATGGATCATGATCGCAGAAACTAAAGTGGGACGGGGAAATCAAGCCTATGATTACTACCGCTGCATCAACCCTTCAGTTCGGGAAGCCATCAGTGAAGTGCACCGCTGTGAGCCCTATGTGTATGCCCAGATGATTGCAGGGAAAGATGCGCCCACCCACGGTGAAGCCAAGAACTCATGGCTCACGGGAACCGCATCCTGGAACTACGTTGCTATCACCCAATATATCCTGGGGATCAGGCCAACCTATAAAGGTCTTGCCATACAACCGGTTATTCCAGCTTCCTGGGAGGGTTTCCAGGCTGTGAGGGAATTCCGCGGGACCCGCTATCTCATTAATGTCATCCGCGATGGTCAGGGAAATCAGGTCAGCCTAAAGGTTGATGGTCATCCAGTAGACAGCTGTGTTGTTCCTCTGCCGGAAGGCAAGCCTGCTGAAGTATATGTTGAAGCAAGGCTTTCCTGACCCGCAGTGTAAAACAGTGCGATTGGCTGCAGATTGCCTTATGATGAGAGATTTTCTTAAAGTGTATCGGTGCTAAGGAGAAAAATGGATAAACGTTTGTTGGAGATATCGACCTTTGATGGTGAGGGATACCAGCCGCTGATTGATTTCAATTGTTGGCGGGTTGCTTTTCTACGGTACATTGACGAGCTGGAACCTCCAATGATACATACTGTTGAAAAACACCTTGAAACTGATGAGGTGTTTGTTTTGCTGCAAGGTCAGGGAATTTTATTCCTTGGAAGTGGAGATCAGGAAGTTGAGGCTTTGGAAGCTGTGCCTATGCAGGCTTGCCAGTTATACAATGTCCGCAAGGATGCCTGGCACACCATTGTGCTCAGTCGCGATGCGACCATCCTTTTGGTGGAAAACCGTGACACCTGTGATGCCAACTCGGCTCACTGCACTTTGAACGATGCCCAGCGCCAGTTTATTCAAAAGACCGCGCGTGAACAAATGCCGCAGTGGTGGGCTTAAGCTGGGCTGTTGTTTTACAAGCGCTGATACATCAATTGCCAAAAAAAAACGGGAGATTATATTCTCCCGTTTTTAGGTCTGGGGGTATATGGTCAGCAGTCGTAGTACTGTTCAATCTCAAAGGGCGTAGGCCGCTGATTGATGCTTTCAACCTCTTGCCGTTTGGCTTTGATCCAGGTCTGTAGGAGCGTTTCATCAAAAATCTGATCTTTCAGCAAAAAGTCTGAATCAACTTCCAATGCCTGCATTGCTGCTTCCACCGAGGTGGGCAGGCTCTTGATGCTGGCTCGGCGCTCTTCTGACCAGTCAAAAATGTTGTCGTTAATAGGGCCAAAACCTGCTTTGGTTGGGTTAATTTGCTGGCGAATGCCATCCAACCCAGCCTGCAGCATAGCCGCCATGGAAAGATAGGGGTTGCCTGTGGCATCCGGGGGACGGAACTCCATACGTACTTCCTGCGGCAAAGTGGCATATTTGGGGATCCGGATAGCAGCGCTTCGGTTTCCGGCAGAGAAAATAGCCTTGATTGGCGCTTCAAATCCCGGAACCAGTCTGCGGTAGGAATTTGGGCTGGGATTGGTAAATGCCATCACCGCTGGAGCATGTTCAAGTAAGCCACCTATGTACTGCAGGGCTATCTGGCTCAGCAGGGAAGGGCCCTGGGGGTCATAAAACAGGTTGGTGCTGCCTTTGTGAAGCATCTGATGGTAGTGTGTGCTGCTGCCAGCCAGTCCAAAGATCGGTTTCGGCAGGAAGGTGGCTGTCTTGCCTGCACGCATGCTTACCATCTTGACAACGTACTTGATCAGCATGGCAGCGTCGCCCGCCTGAATAATACCCAGCAGTGGGGTTTCTATCTCCGATTGTCCCGGACCGCCTACTTCGTGATGGTGATACTTGACCGGGATGCCCATCCTGTCCAGCGTGACCACAATTTCATCCCGGATTTCAAAATAGTTATCACAGGGCGGCGCTGCGTGGTAGGCCTGGTTATCCGGCAGGGCATAACCATTGGCATTGTAGAAGTCGCCCCAGTTGGCTTCTCCCGAATCAATCTGGCAAAGCGTCAGCTGGGGGCTGTTTTTTAAAGTAATCTGGTCAAAAATGTAAAATTCAAATTCCGGACCCCACAAGGATTTATCCGCAATTCCACTTTCGGTCATTTGCTCTTCTGCCCGCCTGACGATCTCCCGTGGGTCAAAAGGATAGCGTTCTTTGGTGTCTGCTTCGTAAATGTTGCAGAGAAATGCCAGGGTGTGCGCCTGATGGAACGGATCCACAAAAGCAGTGCTGAGGTCAGGAATCAGCGCCATGTCCCCGGATTGCACGTGTTTGAAGCCGACGCTTGAGCCATCGAAACCGACCCCTTCGCTCATCGTCTTAGCTGAAAACTCTTTTGCGCTCAGGGTCAGGTGGTGCAGATGACCCCACAGGTCGCCGTACAGCAAGTCAACCAGTTCAATAGATTGGGATTTGATAAAAGCCAGCGCGTCATCAATAGTGGAAAACATGCCTTCTCCCTCGTGCGAGTGTGATTTTGGTGAGAATGTCTCGCTGGTCAGATTATATCAGGAAGCATGTCAGGTAATGAAAGGCTTTCCAAGAGG
>CAYVWM010000152.1:0-4350 GCA_964455505.1 uncultured Anaerolineaceae bacterium
AAAGGGTCTCCAAGCAGCCCTTGGAGGATCAAGGTTCAGAGGCTGCCTCAGTGGAACAGTTACAGGGCTAAAAAGAACAGGAGAGAAAAATGCGGGTCTTATTTATCGGCGGTTCGGGAATTATCAGTTCGGGTTGTGCCAGGCTTGCCCTGGAACGCGGGGTCGATCTCACCCTGCTCAACCGGGGAAAATCATTTCGTCCCATCCCAGAAGGAGCAAAAGTACTGACTGCGGATATCCGCAATCCACAGACGGTCAAAGACGTACTGGGAAACCAGGATTTTGACGTGGTGGCGGAATTTGTCAGTTTTACCCCCGAGCACGTGGAAACTGACCTGGAGTTGTTTCGAGGGCGGACAGGGCAGTTTGTTTTTATCAGTTCCGCTTCTGCCTATCAGACACCTCCGACCGTGCTGCCTGTGAGCGAGTCCACCGTACTGAATAACCCCTACTGGCAGTATTCCCGTAATAAGGCAGCCTGCGAGGAGCGCCTGCTGCGAGCCTTTCGGGAGGAGAATTTTCCGGTTACCATCGTGCGCCCCTCGCACACTTACGATCAATCCTATGTGCCAGTGCACGGCGAGTGGACAACCCTCGACCGGATGCTGCGCGAGGAGCCAGTCATTGTGCATGGTGACGGCACTTCGCTCTGGACGCTTACACACAATTCGGATTTTGCCAAAGGATTCGTGGGTTTGTTGGGCAATGCGCGCGCCATCGGTGAAACCTTCCATATCACTTCGGATGAATGGCTGACCTGGAACCAGATCCATGAAACCCTGGCGGACGCCCTGGGTGTAAAAGCCCGTCTTGTGCATGTGCCTTCCGATCTCATCACTGCGTATGACCCGATCTGGGGGGAGAGCCTCCTTGGGGATAAAGCCCACAGCTTTATTCTGGACAACAGCAAGATCAAGCGCTTGGTTCCGGACTTTGTCTGCACAAAGCCGTTTTCGCAGGGCGCCCGGGAGATTGTTGCCTGGCATATGGCGGACCCTGCCAGACGCACGGTCAGCCTGGAATTCAATGCGATTGTGGACCGAATACTCCAATCTTATGCTAAAGCCTGGCCGGAAAACAGGTAGTTTTTCGAATATATCTGGAAAACCATCCATCCGCACAATGCTGGTGAATGGATGGGTAAAAGAATATATTCATAGGGCAGTACGGATTATTAACGTTCTGTCATATTCCTGAGACAACGCATTGTCATCAGTCATAATTTGGTAGAATCAGCATATAGAGACAAAAATACGCATGCCTGAGGGCGCAAAAATAGCGCCCTTTCAGGCTTGATTGAATACCTGCTGTTAACAGCACAAAGAGGTGGGATGGCAGGGGTTCCTTTGTAGGAGCCAAAACCATAGGAGGTTGCCTTGGCTGGCATGAATCAATTTACCCAAAAAGCAAAAAGGGTCCTGAGCCTGGCGCAGTTCGAAGCAGAAAGAATGCACCAGAGAATCATCGGGACACAGCATCTTTTGCTTGGGTTAATCTTAGAAGAAGGCACGATCGCCAATCGTGTTTTATATGACCTTGGTTTGGAACTGGAAAGCGTCCGGACCGCGGTTGAATCCAAGTCCGGAACCGAGGAAGCATCCGGTAACTTTACGCTTGCAAACGACACACAAAAAGTGTTGGAACTTGCCCTGGAAGAGGCAAAAAAGGGCGACCAGAATAGCGTCGGCACTGAACATCTGCTGCTTGCGCTGACCCGAGACGAAACCTTTGAGGGAATGAAGATCCTGGCGATGTTTGGGCTCACGCCTGAACAAATCCGCAGGCAGACAGCCCGGGTGATTGCAGAGACCCGCAAGGAACGTGAAGATGATGTGCATACCGCCCCGCTGGCAGACCTGCAAAAAGGGAAAATTTCGGCGCGCCGGGAAGCAGGCCGCAAAAAAGAAAAGGAAAGTGCGAAAACCCCGCTGGTTGATCAGTTAGCTACGGACCTGACCGCTCTGGCCGAGGATAACAAGCTGGACCCTGTGATCGGGCGGAAAAAAGAGATTGAGCGCGTCATCCAGATTTTGGCGCGGCGCACAAAGAATAACCCTGCCCTTATTGGCGAACCTGGTGTAGGTAAAACGGCGATCGTGGAAGGCCTGGCTCAGCGCATCATCGAAGGCGATGTGCCGGCGCTCCTGTTGGACAAACGCGTCTTGCAGTTGGATGTGGGATCGCTTGTGGCGGGAACAATGTACCGCGGTCAGTTCGAGGAACGCCTGAAGCGCGTCATCGATGAGTTGAAGAGCTCCGGCGCCATCGTGTTTATTGACGAACTGCACATGCTTGTGGGGGCAGGTTCTGCGGGTTCCTCTGTGGATGCCGCTAACATTCTCAAACCGGCCTTATCGCGCGGTGAACTGCAGGTAATCGGCGCCACTACCCTCAATGAGTATCGCAAGAACATTGAAAGCGACGCTGCTCTTGAAAGGCGCTTCCAGCCCATCGTGGTCGACCAGCCCACCGTTGAGGAAACCATCGAGATCCTCAAAGGGCTGCGCCCTAATTATGAGGAGCACCACCGCCTGCACATTGACGATGCTGCCCTCGACGCTGCCGCAAAACTCTCGTCGCGCTACGTGACCGATCGTTTCCTGCCGGACAAAGCCATAGACCTGGTAGATGAAGCCGCTTCGCGCGTACGGATGTACAAAAGCGATTCAGCCTTGAGCAGCAAGGACCTTATGACTGAACTTCGCGATGTGCGCAAGAAAATCAAGCAAGCCCAATCCGATTTGGATAACGACCTGGTCCAATCTCTCCTGGATAACCAGGAAGATTTGGAAATTAGCCTGCGTGAAATGCAAAACGGCTGGGACCGCATAGCTGCACCTACCGTGACCGAAGAGGACATTGCCGAGGTTATCTCCATGTGGACCGGCATCCCGCTCACCCAAATTGCCAGTGAAGAATCAGAACGGCTGTTGAACATGGAAGAAGAACTTGCCAAAAGCATTATTGGCCAGCAAGAGGCCATCCAGACCATCTCCAAAGCAGTCCGGCGCGCCCGGGCAGGGCTCAAGAACCCGCGCCGCCCAGTTGGCTCGTTCATGTTCTTAGGTCCCACCGGAGTGGGCAAAACCGAACTTACCAAATCGCTGGCGCAATTGTTGTTTGGCAGCGAGGAAGCGCTGGTGCAGATTGACATGTCCGAGTTTATGGAGAGGCATGCGGTCAGCCGGCTGGTAGGGGCGCCTCCCGGTTATGTGGGCTACGAGGAAGCCGGCCAGCTAACTGAAGCCATCCGGCGCAAACCTTATTCAATCGTGGTTTTCGACGAAGTTGAAAAAGCCCATCCTGAAGCGCTGCAGCTGCTGCTCCAAATTATGGAAGAAGGACACCTTTCGGATGCCAAGGGGCATAAAGTGGATTTCCGTAACGCCATCATTATCATGACCACCAATATTGGTGCGGACATGATCAAGCGGCAATCGTCCATGGGTTTCTCTCTGGATATAGACCAGGTGTTGGAAGAGCAGACCTCCTATGAGGAAATGAAAAAGAAACTAATGGAAGCACTCAAGCGCAGCTTCCGTCCGGAATTCATCAACCGCTTGGATTCCATTGTGGTTTTCCGCGCACTCAATCAGGCAGATATCCGCGATATCGTCTCTTTGGAGATAGATAAGGTGTCTGAACGTTTGGCGGATTATGACCTGAAGCTCACCTGCACAGAAGCTGCTTTGGACTATCTGGCAGAACAGGGTTATGACCCCGAAATGGGTGCACGCCCCGTACGCCGGGTGATCGAACAGCAGGTAGAAGAGCCGCTTTCGGACGCCCTCCTGGCAAAAACCTTCAAGAATGGTGATCATATCCTGGTTGAACTGGAAGAAAGCCTGGATGCCGACGGAGACAAGCAAAAGAAACTGGTGATGACTTTGCAAAAACCTGAATCTGAACCGGAAACACCCGCATTGGTGGAAGCGTAAACGTATGGCAAAAGCCTACAGCCGTTACGTCTGCCAGTCTTGTGGAAAAATTTCTTCGCAGTCTTTTGGCCGCTGCCCTGCTTGCGGTGCCTGGGACAGCATGATTGAAGAAATTGTACAGCCCGAAACCCCATCCTCAGCCCGCCCTTTGCGCGGGCTGAGCAGCACATCTAAACCCCGCCGCCTTGCTGAAATTGAAGGTGAAAAGGAAGAGCGTGTGCCTTTGGCGATGGAGGAGTTTTCAAGGGTGTTGGGAGGTGGGATAGTTCCGGGATCCATCGTTCTGATCGGGGGAGATCCGGGCATTGGCAAATCCACGCTCACCCTCCAGATGGCGATGCAGTTGGCAGAGCGCAACCAGGTCTTGTATGTTTCTGGAGAAGAATCAGAACGGCAGATCAAAATGCGCGCC
>CAYVWM010000153.1:0-4296 GCA_964455505.1 uncultured Anaerolineaceae bacterium
GCGCAATGCTTACCTGACCAGCGCCGGGGGCAACGCGCTTGCCCTGCACGATGCTGGTTTGCTGATCCGCGCCCTGCAGAATGCGGGTGTGCAAACGGCTGGCCTGAAAGGCATTTACCTGCTGGAAGGGGTCTACGGCGACATTGGGGCGAGGGCCATGACCGATATCGACCTGCTGGTGCGGAAGGCCGACCTGCCAGCGGCACTACAGGCTTTGCAGGGCTTGGGGTACACTCCCGTTACCTATTTTAATTTAGGCGACGCCAACATCGACGTGAAGCATGTTCCGCCCATGACCCTCGGCGAAGGACCGCCGGTGGAAGTGCACTGGACCCTGCTGGAGGAGGACGAGCCCTTCACGATTGATGCCGAAGCCCTGTGGCAGCGCGTGCTGCCGGCAGCCATAGCGGATGTGGACGCCCTGGCCCTGGGTGTGGAGGACCTGGTCCTGCACCTGGGCCTGCACCTGACCTACCAGCACTATTTGCGGCTTGGGCTGCGCGGGCTGTACGATATTGCCCTGGTTATTCACAAGTTTAGGGAGGAAATTGACTGGCAGGAGTTGGTGCGGATTGCCCGCTCGTGGCAGGCGGAAAAAGTGACGGCGCTCACGCTGAAACTGGTGGAAACCCAGCTCTGTACGCCTGTACCGCCGGAAGTGTTTGCGGCGCTGCTGCCAGACGGACCTGACCCGCAGATGTTGGCGGATGCCCGCAGCCAGCTGCTTGAGCGCGAGCGCTATGCCGACTACTTCACGCCGGACCTTGTCGAACTGGCAGAGATGGGGGGCTTTTTCAGCAAAGTCCGCCGGGGTTTTCAGCGCCTGTTCATCCCCCGCCTGGCGCTGGCTCGCATTTACGGCGTGCCGCCCAATTCCCCCAGAATCTGGGGCTGCTACTTCCGGCGTTTGCGCTATCTTTTGAAGCAGTACGGCAGGACCCTGTTTAAGATTGGCGCGCACGATACTTCGCTGGACCCTGCTTTAAAGCGGGCGGAGGCGTCCAATGCCCTGCACGCCTGGCTGACCCAGCGCGACTAAACCCATGGCTTTTTTATAGGGGGGAAAAATAGGAAAAATGGAAAAGGCTGAGCGTTTATCGGCGGAAGGCGCCCCTAACCCGGCGCAGGGCGTTCAGCAGCGGCACAAGCACCCCCCAACGCGAAAGCAGCGCAATCAGCACTTTTTCAGCACCTAAACCCAGTCGTTTTTGCTTGCCGCCGCGTTGAATCTGGATGACCCTGCCTAACACCGCTTCGGCGGGCACCCAGCCGTCATTTTGCAGCGGGATATTATCGCCTTTGCAGAGGAAAGCAGCCGGGCTGGTTTGGACTGCCCGGTGCACCAGCAGCCGCCCGTCGCGGGGTGCAATAAAAGCGAGGATATCACCGCAGCGGACAGGCCTGGCGCCCAGCGGCGCAACGGAAATGACGTCGTTATGGTGGATAAAGGGAGCCATGCTTCTGCCTGGGGCGCTGAAACGGAACGTATCCCCATCAGCAAGGGTTGCGCGCATCAAGCCTGACAGAAGGGCTTGATCTGCGCTGATTTGAGAGGGGTTGGCATCAAAGTTGCACATAGGTGTATTGTCAGGAAATCTGCGCAATCAAGAAGGCGCAACGGACTTCCCCGAAACTGCAGAATCGGCGATCCTGTGCGGTCTTTCCTGCGCCTGATTTTATCATACCAGGGGCTGGAGCGCTGCTGCAGCCGGAAAGGAGAGAGGGCGTCTATCGGGGAACTCATTGACAGTTTGCATTGAGGATGTTAAAATAACTTGATAATAAATTAGTATAAGACCTAATCTATGCAAGAAAAGCAAATAATAAACAATTCTGATTGCCGTTCTTGCCCCAGCAGCTTGCGGTTTCTGTAACAGACGATTGAATTAAATGAAACAAATCTATACCCACAGTAAAAATATAGTCAGCCGCAAGATTGCCGGTGAGGTGATCCTGGTGCCCATCCGCACCCGGATTGCGGACATGAACTATCTTTACACGCTCAACCCCACGGCAGCGCGCATCTGGCAGCTGCTGGATGGGCAAACTAGCCTGGAAGCTGTTTCTGCTGCAATCTGCCAGGATTTTGCCATAGACCCGCAGACAGCCCGGACTGACCTGGAAGAAGTCATCCAGGAACTGCTGCGCATTGAAGCGATTACAGAAGTTCCGCAGGATTAAAGCATGGATTGCTTTGGGTTGTCGCAGCAAGATTACGAAACCTTTCGGGACAAGCTCAACCTGAAAGTTGGCGGGCAGCGGGTGCCTCTCATGGCTTCCATCGAAGTAACGATGGGCTGCAACCTGCGCTGCAAGCACTGCTATATTCCATTCTCTCAACGGGCAGGCACCTGCGAGCAGGAACTGACCCTGCCTGAATTTGAGCGCATTTTTGATGAGATTGCTGCAGAAGGCTGTCTCTGGCTGCTGCTAACCGGTGGAGAACCCTTCTCACGGCCCGATTTCCTGCAGATTTACGATGCCGCCAAGCGCAGAGGCTTTATCTTAAGCGTTTATACCAACGGCACCCTGTTGACTGAGGAAATTGCGGACCATTTGGCCGAGTGGCGGCCATTTGTCGTGGAAATCAGCCTGTATGGTGCCACACAGGAAACGTACGAACGCGTTACCGGTATTCCAGGTTCGTATGCGCGCTGTATGCAAGGGATTGCACTGCTCAAGTCGAGGGGAATACCTGTCAATCTCAAAAGTGTGGTTCTGACGATCAATCGCCATGAACTCGAGCAGATGCAGGCGCTGAGCGCCAAACTCGGCTGCGAATTTCGTTACGACCCGAACATCAATGCGGGTATTCAGGGAGACCTTTACCCTACCCGTTTGAGACTGACACCGGAAGAAATCGTTGCGCTCGAAGCAGCCGATCCCAAACATGCGGCTGCCTGGAGAGAAACATTCGACAGAAACCTGCACATTGAATTTGACCGCAAAAAAATGTATAATTGTGGTGCCGGATTAGGCGGGTTTCACATTGATGGCTACGGCCGAATGTCTATGTGCATGTCTGCCCGTTATCCGTATTATGACCTTAGAAAAGATAGTTTTAAGAAAGGCTGGGATGAGTTCTTTCCCAGCATCCGCGCAATGGAATATGCGGATGATTTTGAGTGTAAAGATTGCCCGCTGCGTCTGGCCTGTGCGCAGTGCCCGGGCAATGCCATGTGCGAAATGGGCAAGCCAGATGTCAGAGTGCCTTTTTTGTGTGCGCTGACCCACCGCAGGTATCAGGAATTTAATAATGGTCAGCTCCCTGTAGTCAGGGAGAAGGTTGAAATTAAGGAGTAACCTTTATGGATAAGAGTAATTATCAACAGGAGAGCACTGAAAAGGCGGTTTATCTCAAGCCAGCCATTAAACAGGTTAGGCTTGTGCCTGGGGAAAGCGTTTTGGGCAGCTGTAAGTTGAATAACGCACTAATGGACCTGTGTGGCTTGGATGGAACCTGTTTTGGTTACACACCTTTCAGTTAACCTTTTAACAGGGTGATTTGTATGCCGGACGTTTTCACGGTTTCGCTTGGCGACATACCCATTGCACTGGTTCCTTCCAGCCAGGAGTGCATTTTTGATTCCTTCCAGCGCACGAGTGACTTTGCCAGCGATTCCCAACCTGCTATCAGCTTGCAGGTACACTGCGGGGACTTCCCAGACACATCCAATGCCAGCATTGTTTTCGATACCGATCTTTCATGGCTGATGCTCTCACAAGCAGACAAACGGCTGATTAAGGTGCGCTCAAGTGCAGACAAACCGCACATGCTGGGCATCTTTCCAACTGATTTTTTGTCGGGAGATATTTATGTCTCCACCAGCCCCCGCCATCCGGGCAAATACATCTTTCCGTTTACATTTCCGATGGGAATTTTATTTTTAATGAACCTGCTTGGCACAGGTTTGGGCGTGTTGTTTCACGCCAGCGGCGTGGTTGTGAACGGAGAGGGATACCTCTTTACCGGGCACGGCGGCGTGGGCAAAACCACTACCGCACGCCTCTGGGAACAGCGCGGGGGGGCTGTTGTTTTGAGTGATGATAAGGTGATCGTGCGCAAGGTGAATGGAAGCTACCGCATGTATGGCACTCCCTGGCCGGGCGAAGGCGGCATGGCATCGCCAATGTCTGCCCCTTTGCGAAAGGTATTTGTCTTGCGTCAGGCCCAGCATAACGAGGCTGAGGTCCTGCCGCCAACCGAAGCTGTGGGCAAGCTGCTTGCTCGCTGCTTTATGCCCCTTTGGGATAAAAGCGTTGTGGATTTTTCCTTGGGTTTTCTGGAAAAGCTCA
>CAYVWM010000154.1:0-4157 GCA_964455505.1 uncultured Anaerolineaceae bacterium
ATCAGCAAGCATCCGTTCAAAATCCGAGAGCAGCAGCGACTGGAAGCGCGTTTGGCGCTGTTCGTAGGGCAGCAGCCAATCCTGGTGGATGTTCCAGGGTTCAAATACCTGGTCTGCATTGAGCGTGCGCAGGCTGATGTAAGCCGAGCCGTCGGCCGGCATGCCGGCGATGGCAATGTCCTTGTCAAAAGCGCCGGTAAGCACCAGGCGGGTCTCAACCGCCGTTTGGTTAAAAATATGGCTGACCCGCAGGTAATAAACGGTCACATCCTGGTCGAGAATTTTCAGGGTTTCGCTGTGAACGCCCCGGTCCAGCAGTTGAAAAGCAGTTGTGGCCGAAAGGCTCAGCAGGCTGCCGTCATCCCGGGTTTCTTTGCGGCTGATGTAAAAGTAACTCCAATCAACCGGTGTATAGCCGCCTGCCGTCATCGTAAAAAGGGTAGCTATGCGGGTTGGGATAGCGGTAGCGGTGTAGGTGGCTGTTGCGCTGGGTACAGGCGTGGGGGAAGGCGTGAGCGTGAAGGTCGGTGAAGGTGTGACTGTGGGAACAGGCGAGGGGGTTAGTGTATTCGTAGGGGTAACTGTGGCGGTGGGCACCAGGGTGGGTTTGGCAGTCGGACGCCCTTCAAATTCCGGTTGGCAGGCACTTGCTCCAAAAAGCACCAGGATCAGTAATAAACTGCAGGTGCTTCTTTTTAGAGAAATATGAAAAGCCCGCATTGGGTCTGCCACCTATGCCGGCTTGGTGAGCACAGCAGATCCATACCCAACCACGGAACTGGAATCGTGGGTGACCGCCGCAGAGGTGCGGTAGTCGGCGATCGTCAGCTGGTTGGCTCCCAGCTCTTGGGCAGCCAGCAGCACGGTGGCTATTGGCCCAAGACCGCAGGCCTGGCCTGCGCCGCTGGCGTTGAGTTTATAGAGGGCGGATACGTCCATGTTCTGCAGAGCGCTGAGCACCTGCCCATCCAGCCGGTTGGCTTGTTTTTCCGTGTAGAAATGGGAAAGGTCGCTGGACGCTATCAGCAGGGTCCTGCCGTTGGTAACCGGATCCGAAATAAAGCGCGTAATGGCTTGTGCCAACGCTGATGTCAGATGCCTGGACTGTTCCACCAGCATCAGCGGCACCAGGGTAAAGCCTGATGGGAGCACAACCTGCAGGAAGGGCAGTTCAATTTCCAGGGAGTGTTCGCGGTCGCGCCGCACAGGGGTGATGCTGTATCCGCTGCTCTCCGACAGGTGGGTTTCAATCGCCTGCAGAGCGCTGCGGTCAACAGGAACCTCTCCGAGGGGTGTCCCGTATGCCTGGTGAGCGCTGGTCAGCAAGGGGTCAGGATAGTATTGGTGTGATGGGGAAAGCAGGATTATCCTTGAGAAATCTGCGCCATCCACATACTTGAAAGCATGTGCTGCGGTGAGACCGGAGTAGATGTACCCGGCGTGGGGTACCACCAGAGCAAGCACCTGCCCTTGGATTGCCGGCGGAGCAGCTTCGTTCAGGTACTCCTGGATATTCGAGCGCAGCCTTGAGGGATTGCCTGGGTACCAGGAACCGGCAATAGGCGATGGTCGGACGTCCGAAAAGGTTTCCCGATTCATACTTTTATTGTAGCACAAGCATTCTCTACAAGGGCTGTCAAGCAGACCAGAATCGGCTGATCAGACCTTAGAAACCATGCTCAGAAAAGGCATGGACGCGTACGCAATTCAACTTTTATTCAGGTGGGGGAAGAGCAATCAGCCCACGGGCTTTACTGCAGGAAATCCCAGGGATTCACACGCCCGTATTCATCGCTGCGCAGTTCGAAGTGCAGGTGCGGACCGCTGGAGTTGCCGGTGCTGCCAATTGTCCCGATCAGGTCACCGCGGTACACTTCCTGACCGCAGCCAACATCCACGGTGCTGAGGTGGGCATACAAGGTCTGCCAGCCTTGTCCGTGGTCAATCACAACCATTTCGCCGTAGCCCCAGTCGTTCCAGCCGGCATACACCACCACACCGTTATCCGGGGCAACAACGGGGTCGCCAAAATCTCCTTTGATGTCTATTCCCCAATGATTGGCTGACGGATTGTAGTCGTAGCCTGAAAGGACGCGGCTCTCGGTTGGCCAGGTGAAGTTGAGCGTACCCATTACCCCGTCGTACGCCTCTGTACAGGCACCGGGGCCGAGATTGTTGGCGGTGGCAGGGTTTTCCCGGGTGATGCGCGGCGTGCGCCAATCCGGGAATTCACCGTATCCGCCCGGGATAATCAGAAGCGCGCCGGCTTTGATGTTGGGACTGGCATAATCCCCAACGGTTAGGGGGTTGAGTTCGTTGGCGGGATAGTTGATGATCGTTTCAGGCGTTACATGGTAATACTCTGCCACACCATTTAAGCCTTCACCGGCAGTCCAGCGGTGCAGGGTGCCGTCCACTGGCAATATAAGCAGTTCCTGGCCTGGAAAGATGGTGTGCGGATCGTCCCCCAGCGTATAACGGTTGCCCCATAGAATGCTTTCCGCTTTCAGGTTGAACTTTTGGGCAATGGAAAACAGACTGTCTCCGGGTTGAATAGTATACGTGACAAGTTCGGTGCGCGCACGCATGGGCAGGATGGTGTGCAGGGAAGCCTCGCGCGAGACCCCTTTCTGTTCGTTTTCACTTAATTCCAGTGAAAAAAGCGGCTGAACCACTTCGGAAGTTGAGAAAAACACAGGCGTCGAATCCGGCAATATGTTGGATGCAACGCCGCCGCTGATGCTGGCGTAGAAGCGGCTCATGAAAAGCACCACAGCAACAAATACGACCGCAGTGAATGTCAGCGCACCCAGGCTGAGGGCTTGCGTGCCCAACCTGAGGTGGACAACCCGGTTCCACAGCCTGGCGAAGCGATTTGGATTTTGTTCCAGCGGCGCTGCAGCAGGCGTGTTGGGTGTTTCTGGAAGAGGATTGCTTTCCATGCCGAGATAATAACACGAGTCGTAAAAATTTGTGAACAGGGCTTGTCTAAAGTAGGCTCCGGTTTTGCAGTGCTTGATATAATCCTTCTAATGAAGATTGGAGAGCAGCCATGCAAGCCCTTGTAACGACCCTGCCAAAACCCTACGAAGACCAGGTTCTTGCCCTCTGGGATGAGCTTGAAGCCAAATTTGGGTTGAAGTATGTCCGCATGACTCCCATTCCGCATTTCACCTGGCATCTTGGGGAGACATACCAGCTTGAAAAGGTGGAAAGCATTCTTGACCGTTTGAGTGCGGGCATCCAGCCATTTGAAGTATCTGTAAGAGGCGCGGAATCTTTCATCAGCCATGCACCAGTAGTTTTTTTGAAAATTCACCAGGACCCTAACTTGCTGCGCCTGCATTCCGCCATCTGGCAGTCGCTCCTGCCATACACCACCGAACCAGAGCAGCTCTATAACTCCGCCATGTGGCAGCCCCATATCACCCTGGCGCTGCAGGATTTGGATTGGGATGCGCTGGGGAGTGTGCTCGATTTTCTGGCAACCCAAGACCTCAATTGGCGCTTTCTGGCAGATCACTTTTCCATCCTTTCCAAGGAGCCGGACCAGGGGATCGTGCTTCTGCACCACTTTCAATTTGGGAAAGGGCAGATTTACTGAACGCTTGCGTGTGTGCCTGAAGGGTCGGCTGCACCAAGCTTGCCTGCGATGGTTTGGGTTGCGTTTTGAAGGGATTGGGTATGGACACTCGGACAAACCGTGAATACTGGGAGGAAAACGCTGAAAATTGGACGAAACTTGCCCGGGCAGGATATGATACCTACCGGGACCATCTGAACACGCCGGCGTTTTTGGACATGCTCCCTGAGGTGAACGGGTTGTGGGGGCTGGACCTGGGCTGCGGTGAGGGCAGCAATACCAGGATGCTGGTTGAGCGTGGGGCAAAGATGACCGCTCTGGATATTTCTGCGAAATTTGTCAGATTGGCTGGGGATTGGAATGCTCACCCTTCGATGGAAAAAATTGATTTTCTGATAGCAGATGCTGAAGTTATTCCGGCTTATCCTGAAAGTTTTGATTTTGTGACCGGGTTTATGAGTTTCATGGACTTGCCCGACCCCGATTCTGTGATTGCGGAAACCTGGCGCGTTCTCAAACCGGGCGGCTTTTTGCAGTTTTCCATCTCCCACCCTTGCATGAACACGCTGCACCA
>CAYVWM010000155.1:0-4156 GCA_964455505.1 uncultured Anaerolineaceae bacterium
TTCCTCTTTGACTTGAGTCCCTTGTCATGTTGTCCGAAATTCTATCAGAGACCCTAAATCGCCGCGCTACGCTCGCTATGACGAAATATTCCCTACCTATCCCCTCACGAAGGGATTGTTCGCCTTTTCGAACTTGACCGTCGTTGCCGGTCCGTGCCCTGGCAGAAGCGTGGTCTCGTCCGGCAGGGTGTAAATCTGCTCGCGGATATTCTTGAGCAGCAATGCGTGGTCGGAGCCATCAAAATCAGTTCGACCGATACTGCCCCGGAAGATGGCGTCTCCCACAACTGCCATTTCCAATTCAGGGATGTAGAAAAGTACCGACCCAGGGTTATGCCCCGAAACATCCCGCACTTCCACCAATTTGCGGCTGCCACCAGGCACCACATCCAGCCATGTGCCATGCGAAAGCGGAATATCCAATCTTGGCACAGCATCAACCTGCATGCCCATTTTCAGACCTTCAGGATGGTTTTCAGCCCAGGCAAAGCCCTCCGGGTGCATGGCGATGGGTAAAGGTGGAGAAAACGCTTGGCTCACTGTTTTTGCGCCCGCGGTATGGTCGTAATGTCCGTGCGTCAGCCAGATCTGCCTGAGCTGCCAGCCCTGTTCACGCGCCAGGCGCAGTTGGGTTTGCGGCTCGAAACTCGGGTCAATCAGCACGCAGTCACTGCTATCGTTATCCACCAGGAAATAAACGTTATTCCCGAGTGGTCCCAGTACGGCCAGATGGACTGAAAGTGCCATTGCCCGCTTAACCCTGCCTTGCCGAAGCCAGGAACTCTTCCAGGCGCATGACCTCACGGGGCAGATCCGTCAGGCTGAGCAAGCCTTCTTCTTCCACCGCAACATCGTCTTCGATGCGCACACCGTACTTACCAGGCAGGTAAATACCCGGTTCGATGGTAAAGACCATGCCTGGTTCCAGGGCGAGAGGGTTGCCCTGGAAGACATAAGGGAATTCGTGCGCTTCCATCCCGAGCCCGTGCCCTGTGCGGTGGGTGAAGTAATTGCCATATCCAGCCTGCGCGATAACATCCCTTGCCAAACGGTCCACCTCTCCTGCCGGCATGCCTGCTCTGCCGCCTAGTCGGGCTGAGGTATTGGCTTTTTCCACCAGATCAGCAATAAGCCCCATCTCGTCGGTGGGTTCACCGCAGAAAAAGGTGCGGGTAATATCTGAAAAGTACCCGCCGAAGCTGGCACCCCAGTCGATCAGCAGCATCTCACCTTCCCGTAAGACTCGGTCAGTAGGGCTGGCGTGCGGGTTGGCGGAGTTGGGTCCTGTTGAGACGATCGGCGCGAATGGCAGCTGAGCATCCGAGCCCTCGCGGTAGAGCTGGACCATTAATTCGGCCGCAATCTCAAGTTCGCTCCATCCCAGTTTGACGGTTTCGAGCGTGTTGAGCAAAGCCTTTTGAGCAATGATGGCTGCCTGGCGCATAGCCTTGAGCTCTTCATTTCCCTTGCGCATGCGCAGCTCAGCCACGGTAGCGCTTCCATCCACAAAGTCGGCTTCTGGCAGCGCTTTGCGCAGCAGGTCCAGTTCCAGGAAGCGCAGCCCGGTGGGCTCAACGCCTACGCGCAGCAACTTGCCCGAAATATCCGCTAAAGCTTTCTCAAATACACTCTGCCAGCTTGCCGGGTCGTCGCCAAAAGGAAAGATCTCCGCTTCGAAGGGCAGGGCTGCAACTTTTGCCTGTTCCAGTTCCGGCAGGATCACTTTCACCTGCCCGCTGCTGGCAAACAACACCACCACCGGACGTTCCATCAGGTGAAAGTTCAGCCCGGTCAGATACCTCAAGCTTGGCCCCGGATTGAGCGCAACCCAATCCAGACCCCTTTGAGTTAGTTGCCCCGATAAAGTTTCAATACGTTTGTTCATGCCAACCTCGCTGGTGTATTCTTCTGGTAATAAGTATTTTACCCGCCCCAATCACCCTGCAGTCCTGATTGGTGCTTGTACATTTATTTTGGTCTTTCCTGATTCCCCCCTATAATCGTGTCATGTTCAAAACGCAAAAGGCTTTACTGAATTTTCAGTGCTTGTGTCTCTGGCGGGGTAGCTGACCGCCTGCGTTTTTGACATCCTGGAACCAGTCAAGAGCAGCGGCACTCCCCCGCGAATGGTGTGAGATGGCTGCTGTTTGTATTTAAGGTTCCGGAGACCAAGGAGAATGATCATGACAATTTTTCAAAATATTACCCAGCTAACTGGCAACACGCCCCTGGTTCGCCTTACGCGGCTCAACCCAAACCCCGAAGTCGAAATCCTGGCCAAATTGGAAACCTTCAACCCGACCCACAGCGTCAAGGACCGCATCGCCGTCAGCATGGTGGACGATGCTGAGAGGCGCGGCTTGCTTCATCCGGACAGCATCCTGCTGGAAGCCACCAGCGGCAACACCGGGATTGGACTGGCAAACGTGGCAGCTGCCCGTGGTTACGGCAGCACCATCGTTATGCCTGAATCCGTCAGCCTTGAACGCAAACTGCTGATGCGCGCCCTGGGAGCCAAGCTGATCCTGACCCCTGCTGCCAGCGGTATGGCTGGCGCGATGGAAAGAGCACAGGCTTTATTGGCAGAAGACAGCCGCTATTGGTGGGCAGATCAATTCAACAACCCCGCCAACCCGCAGATACATCAACTCACCACCGGACCCGAAATCTGGCGTGATACTGACGGCAGGGTGGATGTGCTCGTGGCTGGCGTGGGCACCGGCGGCACGATCACGGGCACGGGTCTTTACCTGCGAGGGCAAAATCCAGCACTTAAGCTTGTGGCGGTTGAACCTTCCGCTTCCCCCGTGCTTTCCGGTGGTGCCAAGGGCTCGCATCCAATCCAGGGAATTGGCGCCGGGTTCATTCCCGCGGTGCTACAAACCTCCCTCCTGGATGAGATCATCCAGGTTACCGGAGAAGCTGCCTTTAGCACAGCCCGCAAACTTGCTGTTATAGAAGGCATCCCTGGTGGGATTTCCTCCGGCGCGGCAGTTTGGGCTGCTCTTCAGCTGGCTGCCCGCCCGGAACTAAAAGGAAAGCGAGTAGTGGTCATCGTACCGAGTTTCACCGAACGCTACCTCAGCACTGACCTGTTCGCCGACCTCAGGAGGGAACAAAATGGAGGCAAGTGAGCGCATGCCCTGCGAGGGGATCCCGCGTAAACAAAATCCAAATATCTTCAGCCTGATGGCAGAGGATGTTCAGGTCGCCCTTGAACGTGACCCGGCCGCGGTGAACGCATTCGTGGTCATCACCAGTTATCCAGGCATCCACGCCATCTGGGCGCATCGTGTGGAACATTGGCTCTGGAAGCACGGCTTTAAATGGCTTGCAAGGGCTGGTTCGCAGCTAACCCGCTATTTCACCGGTATTGAGATACACCCTGGCGCGAGTCTGGGTCGGCGGGTTTTTATCGATCACGGCATGGGCATTGTAATTGGGGAAACGGCGGTTGTAGGTGATGAGGTGACACTTTACCACGGGGTAACGCTTGGCGGCACCAGCCTCGAGAAGGTAAAACGCCATCCCAATCTGGAGAGTTGCGTGGTTGTGGGAGCAGGCGCGAAGATTTTGGGAGATATCACCATCGGCAGTCACAGCCGCATTGGAGCAAATGCCGTGGTCGTGAAAGATGTGCCGCCCCAGTCAGTGGTGGTAGGTGTGCCCGGGCAGATCATCCGCCGCAAGCACCTGGTGGACGAACACCAAACTGACCTTTCGCATACAGATATGCCTGATGCGGTTATGACCAATTTGAAAGAATTAATGAAACGATTAATTGAGGTTGAATCCCGCCTCGAGATCCACAGCGATCAGCTTAGCCAGCTGCAGTTGAAGCCGGATGGTGTCTGGGAGTATAGCGACGGCCCGGATTACATCATCTGAGCCTCGAAAAAATCAGGCGGGTTTTTTGCCCGCCTGATGATTTTCTGTAATCATTTATTTTTTTCTGCCCGCTTATGAATAAGAATTTCGCGATAGACAGCCACCAGCACGATCAACACCATTACACCGCCGAGGATTGCAATGCCATTAATGTTTACTACAGGAGAGGGCACAAATTCTGCTGCGGTTGGGGTCGCTTCAGGTGTCCCCGTAGCAAGGGTTGCAGTCAAAGTCAGATCAGGTTCGATTCTGACCGGATCAACAAACA
>CAYVWM010000156.1:0-4064 GCA_964455505.1 uncultured Anaerolineaceae bacterium
TGGAGAAGACCTATGGATAAGAAACCTTATAGTGCGCCGAAATTGATTAAAGTCAAACTGGAAGTCAAGCAGTCCGTTTTGGGCACCTGCAACGATACGACCACTACCAGTCCGGGAGAATTCGGCACCCGCGATTGCCTGATTACCTTCTGCCTTTACCCCATGCCCTAAATGGGATTGGAACCTGGCAACTTCAGGAACGCCTGTGATGTGTACAAAACCCGCTGCTTGCTCTGCTCTCCGGAAAACCGTATGAACCTTCATGACCGGACTTGCACTGCCAACAGCACCTGAAATTTTTTACTTATGATTACAATGCAAATTGCGCAACTCCACTTACGGCTTTCAATGAGCCGTAAGCGTTTTAATCCTGAGCGTTCACCCGGTTTTGAAAAATTCCTGGACGCTGCAGCCGCTGCGCTGCCTGCAAACCAGGCTCCGACCCTGCTGCTGAGCCCGGCGGCCGAAGGCATCTCAACACCGGTCGGGGCAGGCGCCTGCCTGGTGTGCAACGAAACCTGGGAACTTTGGTCTGGCCAGGCGAACAGATTTATGTTTAACTTTAAGCAGTACAACCGCAGCTACCTGTCTGTTGACGTCGACAGCGCATTTGAGGCTGGCCAGCTTTATTTCAGCCCGGAAGCGGCTTCGGCAGCCGATCTCTGCCTGATGGATGTGCTTGATCTGCGCCTGTACCTTAACTGGCTGGCAAACTTTGGCGACCTGGTCCTGCATGCCTCGGGCTTTGCCTACGATGGTCGCGGCTACTGTTTTTTAGGCGAATCCGGGCGGGGCAAGTCCACCCTGGTACGCACGTTGGCCGGCACGCCCGGGCTGACGGTGCTGGGCGAAGACCAGGTGATTTTGCGCTACCTGGACGGACGTTTCTGGATATTCGGCACCCCCTGGCATACCGACCCAAGCATGTGCAGCCCGATGGGCGTCCCGTTGCAGACCATGTTCTTCCTGGACCGCAGCGGTGTGGAGAGTCTTGAGCCCATGAGCCATACCATGGCAGCCCTGCGCTTGCTGCAAACGGCGTTTGTGCCCTATTACCGCCGGGAGTGCCTGCCGTTGATCCTGGACCGCGTAGCGCTGCTGACCCAGAGCCTCCGCTGCCTGGGGCTGGCGTTCCGCCTGGAGAGGGACGGGCTGGACACCCTGCTAAACGCCTGAATTAGATAACCACGATCCATACTGCAGGATCGATCGGAAAAAAAGTAGGAGAGCGACTGTGAATTTTCCAAAATGGCTTTTACCGATCTGTACGCTGATGCTGATGCTGGTGCTGGGGGCGGGTTTCGGCAGCGGCTTTGCCGCGCAGACCCCCGAAGCGCAAGGTCCAGACGCGGAAGGGCTCAGCGTGCTGGCATCCAGCCAGGAAGGGGTTAGTTTCAGGCTGGATGTGCCTGCGGATGCGCTGGTGTTGGAGATGGTTCAAGCGCAGGGCGCAGATTTTGTGAACCTTGCTCTGCCCGGCTGGCAGCCGATGAACCAGGCGGGTGCCCCGGCGCTGCCCTACCGGGTTTTTTCGGTGGGCGTGCCCTTTGGAGCCCAGATTTCTTTAGAGGTGGAGCCCGGTGCAGCCCGCACCATCGCCCTTTCAGCACCGTTGATCCCCGCGCTTTCGCAAGCGCTTGTTGAAGGGGCAGCATCCTTGCCGGAAGAGGGGGGCTTGCCGCATGTGGAAACCCTGGTTGAAGCCGACCCGCAGTTTTATGCAAGCCCGGACGCTTTTCCGGGCGATCTCGCGCGCATCAGCAATGAGGGCGTGCTGCGCGGGCAGCGCATCGCGGCCGTGGCCGTCTACCCGATCCAGTATCAACCGCTTGAAAACACCCTGACGGTATACGAATACCTGAGCGTGCAGGTGCGCTTTGTGGGTGCGGAGAGCCTGGCTGGGGCAGTAAGCGGCGCGCAGGATGCCCGGGTGTACGAAGACCTGCTGGCGGATACGCTCCTGAACTATCCCGAAGCACGCTCCTGGCGGCAGCCGTCCGGCACAGCAGCTGATTTGGCAAGCGCGAGCCCAACCTGGGCGCCGCCTGCCAACGCCTGGAAACTGGTGGTGCGCGAGGAGGGCTTTTACCAGGTCAGCGGGGCAAGCCTGCAGGCTGCCGGCTTCCCGGTGAACACGCCCACCCCCGCCAACATCCGCATGTTCAACCAGGGGCATGAAGTAGCCCTGGGCCTGCAGTTGGGGGTCGATAACGCTGTGGAAAGTATCATCTTTTATGGGCAGGCGCTGGAAAGCAAGTATACCGCCGACAATGTCTACTGGCTGTATGCAGGCACCCAGCCCGGTCTGCGCATTACCCAGCGGTCGGGCGCACCAGCAGGGGCTGCCGTCCCTGCCCACTACCAGCGGTCGGAAACTTTTGAGCAGAATTCCCTGTACATTGGCAACTCCCCCGGACCGGATGACCTGGAACGCTATTACTGGACCTACCTGTTTCCGCCCAGTAAACCTTCTCTGACCCACACCTTTACCCTTGGGCACGCCCCGGCTTCCGGCAGTGGAACGCTCAGCGTTGACCTGTTTGGCCAAACCTCTTATAACCAGTACAACCCGGACCACCACGTGGCCTTTTATCTCAACGAGGTTTTCCTGGGGGACGTCTGGTTTGACGGTCGGATCTGGCCTACGGTGATGTTAGACGTGCCTGCAGGGCTGCTGCAGGCAGGCAGTAACACCCTGCGCGTCACCTGCCCTAACGATACTGACGCGGGCTACGAAATCGTGTTTATCGACCGGATGACCCTGGAATTTCCCGATGCTTTCACTGCGCAGGATGAAACGCTGCACTTTGCTTATGAAACCCCCGGAACCTGGCAATTCCAGGTGGGCGGCTTTACAAGCAGCACTGCGGTGGATATCTACGACATCAGCAGCTCCCTGCAGCCGACTGCCATCACCGGCGCGAGTTTTGCAAGCTCCACGCTCACTTTCCAGGACACGCTGACCGGCCCCAAAACTTACCAGGCACTCGGCACGGGGGCGTACCTTGCGCCGGACTCCATTGCCAAGGATACGTCCTCCAGTTTGCGGTCTGGCAGCAACAACGCTGAATTGATCCTGGTCAGCCACAGCGATTTTCTGGATGCGGCCAATACCCTTGCATCGTATCGCAGTGGGTTGGGAACAAGCACTATTGTGGCGGATGTGCAGGATGTGTACGACGAATTTGGCAATGGCATCGTCAGCCCCTATGCCATCCGCGACTTTCTGGCCTACACCCAGACCAACTGGGCAGCGCCTGCCCCGGCCTACGTCCTGCTGATTGGCGATGGGCACTACGACCCCAAAAACTATGAGGGTTTCGGCCGCACCAGCTACATCCCGCCTTTCCTGGTGATGGCGGATGCGCTGGCTGGCGAAACAGCAGCCGACAACCGCTATGTGACCTTTGACGGCGAGGGCGACCTGCTGGCGGATATGACCATTGGGCGCTTTTCGGTCAACACCTTGGATGAAGCCAATGCCATGGTGGCTAAGATTATGGCTTACGAAGCGCTTGAACCGGGGGATGCCGCCTGGCAGCGCGAGGTGCTCTTTGTGGCGGATGATGTGCCGGTCTTTGCCAACACCTCTGGCTTCCTGGCGGATTATTATGTGACCCCTAATGAATTCACTACAACCAAAGTCTATCAGGGTATAGCACCTCATGAAACACTGCCGTTGGCTCGCAGCGCTATCCAGCAGAGCATTACCGACGGTGCCTTATTCGTCAACTACACCGGTCATGCTACGGTTGCCCAGTGGGCTGATGGGGGAACAACAACCACCACGCGCGGGCTGCTGAATCAGTACGATATTCCTCTGGTTAACAACAGCGGCAAACCCCCGATCGTGTTGGGTATGACCTGCTGGGAAGGGTATTTTATTTACCCCACCGCCATTAATGTCACACCCAATAATGAAGCCTTAGCAGAAGTGTTCACCCGCAAAACGGATGGCGGCGCCCTGGCAAGCTGGTCTGCCAGCGGAACAGGCGTGGCAACCGGGCACTTCAGCCTGAACGCTGGGTTTTACGAAGCCTATTTCAACGATGGTGTAGGCACGC
>CAYVWM010000157.1:0-3988 GCA_964455505.1 uncultured Anaerolineaceae bacterium
ATCATCAAGTAAACCTGACAGTAAGAGACAATCACAGGCAGGGCTGCTTTAATAAGGCAGCCCTGCATTGTGCCCTGTTATGCCCCTGCAGCCGTTCAGGCACCCCAACCGCAGGTATTGATTTTCTGTCCGTTTGTTGGTATGGTTAGAAGTTCCTGAAGCGAAATAAGGATTTGCTATTGACTCATTTGGGGAATTGGCATATACTGAAATATTGCGCTTTGACCGTTATCTTAAAGCGCGGTGGTTAACTGTGCCACCGCGCAGTTCACAATTGCTGAGGAGATGTGAATGACTGATTTGATGCCTCCAAAAACGTACGCTCGGATCCCTGTCGGGTTGGAGCTGCCGCAGCTCATCCAGGTTCAGCTGGATTCTTTCCAGCGTCTCAAGGATGAGGGACTCGGAAGTTTATTTAACGAAATTTCACCTATTGAATCGTATGGGAGCGACCTGCGTCTGCACTTCCCCAGCGATACCCCCCTTGCCAAAGAATTCGGACTGAGTTACTGGTTCGATGCCCCCAAGAATACCATCGAAGAATGCCTGGAACGCGACCTGACCTATGCTTGCCCGCTGTACGTTTCCGTCCTGTTGGAAGGCAGCGACATCAGCGAAAAGATCAAGCAGGATATCTTTTTGGGCGACTTTCCCGAGATGACCCCCAAGGGTACCTTCATTATTAATGGTACCGAACGCGTGGTGGTCTCCCAGCTGATCCGATCCCCCGGCGTTTACTTTGCCGCGGATATGGACCGGGCAACCGGGCGCTGGATGTCCACCTCCAAACTCATCCCCGACCGCGGGGCATGGATGGAATTTGAAACCCGCAAGAACGATTTCATCATCCTCAAGTTCAACCGCAAGCGCACCGTGCCCATCACCGTGTTCCTGCGCGCCCTGGCAGCAGTGGATGACGGCATGCCCGATTCTCTGCTCAAGGAAGGCACCAACGAAGAGATCATGGCGCTGTTTGCGGACGTGGACACCAATCCCGACCATGCTTACATCCAATCCTCTTTTGAACAGGAACCCAGCTATGAGCTTGCCCACAACCAGACCATCTCCCAGGCGGCGCTGATCGAGTTTTTCAAGCGCCTGCGCCCCGGTGAACCCCCCACGCTGGATAACGCCCGCAACCACATCATCGAGCAGCTGTTTGACCCGCGCCATTACGACCTGGAAAGGGTTGGGCGCTACAAGCTCAATCAGAAACTGGACCTGCAGGACCTGGTGCCGGTTTCTCACCGCATGATCACCAAGTACGACATTATCCGGCTTATCCGGCACATGATCCAGATCAATAACGGCGTTGTTCCCCCCGACGACATCGATCATCTCGGCAACCGCCGCGTAAAAACCGTTGGCGAACTCATCCAGAACAAACTGCGTGTAGGTCTGCGCCGTATGGAACGCGTCATCAAAGAACGCATGTCCATCCGCGATCAGGGCAGCAGCGTTTCAGCGCTCAGCCTGGTCAATATCCGCCCGATGGTGGCATCCCTGCGCGAGTTCTTTGGATCCAGCCAGCTCTCCCAATTCATGGAAGAGACCAACCCGCTGAGCGAACTGCGCCACAAACGCACCGTCTCTGCGCTCGGTCCTGGCGGTCTGCGGCGTGAACGCGCCGGCTTTGACGTGCGCGACGTGCACTTCTCGCACTACGGGCGCATCTGCCCGATCGAAACGCCAGAAGGCCCGAACATCGGCCTGATTGGCCGCCTGGCAGCCTATGCCACGGTCAACGAATACGGTTTCATCGAAACCCCCTACCGCAAAGTCTACCGCAGTATGAGCGGCAGCGACCCCAACCTGGTGAATCATCTCCTGCGGCAGGACATCAAGGACCCGGAAACCGGCGAAATTATCTACCCCACCGAAACACGCGTAACCCCCGAGATGGCGGAAAAAATCCGTTCATTCGGTATCAAGACCGTGCTGGTGCGCCCTTACGTGAGCGATGACTACGTGTATCTCTCCGCCGATGCGGAAGACAAATACATCATTGCCCAGGCGAATGCCCCAGTCAACGAATACCACGAGTTTATCCGCAGGAATTCCTGCCGATTCCACTCCACCTTTGCCATCTATGACTACGAATACATCGATTATGTCGACGTGGCACCCAACCAGGTGGTGGGCATCAGCGCAGCCCTGATCCCGTTCCTCGAGCACGACGACGCCAACCGCGCCCTGATGGGCTCGAACATGCAGACCCAGGCCGTGCCGCTCCTGCGTCCGGAAGTGCCGCTGGTATCCACCGGTATGGAAGGCGCCGCTGTGGCAGATTCCGGCCAGGTGGTCATTGCCGAAGAAGACGGCGAAGTGCTCTCCGTCACCGGCGACAGCATCATCGTAAAACAACGGAGCGGCGATCTGCGCATCTACAATCTGCGCAAATACCAGCGCTCCAACCAATCCACCTGCATCGATCAGCGCCCTGCGGTCACCAAGGGTCAGATCATCCACAAGGGTGATGTGATCGTGGACTCCAGTTCTACCGAAGACGGCAAACTGGCGCTTGGCCAGAACGTGCTGGTGGCATTTGTGGCCTGGGAAGGCTTCAACTTTGAAGACGCGATCCTGATCTCTGAACGCCTTGTAGAAGAAGACCGCTATACCAGCGTGCACATCGAAAAGTATGAAATCGAAGCGCGCGACACCAAACTGGGTCCCGAAGAGATCACCCGTGAAATCCCCAACGTGGGTGATGACACCATCCGCGACCTGGACGAGAGCGGCATCATCCGCATCGGCGCGGAAGTCGGTCCAAACGACATCCTGGTCGGCAAGATCACACCCAAAGGTGAGAAAGAGCTGACCCCCGAAGAACGCCTGCTGCGCGCCATTTTCGGTGAGAAATCGCGCGATGTGAAAGACACTTCGCTGCGCATGCCCCACGGCGAGCGCGGTATCGTGGTGGACGTTAAGGTCTTTACCCGTGAAGAAAACGCCGACCTCTCCGCCGGCGTGGACAAAATGGTGCGCGTATCCGTTGCCCAGCGCCGCAAGGTTATGGCCGGCGATAAGATGGCAGGGCGCCATGGGAATAAAGGCGTGGTATCGATGGTTGTGCCCGTTGAAGATATGCCCTTCCTGGAAGACGGCCGCCCTGTGGACGTTATTCTCAACCCCCTGGGCATCCCCGGGCGTATGAACATCGGCCAGGTGCTCGAAACCCATCTCGGTTGGGCAGCCAACAGCCTGGGTTTCCGCGCGATCACCCCTGTCTTTGACGGCGCTACCGAAGCGGAAATCGAAGCCGAATTGGCGCGCTCCTGGTTAATCGACGAAGCCTGGAAAGCCACAGCTGAAAAAGCCTGGAAATGGTTAGACAACATCGAACACGACCCTGAAGCCCTCAGGGATGACGACGAAGTCCGTTTGCTCTACATGGAACAAACCCTGGCAGACAAGGGCTATGACATGTTTGAACTCCAGGAGAACGAAGTCCTGGCGCGCCGCGCTGCCATGGCAGAATGGCTGCGCACCGAAGGCTACGATCCTGAAGGCATCACGGCCTTCCCGGAAGACAACCTGCCCCTTACAGAACGTGCCCCCCAGGGCCAGCGGGCTATCCAGGCCTGCATCCGCTTGTGGGCAAAGCAGCTCGGCTATGAAATGGAAGAGAGCCTGTCCTACGAAGAGCTCCGCAAGGAAGCCCAGAAGGTTATGCTCGCAACCGGGTCACCCATCCCAACGCTCGGCAAGCAGGTCCTGCGCGACGGTAAGACCGGCGATCGCTACGACCAGCCCGTCACCGTAGGCATTATGACCATGCTCAAACTGCACCACCTGGTTGAAGACAAGGTGCATGCCCGTTCCACCGGCCCATACAGCCTGGTTACCCAGCAACCCCTGGGCGGTAAGGCCCAGTTTGGCGGCCAGCGCTTCGGTGAAATGGAAGTGTGGGCGCTGGAAGCCTACGGCGCCGCCCACACCCTGCAGGAAATGCTGACGGTCAAGTCGGACGATGTGATCGGCCGCA
>CAYVWM010000158.1:0-3867 GCA_964455505.1 uncultured Anaerolineaceae bacterium
CCCACATCCACAAGCGAGGACGTTGCCCCCACCCAATCAACCACCAATCGGCTGCTGGCACAGGACTTTGTCTACCTGGGCGTGTTCCGCTTGCCCGGCGAGGATGACCGCCCGCAAACCTTTGCGTTTGGCGGCAACGCCATGACCTACAACCCGGATGGGGAATCGCCCCAAACAGAAACACAGTTACCTGGTTCGCTCTTCATCATGGGGCACGACCGGATTGCCTACGGTGAGGTGCCCGACGGCAACCAGGTGGCAGAAGTTAGCATTCCCCTGCCTGTAAAGGCAGACACCCTGAATGCCCTGCCCACAGCTGAATTCCTACAGGGATTTTCAGACGTTGCCGCCGGGGCTTTCGCTGGACTGGATGAGATCCCACGGGTCGGATTGGCATACCTGAACCACCCCCAAACCGGACCGCTGCTGCACCTCACCTGGGGCGCCCATCTGCATCCCCCGGATCAAGCTTCACAAGCCTGGTTCTCGCCCAATCTGGACCAACCAGATTTGCAGGGTTTCTGGTTCATTGGCGACCAGGACCTTTACAGCCTCACCGGCTACCTGTTTGATCTCCCTGCTGACTGGGCAGAGCTGTATACCAACGGCAGTGTATTAGCAACCGGGCGCTTCAGGGATGGGGGGATGGGCGGCATGGGTCCCAGCCTGTTTGCTTACACGCCCTGGCTGCCAGACGGCACCCCCGCCCCAAACCAAACCCACCTGAAAGAAGTGCCCCTCCTGCTGTACGAAAAATCCACTAATACACTTGACTTCACCCACTGCCTGCAGGGTTATTCGCCCGCGGATGAATGGGAAGGCGGCGCCTGGCTGACCACGGCCAGCGGTAAGAGTGCTGTTGTATTCGCTGGAACCAAGGCGACAGGCGAAAAAACCTGGTACGGCTACCGCCATCCGGAAGGGGAAAACCTGGTGTGCGTGGATGCCCACGTCACAGACTTCCCCACCTGCCGCACTGCCGATGGCGGCGTCTGCCCGCAAGAGGACCTGACCGGCTGCTGCGATGAAGAGACAAAGCCGTGTATTTCCTATCGCGGCTGGTGGTCCAATCGCTTCGATGCCCAACTCATCCTGTACGATCCTGCCGATCTCTCCCAAGTGGCGCTGGGAGAAATACCCTCCTGGCAGCCGCAGCCGTATGCTGTCATCGACCTGGACCCCTATCTCTTTCTGACATCTATGGAATCAGAAGTGATTAACCTGGGCAGCGGCGACCAGCGCCGCTTCCGCATCGGGGATATCGCCTTCGACCAGGATAATGGGCTGCTCTACGTGCTGGAATTGTTTGGTGACGGCTACAAACCGCTTGTGCATGTTTTCCAGGTCGACTGAACTGCAGAATTAGGATTGCCAGTCTTTGGTAGGCCGCAGTAAAAAGCAAATAAAATCAGATATCTTTTAGCACACGCCCTGAAATAGGTTTGGGGCTGTGCCCGACGTAAATCCATTCCGGTTTATACGCCCTGAGCCGTTCCAGGCTGGCATCCAGCGCTGTCCAATTCGTTGCCAGGAGCGCCTGCCGGTGCGGTTTGCGAGCCCGCCCAATCAGGTCCCCAGCAAATGCCACCCCGTTTTGCAGAAGCAGGCAGGCGTGCCCAGGGGTGTGCCCTGGCGTGTGCAGCACCGTTGCTTCCAATCCAAACGCCTGCAGGCTGCCGTCGTCCTCCCGGCAAAAATCGGGGTTGACCGCTTTCAGCGGCTGACGGGCATTGGCAATTTGTTGCCCAATCCTCAGAAAAGCCCCATAAGCGCGGTAACTGCCCAGCGGCGATTGACCTCTTCGCAGGTATTCTGCATCAGCGGGGTGCACGCCAATCTTTGCGCCAGTTATCGTGCGCAGGGCAGCCGCACTGCCGTAGTGGTCATAGTGGGCATGGGTGATCCAGATTACTTTGAGATCGTTCCGATTCAGCGCCTGCATTTTAGCAAGCACCTTATCTTCTTGATTTGGCGAACCGCAGTCCACCAAGTACATGCCTTTGTGATTTTCGATAAGAAAAGCATACCCCAGCCCACATGCAACGGGGTGAACCAAAACCTTATAGTTATTCTTGGATTGGTCTGACATTTTTCTACCCTAAGCGCAGGGACTTCATTGCGGACATAACCCTAGCAGTCCTTCTCTGGCGTATGACGAATAAACCGAAATCTTTGCAATTACAACCCCTGACAATGTGAGTGTGAGTCCAGTGTTCATTTTATTGGCTGCAGATTTTAGGACAGACCCACAGCAATAATGACAAACCACAGCACAATGGTAAAGAAAATAGACCACTCCAGGATGGCAGCCCGCCAGACCCGGGGGCGCTGCTTGTGTTCTGCCCCCAAAGGCTGCTCCGCCTTGCGCTGCCTGATGCTCATCAGCACCAAAAAGCTGCCAAATGCCAGGATTGCCGGTAAACCTGCAAGGGCATAAACCCTGGGCAGCAGCGCGCAATCGGGCTGCAAAACAATGGCTGCTGAAAAACTGAGCACCATGGCAAGCCCAGACCGAAAAAAAGCCACTGCCACTTTTGTGTGCGTACCGAGTTTGTCCATCGGGAAAACGCCAACCAGGCTCAGGCTGATGGCAGTGGCTGCTCCAAAAACCAACCCCACTTTCGCCATCCAGCCGGGTAGGATCAGCCCCAAATCGATACAGGCCATTAGCAGGCTGAATCCGCTCAGGATCAGCCCCAGATTAAAAGCCAGGGCATAGCGTGAAACACCCCGTTCCCCCAGTTCTGAGATGAAATGGTTCAGGGGTGAATAGGCTTCTGCTTCCTTACCCCGGTAAGCGAACCCAGCTATAAGCACACCCAGCACCGCAAAGGCAACGCCTGCTGTGCTAAGGATTTGAAACACGCTGGGGTCTGTTCCAATACTGTTCATTGGACCTCCTGCAAGGTTAATCTTAACCTGAAAATGCCCTGTTGGGTTGAATTATGGTCAATATTTCCGAAACTGCTGCAGCAAGTAAACAACCCCCTTGTAAAACATTCTGGGAACAGAATGTGCGTTTAATACCAAACCCCTAAAAAACAATCGCAAATTAGACAGAAAAACGCGAGGCTGTCCTTGCTGAATCGCAGCACGGCAGCCCCTCCAAAACATAGGTCAGGCGCACACCGTTGTATGCGCCTGACCCGTTCCCCTCCATTTAATCCAGAGAGATTACCCCCAGGTGATCCAGACAAATGTTCATTTTCCCCAGCAGCTCCGTCCCTATAAGGGCATCTATCTTCCCTGCCATGACTGAATTTGCCTGATCTGGCATTAACCCTGTTCGCAGCAGCACTTCCTTATGCCCGATATTGAAAGGCAATGTGCAGACCGGTGTATCAAAGGCACCCAGCCTTGCTTGCCAGGCTGGCAGCTGCCCGACAAACTGGCAGCCGGCAGTTAAGCGCTCCTTGACCAGACTCAACCCCGCTGCGGTATCCAGGCAAACAGATGCAGTCAGACCGTTTACTTCTGTCCTAAACACGGGACCATATTCGGTTTTCTCTAAGGGAATGACGTGATGAGCACCATTAATCGGCTCATGGCTGAAAACAACCAGGCCTCTGTCTAACTTAATTAGCAAACTCACCTCTTGCAAAATATCCTGGCCCAACACTACGTCCACCTTTTGCCCGATCCTGGCCGAAACTTGGTCGAGGTCCAGACCCAACCAGGAGCTCTGCAAAAAATAAACCTTATCAAAGAAATACCATTTCTCCTGTCTGCCAAGGCTAATGGGAACACTGCTGGCAATCAGAACCGTCAAACCCTCAATATGGGCTACCAATGCTCCGCGCTCCAAACGGGCAGGATATTCCCGAAACATCATGCGTCCCTTTTTGTTCTCATAGAACTGGCGGTGGT
>CAYVWM010000159.1:0-3843 GCA_964455505.1 uncultured Anaerolineaceae bacterium
GCGCTTCGTTGATGATCCCTTCCATTTTTTCGTATGGAACTGCATCCTCAGCCGGTGGGGGAACAACCAACAAAACGCCGCTTTCCAAACCGAGTTTCCAATGGGTTCGGGCAATTTCAGCCACTTCCTCAGGGCTATCGGCACGGATTTCCACTTTCAGACCGCTGTCCTGGGAGTAAAAAGCGGGAAAGGCATCCGTCTGATAGCCTATCACAGGCACACCCTGGGTTTCCAGGTATTCCAGCGTGGCCGGGATGTCCAGGATAGACTTGGCGCCGGCACAAACCACCAAAACCGGGCAGCGGCTCAATTCGAGCAAATCTGCGGAAACATCAAAGGGTGCGTTGCGGTGCACCCCGCCAATCCCGCCGGTAGCAAAAACCCGGATGCCGCTTTGCTTGGCAGCAAACATCGTGGCTGCCACGGTTGTACCGCCGTGGGCCCGCTGTGCCACCACCGCCCCAAAGTCCCGAAGACTGACCTTACGGACGTGTTCAGCCTTAGCCAGGGCTTCCAACTGTTCGCTTGTCAGGCCAACATAAATTTTCCCATCCAGGATGGCTACGGTGGCAGCCATAGCCCCGTTTTCCCTCACCGTTTCTTCCATGTCCCTGGCAAGTTGAAGGTTATCGGGCCAGGGAAGGCCGTGGGTGATCACGGTGGATTCCAAAATAACCAGGGGGTTGCCGGCTTTCTGAGCCCGCGAAACTTCAGTATTGAGATTAAATAGGGTGGAACGTGTTTTATTCATTGGGTGACCATCCTTCCATTTTTCTTGACCAAATTTTACCCTAAATTGATTTGCATCACCGGCCTTTGGATATAACATTTTCAGCGGTTACAATTAGAACCCGTAAGGCTAACAGGAGCAAATTTACTATGGAATATACTGCGGCACAACCCAGCAGCAAGCGCTGGATCATCTCACCCCTCATCCCGGACTCGGTCAAAGAGGCGCTCAAGGATTTTTCTCCACTGCTTCGGCAACTGCTTTACAACCGCGGTATTACAGACCCCAAGTCTGCGCACGCATTTATGGAGCATCGCTCTGCAGACCCAACTGACCCCTTCCTGATCAAGGACATGCCAAAGGCTGTCGAAATCCTGCACACGGCCCTGCAAACCAGCCTGCCCATTGCCATATATGGAGATTATGACGCCGACGGGGTTACCTCCTCAGCACTACTGTATGAATTTTTCATTAAGATGGGGGCTTCTCCACGCGTTTATATTCCCAACCGCTTTGACGAGGGATATGGACTCAACCTGGATGCTGTTCAACAATTAGCGGACGAGGACATCCGCTTGCTCATCACGGTGGACTGCGGCATCCGTTCTGTGGCTGAAGTAGCGCTTGCCAAAAAGCTGGGCATGCAGGTCATTCTCAGCGACCACCACTTGCCGGGTGAAATCCTCCCTCCAGCGGATGCCATTATCAACACCCGCCAACCTGGCGATCCCTATCCCTATAAACATCTCGCCGGGGTTGGCTTGGCTTTTAAACTCGCCCAGGGATACCTTGCCCGTTACCCTCATCCGGACGTGCAGGCGGAAGATTGGCTGGACCTGGTTGCCATTGGCACTGTTGCGGACCTGGCACCCCTGACCGGTGAAAATCGCAGCCTGGCGGCAGCTGGCATTGAAAAGATTCAGCACACCCAACGCCAGGGGCTTTTTTCACTCGCCGGTGCTGCCGGTATACGGCTCGAAAAGGTCAACGCCGGTACCATCGGCTTTGGGATTGGTCCCCGTCTGAACGCAGCCGGAAGGCTGGATACCGCCATGGCAGCCTTTGAACTGCTGACCGCGACCGATATCTTTCAGGCTGGGGTGCTGGCGCAGCAGCTGGACAACCAAAACACAGAGCGCAAGGACGTCATGCACCAAATTCAAACGCTCGCCATCGAAAGCGCTCTGAAAGCCGACCCTGACATACCGATCATTTTTGCCGCATCGCCTGAATTCAATGAAGGCGTCGTCGGTCTGGCTGCATCACGCATCACTGAAGCGCTTTACAAACCTGCCATCATTGGGCATCAGGACGAAAACTGCGTGGTGGCCTCCTGCCGGTCCATTCCTGAATTAGATATCACACAGGCATTGGACCACTGCGCTGATTTGCTCGTACGCCATGGCGGTCATTCTATGGCAGCCGGCCTCACCGTTACGAACGACAATCTGCCCCTGCTGCTGGACCGTTTGAATGCTTACGCCCGGGAAAAACTTGAAGGCATGGAGCTGGCACCTGTATTGGGGATTGACCGCGAAATTGCACTGGAAAAAATTCGCTCCGAACATGTGCCCGGAATCCTTGAGGATGTGGATCAACTTGAACCGACTGGCCGCGAAAACCCCGAAGCTGTGTTCTGCAGCCGTAACCTGAGAGTAGTCCGCGCCCGCGCGGTTGGCGACGGACAGCACCTCAAGCTGACCCTGCGGGCGGGCAGCAGCGATTATGATGCAATTGCTTTCCGCCAGGGGCACTGGCTAGAAAACATGCCTGATATGGTGGATATTGCTTATACGTTTGAAGTGAACAGCTATATGGGCAGGCAAACGCTGCAGCTCAATATCAAGGATATCAAAGCCTCTGCCAGCAATTAACCGCGGCTAACTGGCAGGCTTTGCCCCTTAATCGTTGGAACAACGGTATAACGGACAGTACGATTCTCCTCACTGCCATCAAGGTGCTTCAGATGCGACTCAGCCATCAGCTGAATGCCAAGCCCTGCATCGTCGGCTGCTTGAAGATACTCGCGCAATAAGATCAGCGCTTTACCGACCTGCAAACCCATATCCATCCCAAAACGATAGGTAAAGAAACCAGGGTTTTGCTGTAAGTATCCCGAAACCGCTTCAAGCCCGGCGCGAAAGTCCGCATTGCTGGATCGGTCTTCCGGGTTGTGCAGGGCATGGATGGGCAAATGCAAGTTGCGCGCCAGTGCATCCATCAAAACCGGCGATAGCAGAAACCTGGCCAGAGCCGCCCCTTCCACTTCGGGCAGAAACGCCCTTTCTTTTTCACTGCCTTCAAGGCGTGATGGGACAGCGCTCAGCCGGTAAGACTGAATCATTACCTGTCTGGCCTGCTCCTCCCAAGGTATCAGGGCGGTGATAGCTGCGAGAATGGTACTGGCATACTGGCTCAGAGCGGTTTTCCGGTCCTGGTCTGCAGATGGTGCCGGCATAGCGGTTATTGGTGTGCCTATATGCATGCTCAACCGCGGGCGTTTGAACCTCAGAACTTGTGAGAGTGCATTATGCATACCGCCAAAACCAATCGGCAAAACCGGCGCCTGGGCTTTCTGGCTGATCAATGCCACACCTATCTGGGCATTCATATTCGCCGGGTCCCAAATACCGCCTTCCGGGAAAATACCCAACACACCGCCTTGCCGGAGCACATCAGTGGACTTACGGATTGCCTTGCGGTCCACATTGCCGCGGTTTACCGGTATCAGGCCGTACAATTTCACAATCCAGGCATAGGCGGGGTCAAACGGGATATCTCCGGTGCCCAGGAATTCCACCTGGCGTGGAAAACAAACCGCCATTAACACTGCTTCCATAACGCCCGTGTGGTTGCCGGCCAAAATAATCGGACCCTTTTTGGGGAAATGTTCCTTGCCGCTGATTTCCAGCCTGACCAGCAGGGGCAGCAGCCCCCGAACCAGCAAACGCAAAAAGCCGCGCACGAATACCTTGCGGTGGTAGCGGATGGCGGGTGTGCTTTGAGGGGACATTATATGAATACCAGAATTTGATATTGGAATCGGGTTTAAAAAAAGATGCCCCCACGGGAATTCGAATCCCGGTTTTGGCCTTGAGAGGGCCGCGTCCTGG
>CAYVWM010000160.1:0-3815 GCA_964455505.1 uncultured Anaerolineaceae bacterium
ATGAATGACCGCACCTTGTTACTTTACCTTATCAAAAGGTTAGCCGCTGAATTTTTCGTAAATTTCCTTTTTTGCCAAAGCCAGGAAATCTTCAAACGGCATAGGGCCGGGGTTTTCTCCGCTGCGCTTGCGTAGAGCAACCTGCCCCTGCTCCATTTCCTTATCGCCAATCACCAGCATATAAGGCACCTTCTGCTTTTCTGCGTCCCGGATCTTGGCATTCATACGCTCTGCACGCTGATCTACGTTCACACGCAAGCCAGCAGCTTTAAGCTTGGCTGCCACTTCCTGAGCATAGTCCAAATGCCTGTCTGCAATCGGGATGATGACTGCCTGGGTAGGCGCCAGCCATGCCGGGAAAGCGCCGCCGTAATGCTCGATCAGAATGCCAAAGAAGCGTTCCATGCTTCCCAGCAAAGCCCGGTGGATCATGTAGGGACGGTGTGCCTGGCCATCCTCACCGATGTAGGTCAGATCAAAGCGCTCCGGCAGATTGAAGTCAAACTGTATGGTCGAAAGCTGCCATTCGCGATCAAGCGCATCCTGAACCTTCAGGTCTATTTTCGGTCCGTAAAATGCGCCGCCGCCCTTATCAACCTCATACGGCATGTTAGCGCGCTTGAGAGATGCCTCCAAGGCCGCTTCGGCGGCATGCCACTGTTCAGGATCACCCACTTTTTTCTCAGGCATGGTGCTCAGATATGCCTTGATTTTATCGAAACCAAAAGCGCGCAAGATGTTCAGGCTGAAATCAAGCACAAAGTCTATTTCTTCCGGCATCTGGTCCGGCCGGCAGAAGTGATGGGCATCGTCCTGGGTGAAGCCGCGCACCCGCATCAACCCGTGCAGCACACCCGAGCGTTCGTAGCGGTAAACTGTGCCTTTTTCCGCAAAACGTAACGGCAACTCGCGGTATGAGCGCAGGCTGTTTTTGTAGATGTGCAGATGGAAGGGGCAGTTCATCGGTTTGATATAGTACTCCTGGCCCTCAATCTCAATAGGTGAGTACATGTTTTCCTTGTAAAAGCCCAAATGGCCGCTGGTCTCCCACAAGCTGGATTTGCCGATGTGAGGCGTGTAGACAAAGTCGTACCCATGGGCAATATGTTCGTCTTCCCAGAAGCGCTCAAAAAGGAAGCGGATCTTGGCACCGTTGGGATGCCACAGAATCAGACCGGCTCCAACTTCATCATTGGAGCTGAACAGGTCCAGGTCTTTTCCCAGGCGCCGATGGTCGCGTTTTTTGGCTTCTTCAAGCTTCCACAGGTATTTTTCCAGCTCTTCAGGCGTTTCAAAGACTGTGCCGTAGATGCGCTGCAGCATCGGGTTTTTCTCGTCCCCACGCCAATAAGCGCCGGCAATACTCATCAGCTTAACAGCCTTGGGATTGATCTCCTTGGTGTTTTCCACGTGAGGACCACGGCAGAGATCGACAAATTTACCGGATTTGTAAATTGATATGATTTGGGGCTCATCCGTCGGGTTGCCGTCATCATCCAAACCGCCGTGTTCTAAGCCATCAATCAGCTCCAGTTTATAAGGCTGGTCGGCAAAAATCTGGCGGGCTTCCTCAGCGCTGACTTCCGTTCGTTCGAAACCTTGGCGGCCAGCGATCAACTTGCGCATGCGCAGCTCTATCTCCTTCAAATCCTCAGGGGTGAGCGGGCGCGGCAGGTCAAAATCATAATAAAAACCCTCGTCGATCGCTGGCCCTATGGCAAACTTCCCTTTCGGGAATTTCTCCAGCACAGCTTCTGCCATCACATGCGAGGTTGAGTGGCGCATCCTGTATAAATGAGACTGTTCATATTCTTCGTGTGACATATATTCCTCCAAAAGTACTTAAAATAAAAGAGCCTTCGCCCTGGGGCGAGAGGTCTCTCACGCGGTTCCACCCAGATTACCCTCTAAAGGTATCTCGTTATGCCGATAACGGGGCTTCCGTTCACCATACTCAGCAAATGCTTTTCCGGATCAGGCTTGCAGGGGGTTTTCAATCGGGCGGCCTGACAGTTTTCACCTTTCCTGTCTCTCTGGTAAGCCTGTTACCGCTTTACTCGTCCTGCGTAAACGCAAATTTATGCATAGATAATACTCTTCTCCCGAAAATTTTGCAAGGCTTATTGTTATACCTGAAGAGATTCATGTGTACTTGTCAAAGCTAAAAATATTGGTTTTTCATCTGCTTCCGTATTACTACTACCTTGGGATTTGGAGACAAATAATTATGTGTTTTTTAATAAAAGTTGTACAATATTAATGTCCACCATAAACAAACTCGAATGGAGGTAAACCATGACAAAGTTTATTGCTTTGCATCGTACAATTGGCGATCCAAAAGCGGGTTGGGAAGCATTTGGAAAACTCGCTCCCCAATTGGCAGCGGATATCGCGGCAGGAAAAACTGCAGCTAAACTCCTCAAAACATGGAATCCATACGCCTACGGACGGAACGATTATATATTCTGCTTATGGGAAGCAGAAAAATTTATAGACGTAGAACAAGTATTGCGCGATTATGGTTTCTATCAGATGGTATCTACTGATGTGATACCAGTCGCGGAGATTGATTGGGCTGAATTGGTGAACGCAAGTTAACCTACACTCAGGACAATGAGTGAACATTGTTTTTTCCTTACCTTGCGGCGAGGTTTAGTTTGGTATAATAATTAACCAATGATTTGAAAAAAATCATATCCAAACATTGCATAATATTTTTTGTTCATAATTCTTACTAATTGACCCTGATAACAATCCTCATGAGGATAACCTTTAAATTATTCCTTAGAACCGTAGTTTTCCAGAAGAAGTACAGGAGCGCAAAATTATGATTGAAATTCCCGAAGCCAATAATCTAGCCAGGCAAATTCAGGAAACACTTACTGGTAAAGAAATCTCAGAAGTAATCGCAGCAGCATCTCCACACAAGTTTACCTGGTACCACGAGGACCCCCAGGATTACCCGCAAAGACTGAGCGGAAAAACTGTCAGTGAAGCCTTTGCTGTTGGCGGACACGTGCAGATCCGGTTGGGTGATGCCAATCTCCTCTTGAGTGATGGGGTCAATCCGCGTTTTCTTCCCGAGCTTAACACAATCCCTGCCAAACACCAACTCCTTCTAACCTTTAGTGACGGGAGCAGCCTGGTGATGACGGTGCAAATGTATGGTGGGATCTTATGTTGGCTCGAGGGTTGGGATTTTGACAATTACTACCATCAGATTGCCAAAGAAAAGCCCTCCCCGCTTTCTGACCAGTTCAATGAGACCTATTTTGTATCTTTGTTTAAAGGAGAAAAGGTAGAAAACTTAAGCCTGAAAGCTGCCCTTGCAACCGAGCAGCACATTCCAGGTTTAGGGAACGGCGTACTGCAGGATATCCTGTGGAACGCCTGTCTGAACCCACGAAAAAAGGTGAACACGCTTTCTAAAAGCCGATTGCATACTCTCTTTGAAAGCATAAAAAGCACCCTGCAGGAGATGACCCAACTTGGCGGCAGAAATACAGAAAAAGACCTTTTTGGCAATCCAGGGGGATACCAGGTAGTGATGGCCTCAAAGGCCAGCGGCGGATATTGCCCGCGATGCGGCCATCCCAACACCAAAGAAGCCTATATGGGCGGAAGTGTGTACTACTGCCTGCAGTGCCAACCGCTGTGAGTATCTCAGGCCGCAACCATTCTATTCAATTTTTTTATCGTGATTCGTTTAGTTTTCAGACAAACTACTGGTTTACCGGTCTACTTTGTGCTGCACCCCTATTCCCGGTCTGTCGGGAACCTGCACCAGTCCATATGAGTCTATCAGCATCCCCTGA
>CAYVWM010000161.1:0-3698 GCA_964455505.1 uncultured Anaerolineaceae bacterium
TCCCCCCAAAAAAGCGTTCCCTGCACACCCCAAACCACAAGACTGCGCCGCCCCACGCCATCAGAATAGCACCGTCTGGTGGCACACAAAAGCGGAGCCCCGCAGGGTTCCGCTTTATGCAAATGCCATTCCAGCCAGGGTCAGAGCTGCCGGGCGCGTTCCTGCAGGGCGGCTTCCTCCGGCGTGCCGGGCTCTATCGTCAGCCCGTGCGGTCTGGACTTGCCGTGTTCATCCACATACACAAAGGTAATGAAACCATCCACAGCCAACTCGCCCTGCACTTCCGCCCGCACGTAACTGACCAGGCGGCTGCGCCCGGTGAGCACCACACTGCTGGTCATGTGCAGCAGCTCCCCCGGGCGCACCGGACGTTTGAACTCCATCCCGTGGATCTTGACGCACACCACGTATTCAGGCGGCAGCAGACTGGCAGCGGCAATGAAACCGGCTTCTACCAGCCATTCCGCCCCCCTGCCTGCAAACAAGGTGCGGTGGTGGTTCAGGTCCTCCCCTTTTACCAGGTGGATGATGGAAAAGAAAGGCATGTTCACAGGGCGCCTACGGCAAGCTCAGTTCGAAGTTATCAAAACCAATCTTGAAGCCGGGCGTGTCAAAGGTGCCGGCAATCATCCCGACCGTACCGGGCACAAAATCCGGGTCCACGTATTCCGTTAGCAGCACCTCGTTGGCGGCCAGGATCAGGCTATCTGTACCGCAGTGGGCAGCGATACCGTACGGACCACCGCCGGCGATCGCTTCGGAATAGGTCCAGTCCACCAGGGTGACAAATTCAGGGCCGACCTGCTTCCAGATGGTAAAGTAGCCGTCCTCGCTGATTTCCAGGACAGTGAAATGTTCGTTGTCCTGCAGTCCGCAGATAAAGCCGAAATCGGCATCGCCCACGCTGTTGATCACCCAGGCTTCGGCAGCCAGGATGACATTGTCGTAGACATAGTCAATGTCGGACCAGACCAGGTAGTTATCGGTGGTTACGTGGATGGTCAGTTTGCCGTCCTCTATCGCCCGCAAGCCGGCATCGCTGCTGCCGATGCTCCAGGCAGGATTTATTGTGGAAAAATCGTCGCTGAAAAGCACCTGCCCAGTGCTCTCCTCGTAGGTGACTTCCTCAACCATACCGGCATCGATCAACACAATGCCCTGTTTGGCATCGTTGATGAAGGGCAGCGCCAGGTTGACCGGCCGCAAGGCGTTAATGAAACCTCCGGTCGGCACGCAGCTGTCGTATTCGTCGATGTAACCGTCGCGGTTGGTATCCGCCAGGGGGCGGCAGTCCACAAATTCATCGGTGCCGCCAGAACCCACCTGGGTGGGAATGCCCACCAGTTCGCCGTTTTCGTTAACCGCCAACCCGCCGGAGTTACCGCCGGCGATGGTGGCGCTGGTTTTCACGTAGGCACGGTTGCCAAAGGCTTCCTCTGCGGTGAAGCCGCTCACTTCCCCCTGGGTCAGGGTGACGGTCTCGCCGCCGATGCCGGGGTAGCCGATGATGGTCAGGCGGTCGCCCAATTGAAGCGTATCCGAGTCACCCAGCGGCACAAAAGGCAGGTTCAGGCTGGCGGTGTCGATCGGGTTGTTATTGATATCGGCGCGGATCTTGATCACCGCCACATCCAGGGCAGCGTTGGCCTGCACGATGCTGGCCAGGTAGGTGTCTACCGGCGGACTGTCCTGGGCTACCGTCAGGGAAATAACCAGGTCCTTAACCTCATAAAAGCGGTCCGAAAGCACCACGTGGGCATTGGTCAGGATCAGTCCATCCGCTGAGATGATCGTCCCCGACCCCCACCAACCTGGTTCGATTTGGCCGTCTAATTCCACCAAGGCTTTGATCTGCACCACGGACCGGTAAGGGATTTTTTCAATCGGTATAGTGGTGGCTGTGGGGGTGGGGGGCAGGCTGACAACCTCGGTCGGGGTTGGTTCGGCAGAAACACCGGGGTCATAATCCGGCGGATTCACGCCGGCGCGTACTTCGGCGCGGGTATGAAACTGGTAATTGCCGGCATCGCTCACCACCATTCCCAGCCCGGACAGGCTGCCAGGGTTGGTGGCGGTAAAGCGGAAGGTAAACTTCTCAGCGCCGCCCGGAGCGATGGTAAGGTCCATATCCACCAGGCCGTCGCCGGCTGCATTGCGGGTCAGGGTTAGGGCAGGCGTGGAACCGTCATACTGGACCGCGTTCATAAAGCTGGCCGGCAGTTGGATTTGGGTAACGCGGGCGTTATATTGGCCGGTGTTGGCGATGGTCACATCTACATCAAAACTGCGCCCCTGTTCCAGCGCAATGGTGGGGTAAACCGAGCGCACTTCAAGCGTGGTGGTGGGCGGGGCAGCTTTGCCGCAGGCAGCAGCCAGCAGGCTAATGATCAGGACAGCGAAAAACAGGTTTTTTATGGGGAGAAGCGTCTTCATAGCGGGTTCCTCTGTAAAGTCTGGGTGGATCTCTTTAATTATATATCAAATTAATGACCATTGACGCAGCTTGCCTGCCGGCTGCAATGCCTTGTCCTTTCTGTTCTAATCGACACAGGCCCGCGCCAGTAAGCGGCGGCAGGTAGGACCAATGATGCTCATCCTACGGTGTGATGGGGTTGGACGGCCAACCCAGGGCAAAGGGGTCGTTGGCATACCAATCGCCCGGATCGATGCCCTGCTTGTTTTCTCCATCCGCCAGCACCACATCCACCAGGGAATGATCCTCACAGCCCACCATCAGCCCGCAGGGCACCATCTGGCTGTAGGCGGCAAAGAAATCGCCAGAAAATTGCATTTCCGGGGTGGAAATGGGGTAGGCCAGCACGTGGTAGGTGCCGGCGGGCAGGTTGCTGATCTTGTAGGTGAAGGTGTTCAGCTCGGTGCGGATATAAAAATACTCATCCAGGGTCAGGTTAAACGCCACCACGTACAGCGGGGGGATGAATTCCGACGGGTAGGACAGGCTGCCGGAAATGCTGCCCAACTGGATGGGCGTGGGGGGCACATTGGTGGGCGTAGGGACCGGTGTGTTAGTGGGCGGCAGGCTTGTGGGGGTAGGCGGAATGAGGGTTGGGGGGCAGGTTGCCGTGGGCAGCGCCTGCTGGGCTGCCAGGGTTTGCTGGGCTTGCAGCGCTTGCAGGGTGAGCTGCAGCTGCAGTGCTGAAACCGTCGCCTGCAGGTCCGTTTGCGGGGCAGCTGGGGCAGCCGGCAGGCAGGCGCTTAAGCCCAATACCAACAAAATAAACAAACCGATCCTTTTCATCCCTTGCCTCCTTGAAAAACCGTTCCAACAATTCAATTATACCTGCCCCGCCAAGAGGGTTTGCGCTTAATGTCAATTGACAAGCCACTGCAATTCGCTTATCCTTGACGCGATGGACCCATTCGATTTTTCCGAACCGCTGATCCTGACCGTCAGCGCCCTCAACAATTACCTGCGCGAGATGATCGAAACCGATGAAATCCTGCAGGATGTATGGGTGCGCGGCGAAATCTCCAACCTGAACGCCTACCGGTCCGGGCACCTCTACTTCACCCTCAAAGACGCCGAAGCGCAAATTAGGTGCGTGATGTGGAAAAACGCCGCCCTGCGCCTGCGCTTTGACCCCGACAACGGTATGGCGGTGGAAGCGCACGGTGCGATGGGCGTGTACCCTGCCCAGGGGCAGGTGCAGCTGTACGTGGACAGTATGCGCCCTGTG
>CAYVWM010000162.1:0-294 GCA_964455505.1 uncultured Anaerolineaceae bacterium
ACCATTCTTGGACTGGATCGGCTTGGTGCCGGTGTTCATGAGCATGAAGCAGCCGGTGCCGTAGGTGTTCTTGGCTTCGCCTGGATCGTAGCAGGTCTGGCCGAAGAGCGCGGCTTGCTGGTCGCCCAGGTCGCCTGCTACCGGGATGCCATCCAAACCGGAGTTCTGGCAGTAGCCATAAACTTCGGAGGAGGGTTTGATGGTCGGGAGCATCGCGCGCGGGATGCCGAGGTCCTTCAGCATATCCGGATCCCAGTCAAGGGTTTCCAGGTTCATCATGAAGGTGCGGGAGGC
>CAYVWM010000162.1:304-3599 GCA_964455505.1 uncultured Anaerolineaceae bacterium
TTGGAGACATCGGTCACATGCACACCGCCCTTGGGGCCGCCGGTAAGGTTCCAGATCACCCAGGTATCGATGTTGCCGAAGAGAATTTCGCCCTTCTCAGCTTTTTCGCGGACGCCGGGGACGTTGTCCAGGACCCATTTTGCTTTCATACCGGAGAAGTAGGTCGCCAGGGGCAGACCAACCTTGGTGCGGTATTTGTCCTGACCGCCTTCTTTGGCGAGTTCGTTGCAGATCAAGTCAGTGCGGGTATCCTGCCAGACGATGGCGTTGTAAACGGGTTTGCCGGTGGCTTTTTCCCAGACAACAGTGGTTTCGCGCTGATTGGTGATGCCGACCGCGGCGATTTCCTTGATATCGATGTGGAGTTTTTCCAGAGTGCCTTTGATAACGTCCTGAGTAGCCTGCCAAATCTCAAGGGGATTGTGTTCTACCCAACCGGGTTTCGGGTAAATCTGTTCGTGTTCTTTCTGATCATAGCCTACTACTGCGCCCTTGTGGTCAAAAATCATAAAGCGGGTGCTGGTAGTACCCTGATCAACTGCTCCTACGTACTTTGCCATTGTTTCTCCTTTTTAGACTAATGGTTTGAAAGACACCGGGCGTCAACAATCTGCCCAGGTTTTTGCGGCGGAATCAAGTAGGAAATATGTGGAAGTCGCGCCGGGATCCTGATGGTTTGCGCTGCGTTCGCCTAAGTAGCTAGCGCGCCCTTTGCGCGCGACCAGTGGAATGGTTGCCAGCATACCCTGATGGGCGGCATCGGCGGATTTGCGCAGACCTTCCCCTATGGGTAAGTTCTGCTCCACGGCTGCTTTCAGCGCGTCCAAGGCAGGCTGCATTGCGTCCACCATGGTTTTTTCCCCGGTGACGGCTTTCCCGCGCATCTGAACGCCCTGTTGGGCTGCTTCCCAACCCGCGCACCAGTCTGACAGTTCCAACTGTTCTTTGCCCGCGAAGGTTTTGCTGAGCTGCATGAAAACGGTTGAATACAAGGGGCCGCTCGCGCCGCCGACGGAGGAGAGCAGCGTCATCCCTACACCTTTTAAGATGCTGGGGATGTCGCCTGTTTCCAGGGACGGCAGTTTGGTCATGACAGCTTTAAAACCCCGGTTCATGTTGGCTCCGTGATCCGCGTCGCCAATTTCGCGATCGAGATCGGTCAGATAACCATTGTTTTCCTCGATGACCTGGGCAAAATTCCGAATCCACGCTAAGACATTATCTCTTGATATAGCCACGTTTACCTCATGTAAAGCGGTTCTGGAGTGGATTTTCCACTCCAGAACCTATGTACATCGTTACTAAATTCCCCAGCGCATTCCAGCTGTCTTTACCGGAGCATCCCAGAGTTTAGTCAGGTCAGCATCCAGCTTGAGCAGCGTAATGGAAGCTCCAGCCATTTCCAGGCTGGTAATGTAGGGACCGATCAGGTGGCGGGTCACTTTGATACCCTTCGCCTCAAGCATCTGCACCGCTTTACGGTAGAGGATGTAGAGTTCGATCAGGGGAGTGCCGCCCATGCTGTTGACAAACAGCAGAACTTCATCGCCAGCCTTAAAAGGCAGGTCCTCGACGACCGGGGTGAGCAGCATTTCGGTCACCTTGTCGGCGGGTTCCAGCTTCATGCGGACGCGTCCAGGCTCGCCGTGGATGCCGATGCCAATTTCCATCTCATCTTCAGGCAGGTCAAAGGACGGTTTGCCAACGTGCGGGACGGTGCAGGAAGTGAGCGCCATACCCATGCTGCGGCCTTGAGCGTTGACTTTGCGCGCCAGGTCAGCCACTTCCTTAAGGGAGCGGCCTTCTTCGGCGGCAGCGCCAACGATCTTTTCCATCAGCACAGTCAGGCCAACACCGCGTCGTCCAGCGGTCCAGGTGCTGTCCTTTACAGCCACATCGTCATCCACAACGACGGACTCAACTTCGATGCCTTCTTCCTTTGCCAGGTCGGCAGCCATTTCGAAGTTCATCACGTCGCCGGTGTAGTTCTTAACGATATGCAGGACGCCTGCGCCGCCGTTGACGGCTTTGGTAGCTTCGAGCATCTGATCAGGTGTGGGGCTGGTGAAGACGGCGCCCGGGCAGGCGGCGTCAAGCATTCCCATTCCCACAAAACCACCGTGCATGGGTTCATGACCGCTGCCTCCACCGGAGACCAGGCCTACTTTTCCCTTTACAGGCGCGTCCGCTCGGACAATATAGTTCGGGTCGTAAAAGACCTTTACAATGTCCGGGTGAGCAAGTTCAATGCCCTGAAGCTCTTCGATTACGACATCTTCGGGCTTGTTGATTAATTTCTTCATAAGCAGAGTCTCCTTTCTTGGTTTTTCCCGACCGTTTCAGGAAAGTTCCGGAAGCAGCGGTCTGGAAGATGAGAATTAGTCTTTCTTGGGCAGGTTCTTGGCAACGAGCACGTCGTACAGCCAGAAGCCGATGGGGCCGGCGATCGCGGGCACAAGCACGGGCGGGATCAGCCAGTACAGGCCATCAAAGAGGCCCTTAGTGCCAGCCAGGGCGCCGAAGATGCGGGGGCCGAGGTCACGGGCAGGATTGATGGAATAGCCGCTGGGGCCACCGAGAGACAGACCAACCGCGAGGACAGTGAAGCCCACGATGAGGCCGCCCAGGTTGTCCTTCAGACCATTGTTCTTCAGGTCACCACTGGCAGCAATACCCCAGATCAGCATGAAGGTGCCGAACAGTTCCGCGATGATCGCGGTCAGCATGCTGTAGGGAGTTCCAGCGGCGCCGGCTTTGTCCGCGCCAAAGAAGACTGTATTGTAAACAGCGCCAGGTCCGGTTGACCAGACATTGGGCATGCCAGCAGCCACGAGGCCGTCGCGGTACACAAGATACACAGCGGCAGCGCCGAGGAAAGCGCCGATCATCTGAGCAACGATATAGGGGAGGACCTTCTTCCACGGGAAACCGCGGCGAACTGCCAGACCGAGGGTCACAGCAGGATTCAGGTGAGCGCCGGAGACGCCAGCGGACACGTACACGGCGATAATGACCGCGAAGGCCCAGCCGATGGTGATGGTGTTCCAGTTGTAGGCGGTGCCTGCAACACGGGGAGCCAGACCGACATTGGCAACGACACCGTCACCAAGCAGGATGAGGATAAACGTACCAAAAACCTCACCGATAAACTCTTTGAACGTTCTATTTTCCATCTTTACAAAATCTCCTTTTTGAATATGTGAAAAATGATCTTAAAAGTTGGAATTGAACGGTTTACAATGGGTTTTATCTTTTCGGGGTGCCTCCTTTCATTCATAGACGATATAAAAATAAC
>CAYVWM010000163.1:0-3531 GCA_964455505.1 uncultured Anaerolineaceae bacterium
ACGCGCATTCCATTCGCTTTTTTGGTGCCAACCCTGGCGATCAGATTGCCGAGCGAATCGGTCCGCACTTCGTCAGCGTAAGCCTGGATCTCGTTTTGAATTGTTTCACGGATCTGATGTTCCTGTCCGGAGGGACCGGGGGTTTCAACATACTTTTTGATCAACTCCAATAACGCATCTTTATTTATTCGGGTTTCTTTTTCCTTGCCCATACTATTTCTCCTGTCGGGTAATGATATCTTCAGTGAGGCGCGCAAGGGCAGCATAGACCAAGCGCAGGGTGTTTTCACAATCTTCCAAGCGAACCAAACCAGCAGCAGAATGCAGGTAACGCTGCGGGACTGAAACAGATACGCTGGGAACACCAGTGCGGGTTTTATGAATGGCACCCGCATCCGTTCCCCCCAGATTGGGTTGGCGGTACTGCCAGGGGATGCCTTCTGCTTTTGCTGTTTCAACCAGCCAATTTACCAATCGCCGGTCGCCGATCGTAGCACCGTCCATAAGATAGATCGCCGGACCGCAGTCCAGACGGGTGTTGTAGCGGGTGTTTTCTTCTTCCATGTCATAGAAGGGCAGATCGTTGGCAGGTGTGGAGTCCAAAGCAATGCCTATTTGTGGATTAAAGTGGTAGGCTGCCACGGTCGCCCCACGCAAGCCAACCTCTTCCTGTACAGTAAACGCCGCCAACAGATCAATATTTTCCGGGGCATGTTTGAGCAGGGTGATCAGATTGAGAACACCCAGGCGGTCATCCAATGCTTTGGAGCGGATGCTGGGACCGATAAACTCCAGTTGGGTGCCAAAGCCGGCACGATCCCCTACTTTGGCTTTCCCGGAAGCATCCAGACCCAGGTCGATGCGCAACTGCTCCAACTTTAGAGCGTTCTTGCGTTCTTCAGGAGTGGTCAGGTGCACAGCCTTTGCTCCGATTACCGCCGGGATGTGATCGCGTCCCACGATGACATGTTTGCCCACCAGTTGGCGTGCATCAATGCCGCCAACGATATCAAATTCAAACATGCCGCTATCATCTTCACGGGTGAGCATAAAGCCGACCTCATCCATATGGGCTGCAATCATGACGCGCACACGCTTTTCGGTTTTCCCAAGCCTGGTTGCCAACACATTACCAAGCGCATCCACCTCCACGCTGTCGGCGTAAGGCGTTATTTCTTCCAGGACGATCTGGCGCACTTCCTGTTCGTCCCCCGAAACAGCCAGCGCATTGCACAGGCGGGTCAGCAGGTCCAGTTGTTCCTGCCCAAGGGTTGGGGATGTCTTTTTATTTTTCACGGTTGCTTTTTTCATGGTCTCATTCCCATTTTACAGTGTTCATGAAGTCGGGCGTCAGCGCACTAATAAATTCAGCCATCAATCTGCCTGCCCTGCGGATGTCTTTTAGAGCGACCAACTCAACCGGTGTGTGCATATAACGCAGGGGTAACCCAATCAGGAGGCAAGGTACACCTTGCTGAACAACTTGAATGGAACGGGCATCCGTACCGGTCATGCGCGGTGCAGGTTCACGTTTATAGGGTATATCAAGTTGGTCAGCAGTTTCTGCAATTGCATTGAACAATGCCGGGTGGATATTGGGACCCCAGGTTAGCGTGAAGCCTTTGCCAAGTTCATAAGTCCCCCAGTCGTTGCTTCCAGGTCCCCTGGCAAAAGTGACATCGATAACGATAGCAAAATCGGGCTTAATCTGATAAGCAGAGGTTAAGGCGCCCTGTCCCCCCACCTCTTCCTGGCTGGATGCCACTGCCCAGACGTCCCAATCGTGAATGCGGCGCTGCAGAATCTGGAGGCAGTACGTAACCGCAGCAACCGATGCCCGGTTATCGAGGGTGTGCCCAGCCAACGTGTCGCCGCTCAATTCGAGGGGCGGCTGCGCAAACGAAATCCCATCGCCCACTCGGACCAACGCTTCAACCTCCTCACGCCGTAAACCAGTATCGATAAGCAGGTATTTCAGCGGCAGGGGACCACTGCCAGCATCGGGCGGCAGCAGGAAAGCAGGCGGCATCACCACCATGCCGGGTAGATCTCTGCGCCCATGAACGGTCACCATCTGCCCAGGCAGTATGCGTGGATCTATACCCCCCACCTGGGTTATCCGCAAAAAACCCTCGTGGATAGCAGTAACCATCATGCCAATAGCATCCATGTGGGCTGAAATCATCACTTTTGGTCTTGGTTCAGCAGCTTGCCCTTGTTTGAGGGCAAGGAGGCTGCCCAGCTTGCTTGTGTGTATTTCGTCCGTGAGCGGTTTCCAGGCTTCAGCAATAATTTTACGCACCGGATGCTCATAACCGGAAATACCGGGGGCTGAGATGAGAGTCTTAAGGTGGTCTTTCAGATCATAGGTCATAGTGTTCTCGTCAATTTTTATCCTTCTGGTTGGGTTGGAGTTTCCGAAGGGATGGGTGATTCACCAGACTCTGGTGTATTGGTAAGCGTCGGAGTTTCCGTTGGGGTGGCAGTTTCAGTTGGAACAGGGGTATCCGTAGGGACCGGTGTGTCAGTTGATGGAATAGGTGTGTCCGTTGGCATCGGTGTGTCGGTCGGAAGTTGTGTTTCGGTCGGCGTCAGCGTTGGGGTTTCGGTCGGCGTAACCGTTGGGGTTTCGGTAACGGTTGCGGTATTGGTCTGGGTTGGCGTCAGCGTGAATGTCGGTGTGTGGGTAGGTGTGCGCGTCAGGTAAGGCGTGAGTGTTATTGTAGGGGTACGGGTAATGGTTGCCGTCAAAGTAACAGTTGGCGCTGCAGAGAGAGGTCCGCGGTCCAGGCGCAGCAGAATCACTCCTAAAAGGTAACAGGGCAGAGTCACCAAAATTAGCAGTAACAACAGATAACGTGTCCGCGTGCGCTTAGAAAGCGAATCCAAAGGTTATTCTCCAGGCAAGAATATTACCACCAGCCTGCTGGGCTGATGTTTAATGATACCATCAAGCAACCTACCGTGAATAAATACGCTATAATTAGGAGTGTTTCACCTTTTAGTCGATAAAAAAGGAGGTACCTTATGGCAACTAAAGACAAAGCCGGAAGAGAAGATCGTAAGAAACCAAAATTGAACCCCAAAGAAAGACGCAAGGCAAAGATCGAAAAGAAAAAGACAACAAGTGTGATCAACACTAACGGATAAAACAATTAACCCAAAAACCAGGGACGCACACTGTTGCCTGGTTTTTATTTAACCGAACGATGCTTCCGGTTTTACCCCTTGTAGCAGAGCATTAGCACAGGCTTTTAGGATTGCTTGACAATTCAACACTCTCTCAGGTAGAATTTTGCTACCCTGAAATCGGGCCTGTAGCGCAGTTGGGAGCGCGCTTCAATCGCACTGAAGAGGTCGAGGGTTCGAATCCCTCCAGGTCCATCATGAGCCGGGAGGCGCCTGATGGACGACACCACAGGCGCCGAGAGCAAAAAAATGTATTAAGGGCCCATAGCGCACGCAGTCCCCTCACCGGGGAATTGGGAGCGCCGTGGGATACAATAAGAATAACCGAGGGCCCATAGCGCA
>CAYVWM010000164.1:0-3524 GCA_964455505.1 uncultured Anaerolineaceae bacterium
GACGGACGAGGGCTTCATCGTAGGCGGATTGGGCGTTGACCACTTCCAACTGGTACGCAGCAATACCTGAGGGCGAAAACAGCGATTGCAGGTTGGAATCTGCTTGCATGAAGGCCAGGTGCTGGGATGTGTTGTCAAGGCTGGCCAACACCTCTCCCTGCCTGACTTCCTGGCCGGTGGAGACGTGCACAGCAGCAACCACACCCCCGGTGCGGAAACCCAGCTGGGCCTGTGCTGCTGCTTCTACGCTTCCGCTGCCTGCAGCACTGATAACCAGGTTACCGGTACGCACTTTAGCGGTCTGAATAGCTGGGGTTTCGGCTTCTGCATTTCTTGCTGCCGCCTGGGTGAGAAGGATAGCGGCAACCGACCCGATCACGAGGATCGATCCAATTATCCACCAGGCTATTTTTTTACTGAACAATCCTTTTTTCATTTTTCTCCAATGGCAATCGGGCGAGGGAATAACCAGGGTATGTGTCGTTATTCCTTCCGACCTGCAATAAATTTTAACAAACAAAGCCAACAGGAAACCGATACCCTGAGGCAACCATATACAAAAATTCACTTAGTAAAGATGCAAACGGCCTTCGAACAAACCGGTATTACGTTGGAGCAGCCATAGATGCCGTGGTACTTTGTACATGCTTGCTGCAGGCACAACTTTTAAACGCTTAACAGTTTTACGCAATGAATGTATGTAAATGGTGAATTAATTGTGAAGGTTTTATAAGAATTTTGGTTTTATTACCCAAATTGCCTGCAGATATGCATGCGCCGTCGGCAGGGTTGGGAAAAAACAATGCGTGTAGATACTACTCAGTGCTGTATGAATGTCAGAGGAGCAGCCGGTCAGCTTTCCAGGTTTTGCTTGTTCTTGCCGGAGCCAAGGTCCATAGAGCGCTGGTAGGCAGCCCAGATGGCGCGCGAGATGGCGGTGCGGAAGCCGGCTTTCTCGAGGTAATACAGCGCTTCGGCCGAAGTGCCGCCGGGCGAGGTGACGTCGTTGCGCAGGGCGGTCGTGTGTTCGTGGCGGCGAGCGTAAAACTCGGTGCTGCCGCGCAGGGTCTGCAGCACCAGTTGTTCGGCGATGCGGCGCGGGAAGCCCATGTGCACGCCGGCGTCGATCATGGCTTCCATGAACAGGAATACGTAAGCCGGCCCGGTGCCCGAGAGCGCGGTGGCCATATCCAGGTAGGTCTCATCCTCCACAAAGACTTCCTCGCCCATGCTGCGGAAAACCTCTGCGGCGGTTTCTTTTTGGGTATCGTCCACGTTGGCGGTGCGCGTCCAGACGGTGATGCCCATGCCGATGCGGGCGGGGGTGTTGGGCATGGCGCGCACGATGCACTGCGTGCCGAGTTGGTCAATCAGGGCGGCGGTGGAAACGCCTGCCAGGATGGAGATTACGAGGGTGTTCTCCTTGAGCGCCGGGCGGATGGCGCGGGCTGCCTGGCTGAGGCGCTGCGGTTTGACTGCCAGGATGATCACGTCGGCGGACCCAGCGGCTTCGGCGTTATCCGGGGTGGTGCGCACGGAGAGTTCCTGCGTCAGTTCGTCGAGCCTGGCGGTGTTCGGCCCTGCCAGTATGAGCCTTTGGGGGGATACGCCGCCGGCGTTGATGAGGCTGTAGGCTATGGTCCTGCCCATCACGCCCGGGCCAATAATTGCAAACTTACAGTTTTCTATCATGAGGAACTCCCGTGGTTGAATGGACCTATTATAGCCCTGAAAAACAGATTGGCAGCAATGAAATGGAAAAATGCTGCCGATTAGCAGCCCTTTATTCGGTCCTGGCGGGTTTTTTGTCCAGCCTGTTTACCAGGGCGACTACCAGCCACACCAGCGCACCTGCCAGCCCGCTAAGGATGCAGAAGCGGGTCATCCCGGTGTTGGTAAATACGTCCATAGGGTTGCCCTGCAGCAGCGGCCAGAAAGGGCTCATGTCCGGGTAGATGAGGGCATCCAGCAGGATGTGGCTGACGCCGCCGCCGATCCCGCTCCAAAGGGCGGTCCGCCAGGAAAGCACGGCTGGGGGTCTGTTCTTTTTGCGCAAAACCTTGTGCAGCCAGTCCAGCACTGGTTTGCCGCTGAGGGCGGCCAGCGCACCCAGGGCAGTTCCAGCGGCGAAGGTGTGCGAGATGCCGTGCAGCGTGCCCTTACCGGTCAGGATCACCATTAGCGGTTCAAGGTCGATCAATACCTGCGCCCAGGCAAAGACCAGCAGGCTGAATTTTTGCTGGCTGACAGATTTGACTGCCAGGCCGGGTCCGAGATGCAGGGGGGTGAAGGGCATGTTCTTTACAGTCAGGCAAAAGCCAGAAAAAGCAGCATAAAGACTAAGCCTGTCCGTTAGCCGGTCCGTTGTGACGGCTTAGATAGCCGACCGAAACGAAACCGAGCAGCACCGGAAGCCAGAAGGTGAACAGGCGGAAGCTGAGGATGACGACCACGCTGACCTCGCTGGGAACACCCAGGGTACTGAATATCGCAGCCATGGATGTTTCGATAACACCCAATCCGCCGGGGAAAATGAAGGCAATCTTGCTTATTAGGAAGGGCAAGCCGTAGCCCGCAAGAATCACGCCGAGATTCACACTGTGCCCGGCTGCAATGAAGAGAAAGTACAGGGTCAGCATGTCAAAAAGGACGTAGCAGAAAGCACCCAAAAAAGGTTTGGGCCAGCGGCCTTTAGCAAGCGCTTTCCACGACATGATGAAATCGTTGACCATGCGGTGGGTGCTGCGCGGATCGTAGGGTTTTTTGCGCAGCCTGGCCCACTTCCACAGCACCCAGTTGACTGCGCGGTAAGCGGCTTTGGGAAAGTACAGGGCAACCAGGGATCCAAAGGTGATCAAGGTGAGCAGCAGGATAAAGACCAGGTACTGGATCAGTTGGCTCTGGGTGAGTTTGTCCAGCAGCAGAAGGTAAACCATCCCGCCGACCGCAATGATCTCGATGGAAAGGTTCACCAGCATGGAAGGCAGCAGCCCCGCCATGGTGGCTGTGTTGCCGTCTTCGGTGTGGCGTTTGACGGAACCAATGGTGGACCCTGCGATGGCGAACCAGCCGCCCGCAACCAGCCCGGTGCTCATGGCAGCCAGGGAAATCAGCGCGCCTTTGGGGATGGAGAGTTTGCGTTTGTGGAGGGCAACGATGGCGTGAAGGCAGTAACCTAAAGCCAGGTAAGCAAAGACTTCTGCCAGCACAGCCAAACCCACCGCCCACCAGGTGAGGTGCTGAACGACAGCCCAGGATTCCCGCAGGTCGGAAATCTGGGGCAGCAGCAGGTTTACGGCCAAACCAAGTACGATGACGACAAAAAGAAAACGCCAGATTCGCGATTTGGCAGGCGCAGCTTTGGTTTCAAATGCATCCATGCGTTTAGTCCGAATGAACGGCTCGAGCGTTTTTGCTATATTCATGTAAGTATACCTTTAATCCTTATCTGCAATAAGTATGCCAAAAATGAATTTGGTGAGCCTGTGTAGGTTGATAGGCTGCAGATATTGGAATGCAGCCCT
>CAYVWM010000165.1:0-3451 GCA_964455505.1 uncultured Anaerolineaceae bacterium
TATACCCGACTAACGGATTGGGGCAAAGCCTTAATTGAAAAAACCGCGGACTTGGTTTGCTGTTACAAACCCAACAGCGCTTTTTTTGAGCAATTTGGCCCAGCAGGTTTGCGCGCATTGCAAGATATTATTGCCGTTATCCCAGAAAACATCCCGGTTTTACTGGACGCCAAGCGGGGGGATATTGGATCCACAGCCGAAGCCTATGCGCAAGCTGTTTACACCCAATATCACGCTGATGCTGTCACCCTCAGCCCTTATCTCGGACAGGACAGCATCAAACCCTTCATCAAGGATCCGGACAAAACTGTGTTTGTGCTCTGCCAAACCTCAAACCCCAGTGCTGCAGAAGTGCAAGGCCATGGCATCCCGCCTCTTTTTGAGACAGTTGCCCAAATTGCACAAAGTTGGGGCGCGCCGGATCAGATTGGTCTGGTGATCGGGGCAACCCAACCCGAAGCGTTGAAACGTATCCGGGCGATCTGCCCTGAAACCTGGTTCCTCGCGCCTGGCATCGGTGCACAAGGAGGCAATTTAAAACTGGCTTTGGAAGCTGGATTGCGGGCAGATAAGCTGGGTGTGATCATTCCGGTATCTCGCAGCGTTATTGAAGCAGAAAATCCCCGCCAGGCTGCATTAGACTTCAGAGAGAAAATCAACGTAATCCGTACGGAAGTCGTGCCGATGGTTTTTGACCCCTATGAGGCGCTTGTCAATGGCCTCTTTGACACCGGTTGTGTAAAATTTGGCGAATTTACCCTCGCTTCCGGCAAAAAATCACCTGTATACCTGGATTTGCGCAGGCTGGTATCCTTTCCGGACGTGCTGGACATGGCCGTAGAAGCCTATATTGACCAACTTATCAGTCTGGAGTACGACCTTCTGGCTGGTGTGCCTTATGCAGCCCTGCCGATCGCGGCAGTCGCTGCTTCCAAGCTGCGGCAGCCGATGATTTATCCGCGTAAAGAAGCCAAAGCACATGGTACCGGGCAGATGATCGAAGGTGTTTTCGAAAACGGACAAAGAACGGTATTACTCGAGGATGTCATCACCAGCGGGGGCAGTATTCTTACTGCAGCAGAAACCCTTACTGAAGCCGGGTTGAGAGTAGAACATGCCGTTGTTTTGGTAGACCGGCAACAAGGCGGTAAGAAAGCCTTGGAGGAAAAGGGAATCATTGTGCATCCCGTCTTGACCATGCCGGATATCCTCTTCCGATTGTTGGAAGCAGGCAAAATTGAAAAGTCTACTTTCCAATTAGTCCATGAATACCTCGCCGGATCGTAATGCACCAACCAGAACTCGTCTGCAACTTTTTAGGGATTCACCTGCACAATCCACTGGTTCTCGCCTCCGGCGTGTTGGGTACCAGCCCCAGCCTGATGGCGCGCTGCGCCCGTGAAGGCGCCGGTGCGATCACATCTAAAAGCTGCGGTCCCGAAGCGCGCGCCGGGCATGAAAACCCGGTAGCCCTGGCATGGGATGGCGGGGTTATCAATGCCATCGGTCTGACCAACCCGGGTGTACGCGAAGAAATCAAAGTTTTACAGGAAACCAGGTTAAGGCTGAAGAGCCTGGGCGTACTGCTTTTTGCCAGCATCTTTGCCCCAACTGTCGCAGCCTTTGGCGAAGTTGCCCGTTTGGTTGCAGAAGCAGAACCGGACCTGATTGAAGTCAATATTTCCTGCCCCAATGTCGCCAGCGAGTTTGGCACGCCCTTTTCAGGAAGCAGCGCAAGCGCCGCAGCCGTTACGCGCGCAGTCCGCCAGGCTGTTCAACAACCCATCAGCGTCAAACTATCCCCGAATGTGCCAAATATTGCTGAGATAGCGGCGGCTGTAGTAGCAGAAGGTGCCGATGCCATCACTGCGGTCAATACCATGCCGGGCATGATCATTGATGCTTTTGCCGGCAAACCCATTCTCAGAAATCGCACCGGGGGGCTCTCCGGACCTTTATTAAAGCCGATCGCATTGCGCTGCGTAGCCGAAATTGCTTCGAGAGTGTCTGTGCCCATCATCGGTACCGGCGGGGTGAGCAGCGGCCTGGATGCAGCGGAAATGCTGATGGCAGGTGCAACCCTGGTGGGTGTTGGTTCTGCCGTCTGGCAGGATGGACCAGCCGTGTTTGCGCGGATTAGCGCAGAGTTGTTCGAATTTATGCAACAAGAGGGTTATCAAACAGTCTCAGAATTCCGCGGGAAGGCGCTGCAGCAATGAGCAGGAATGGCCTTTTTTCAGTTTTTATTGTGGAAAAAATTCTGGAAGAGAATGCACATACCAGAACATTGACCATGGGTGCGGGTTTGCCTTCCAGTCCGGGTCAGTTCGTGATGGCATGGCTGCCGCAAGTAGGTGAAAAGCCCTTCAGCATCAGCGGAAACGACCCGCTTTCGTTAACCATTTGCGACGTCGGCCCAGTCAGCCATGCGCTCAACGCACTCAAGATTGGGGACCGCATTTGGATACGCGGACCTTTAGGGAATGGCTTTGAACTCTCTGGAACGGATCATGTGCTGGTTGGGGGTGGATATGGGGCGGCGCCCTTACTTTTCTTGGCAAAACAAGCTCGGCAACAAGGCCACCGGGTCAGGGTTTGTGTGGGTGCAAAAACCGCTGCGGACCTTCTCATGCTGGACAAGTTCAGACAGATAGGCTGTGAGGTTTTTATTGCTACGGAAGACGGCAGCGCAGGGGAACAGGGATTAGTAACCTCGCCGCTGAAGCAAAGCCTGGAAATGCGGAAACCCACTGCGGTATATGCTTGCGGTCCCACGGGTATGCTGCTGGCTATTGGAAAATTGTGTCAGCAATTTGAAGTGCCGGCCCAGCTTTCTTTCGAAGCGCTGATTCGCTGTGGGGTGGGCTTATGCGGTTCCTGCGAGTTGCCAGAGGAAATCTGCCTGGCTCTGGGGATTAGCCCAGGTTTTCTGGTCTGCCACGACGGGCCAGTGGCAAAAATGACTTAATTAACTACTTGGTTTCTGGCAAGATCTTCTTATCACAAAACCTGTTTTTGCGACTTTAAAATACATTTTACGTGAAACGAAATCGTTCATTACTTTCTTTAGGGGGAACAATTGGCTGCTCCTGTAAGAATAAACAAGAGTTGGGTGGTTTTTTCACACATCCTTTGGGTTTGCAGTAAAATAAAAAGGCAGCATTTGATCGCTTTTTCGTTGAAAGGAGAGAAAAGTACAGTAGATCAGCCCAACCCCATCAGTTTTTTATTGGAAATTTTCAAAAAGGAGAAAAGATGAGTAAAAAATATGTTTGGTTGTTAAGTGCGTTTATGATCCTTACGATGGTTCTTTCTGCTTGCGGCTCTGCAGACACGGTAGGTAGCTATCAAATCCCAGCCCCAATGGATGATTATTACAATGTGGCCTTTGTTTATGTTGGCCCTCACGATGATGGCGGTTGGTCGCAATCCCACGATGTAGGCCGGGTTT
>CAYVWM010000166.1:0-3358 GCA_964455505.1 uncultured Anaerolineaceae bacterium
CTGCGGGGCAGCCAGTCGAGCGCGCAGAGCAGCCCAGCCCGCCCATCCAGGCCCCAGCCCAGCAGTCTGCCGAAGGCATGCACAGCAAGGGACTATTCGACTAACCAACTACAGCCCGCCCCCACACTCCCACAACAAACGGGAAAAGCCGGCCTGGTGTTCCCTGGGCCGGCCCTTCCAATCCGTTTCAAAGGAGGAGAAAGAGAAAGTGCATTCCGTTTTGCTTGTCTGCGCCATTATGGCACCCCTGCGCACCAAGTGGGTTTAGAATTGGTATAAACCGACCCGATCAAAAAATCGGGTAGAATCGCACTAAGACCGGCGCCCGCTGCGATCCTTGCTCACCGGAGCGCCGCACATTCTGCTGAACAATACCTGGAGGCACCATGAATCCACTGCTCACCATCCCCATCGCCGCGGCTGCCATCGCCCTGATTCTGATCATCATCGTGCTGGTGCGCACTTCCGGCTTTGCAATCGAAACCGAAACCCCCGCCCCGCTGGACCTCGCCAACCTGGATGGCGAGGCGATCGCCGAACGCATCGGCCTGGCGGTCCAGCACCGCACCATTGCCAACACCGACCCCGAAAAGACCGATCCGGCGCCCTTTAATGGCCTGCACGACCTGCTGCGCACGCTCTACCCGCAGGTTTTCGAACGCCTGAGCGCTGAAACGATCAACCGCCACGCCCTGCTGTTCACCTGGCCGGGGCAAAACCCCGCGCTAAACCCGGTGGCCTTTGCCGCCCACCAGGACGTGGTTCCCGCCAACGAATCCCCCGACTCCGGCTGGACCCACCCGCCCTTCAGCGGCGAAACTGCGGACGGCTTCGTGTGGGGGCGCGGCACGCTGGACTGCAAGGGCACGCTCATCGGCCAACTCGAAGCGGTCAACAACCTGATCAAGTCCGGCTACCAACCGCTGCGCACCATCTACCTGTGCTTTGGGGATGATGAGGAAGTCTCGGGGCTGGAAGGCGCTAAATCCATCGTGGAGACGCTCCAATCCCGCGGCGTGAAGTTGGCTTTCCTGCTGGACGAGGGCGGAACGGTGGGCCCGGGCGACCGCTTTGGGATAGAAACGCCCATCGCCCAGATCGGCATCTCCGAAAAGGGCTACCTGAGCCTTAAACTGAAGGCCAAAGTGGCCGGCGGACACTCCGCCACGCCCCCTACCCGCACCGCCATTGGTGCGCTGGGCCTGGCAGTGGCCGCCCTGGAGAGCAACCCCTTCCCGCAGGTGACCGACGTAGCCCAATTCATCATGCGCTACCTGGGCAAAGCCCTGCCCTTTGGCGAGCGCATGCGCTATGCCAACCCCTGGCTGTTTGGCGGTGCCGTCAAACGCCGGCTGGCATCCAAACCCAACACCAACGCACTCAGCCGCACCACCACCGCCCCCACGCTGATCAAAGCCGGCACGGCCGAAAACGTGCTGCCGCCCGAAGCCGAAGCGCTGGTCAATTTCCGCATCATGCCCGGCGAAACGGTGCGCTCGGTGTATGAACGGGTGAACGGCCTGGTGGGGGACGCGGTGATCTCGGTGCTGCCGGTGCACGGCGATGTGATCGAGAACGACCACGCCTGGAACCCCACGCCGGTGGCGGATGTGGACTCGCCCCATTTTGCGTATCTTTCTGAATTGGTGCAGGCCTGCTTCCCCGGAACGGCGGTGGTGCCCACCATGATGCTCGGCGCCACGGATGCGCGCCACTACGCCCCCATCTGCCAGAACGCCTTCCGCTTCAGCCCGGTGTTTCTGACCCATGCGGAGAGCGAGACCATGCACGCGGTCAACGAACGCCTGTCTTTTGTTAATGCTGCCCGGATGGTCGCCTTTTACCAGGAACTGATCCGGCTGGAAGGCAGCCTGTCGCTTGAGGCCGAACAGGGGGAAATTGAGGTTGGGGAGGAAGCGCCCGAGACGGACCTGGTGCTGCGCCCGCTGGCTGAGGGAAACGGCGGGCTTGAGCGCATCCAGCCCAGCGAGGTGAACGGCGGCGGCCTGCCCGATACCGCCTGGGAGATGGAGCCCCTGCCCGATGACGACGCCCCGCTGGAGGTCAAGCCCCTGCGCAAGGAGTAGGGGGGAGGGCTATAATCAGGCGGTATGAAAAGCACCCATCAACTGGCCGATGAGATCGTTTACAGCCGCAGAAAATCGCTGCAGATCAGCGTACTGCCTGGCGGCAAGGTGGTTGTCCGGGCGCCCTTGCGCACCAGCCAGGCGCAAATTGCCGCATTTCTGGAGGATAAGGCCGGCTGGATCGACCGGGCGCGCCGAAAAATGCACAGCGAGGCACCCCAAACAGCATACCGCTTTGCAGAAGGCGAACCCATCTGGTACCTGGGCCGGGCCTACCCCCTGCATTTGGTCGAGAAGGCGCCGGGCGGGCTCGTTTTTACACCCGAAAAGGGTTTTTTACTGCAGCGGAATAGAAAGGCTCAGGGTGCCAAACTGCTGCGCAAGTTCTACCGGGAACAAGCCAGGAAGCTGGTGCAGGGGTATATCGACCGCTATGCCCCAAGAGAGGGGTTTACGTTAGCCGGCGTGCGCATCACCAGCGCAAAGACGCGCTGGGGCTCGTGCAGCGGCAGGGGATCGCTCAACTTTTCGTACCGGCTGGCGCTCACCCCAGCGGCCTGCGTGGAATACGTGGTGGTGCACGAACTGGTGCATACCCGCGTGCACAACCATTCGGCCCAGTTTTGGGCGGAAGTGGGGCGGATATTGCCGGGCTACCAGCAGGCGCGCAAGTGGCTGCGCGAGAACGCCCGCAAACTACCGGAGATCGGGGCATGAGGGGGTGGAGCGTCCGTACGCCTGCTGTAGGGGTGCAACGCAAGTAACTGTTGACCATTGGTACTAACCAGGGACTAAAACAATCTATGATTGGTGAACCCTCGCATGGCACCTACACCAAGGAAAGCACTTGGTGCGGGCGGGGATGCTTGCTCTCCTTTGCTCTGCATGCCTACGGCAACCAGGACGCTCCGCAGTCCCACGGGGAGGCTACGCACTGCACGCCTACGGCAAGCGCAAACCGGCGAGAACAGAAACTAATGACTAAAAGACTAACCGACTAAAAGACTAACCGACTAACTGACTATCTGACTAAACGACTCCCCCAGACTACCAGACTGCTGTACTATCGACTGTCGACTATCGACTGCCGACTACTTTGGAGACCTACGGTCACAATCCTCGCACGGTCCGGAGACCGGCGAGAACAAAGGTCAAAATCCTCGCACTGTTCCGTCCCACTTCGCTACTCTTTCCAGGGTGCTTGCTGTGCACGCTTACAGCAGGCGCAACACTACACCAAGGAACGCACTTGGTGCGGGCGGGGATGCTAG
>CAYVWM010000167.1:0-1431 GCA_964455505.1 uncultured Anaerolineaceae bacterium
AAAAACCTTTCCGCGGCCCCCAAGCCCGCGAATACCTGGATACCTTCCTGACTGAAAAACACATCCACCTGGGCAGAATGGTTTCCGACCGCTACCTTGAATGGATGATTAACGTGGTCAAGCCCTTTATCGACCAGACCTACCGCACCCGCACGTCCGCAGCCGATACGGCGGTCATGGGCTCCAGCATGGGCGGGCTGATCTCGCTCTATGCCCTGTGCGAATACCCGCAGGCCTTCGGCAATGCGGGCTGCCTTTCCACCCACTGGCCGATCGTCGGCGATGCCATGCTGCAGTACTGTGCAGATAACCTGCCCGCAGCCGGCAGCCACCGCCTCTATTTTGATTATGGCACCGAAGGTCTGGACCGTGAGTATGCCCCCTGGCAGCAAAAGATGGATGCGCTCGTGCAGAGTAAAGGCTACCTGCAGGACATCCACATGAAGAGCCTGGTTTTTGAAGGCGAAAGCCACCACGAACGCTACTGGGCGCAGCGCCTGCACATCCCGCTGGCTTTCTTTTTTGGAGAAACTGAAAATTTAACGGTCTGATTTCGTTAAATTCCGGTTTTTGCGGTTGTTTTTTGATATAATTCAGTTTTGGCATTATTTCAGAACTTGCCAGCGACTACATCACCCTCGCCCGGCGCCAGGCTCCAGGCAGGAAAATAAGGAAGGTTAATTAAATGAAAGAATTTTCGACATCATCGGTTCGCAACATCGTTCTGGCTTCTCACAGCAATTCAGGCAAAACCATGTTGACCGAAGCATTCCTGTATTTCACAGGCGCAACCACACGATTGGGAAAAATTGAAGATGGCACCACCACATCGGACTTCGACGAAGAAGAACAGCGCCGCGGTATTTCCCTGTTCACTTCCGTAATCCCCGTCATCTATAAAGACCTCAAACTGAACCTGCTGGACACGCCAGGCTACACCGATTTTGTCGGTGAAGTGGTCTCGGCAATGCGTGTGGCAGACTCCGCCCTCATCATGGTGGACTCGGTCGGCGGGATGGAAGTCGGCACGGAAGTAGCCATGCAATACGCCGCCGACCTCAACCTGCCCATGCTGATGGTCATCAACAAAATGGACCGTGAAAACGCCAATTTTGCCAAGGCGATGGCCTCCGTACAGGAACAGACCGAATACCGCCTGATCCCCATGCAGCTCCCCTGGGGCGAAAAAGCCGACTTCAAGGGTGTCATTGACCTGGTAAGCAAAAAAGCCTACCCCGCAGAAGGTAAAACCGCAGTGGAAATTCCTGCTGAGTACGAAGCGGAAGTGGAAGATGCCCGCCTGAAATTAATCGAAGCCGCAGCCGAAGGTGAAGATGCCCTTCTGGAAAAATACTTTGAAAATGGCGACCTGACCCCTGAAGAAACCCTCCAGGGATTGCGCAAAGCCATCCAGAACAGCAATGTAATCCC
>CAYVWM010000167.1:1495-2449 GCA_964455505.1 uncultured Anaerolineaceae bacterium
ACATGATCGGCGTCGGTCCGCTGCTGGATGCCCTGGTAGCCCTGGCGCCTTCCCCAATAGAGAAAGCTGGCGTGGTTGCCCAATCGCCTAAGGGTGAAGTCACCCTGGCAGCCTCCGACTCCGGTCCGCTGGCAGCCTATGTTTGGAAAACAACCGCAGACCCCTTCGTGGGACGCCAGACTTTTTTCCGCGTCTATTCCGGCGTAATGACCTCCGACACGCGCGTGTGGAACTCTGTCAAAGGTGAAGAAGAACGCCTGGCTGGTATGCAAGTGCCCTACGGCAAAGAAAACCACTCTGTCAGCGTCATCCACAGCGGCGACATCGGCACTGTTGCCAAACTGAATGTAACCACCACCGGCGATACACTGACCACCAAGGAACATAACCTGGTGCTGCCTGCCCCCAAGTATCCCAATGCGCTTTACCGGGTTGCCATCAGCCCGAAGACCCAATCCGATGCTGCCAAACTCAGCCAGACGCTCACCCGCCTGTGCGAAGAAGATATGACCCTCACCTGGCACATGGAAGCCGCTACCCGCCAGACCTTGCTGTTTGGTATGGGCGACCAGCACATCGATGTAGCCCTGCGCCGTGCGGAAACCAAGTTCGCACTCAGCATCAACACCCTGGAACCCAAGGTGCCCTACGAGGAACACATCACCAAGGAAGCCAGCGCCATGTACCGCCACAAGAAACAAACCGGCGGTTCCGGGCAGTTTGGCGAAGTCCATCTGAAAGTGTTCCCCATCCAGGATGAAGATTTCACCTTCTCAAACGATGTCTTTGGCGGCGCCATTTCCAACAACTACATGGCTCCAATCGAAAAAGGCATCCGTGCCGTCATGAAAGACGGCGTGGTTGCCGGCTACCCTGTGCACAACGTGGGTGTTTCCGTCTTTGATGGCAAGGAACACCCGGTCGACTCCAAACCAATCGCCTTTGAAATTGCCG
>CAYVWM010000167.1:2534-3275 GCA_964455505.1 uncultured Anaerolineaceae bacterium
CCAACATGGGCGACATCCTGGGCGACATCAACACCCGTCGCGCCCGCGTGCAGGGTATGGACACCGATAAAGGCCGCTCTGTGGTCACCGCCACCGTTCCCCTTGCGGAAATGATGCGCTACACTACCAATTTGCGCTCCATGACCGGGGGACGCGGTCAGTTCTCTATGGAATTTGACCACTACGACCTGGTTCCTACCCACCTTACGCAGGAAATCATCGAAAGCCGCCAGCGTGAAATGAAGGAAGAAGATTAAGCCTTCACTTTTATGCAAACCCTGCCGCCCGGATAACCCCCGGGCGGTTTTTTTTGCCTGTTAACCCCTCCTGCATGCCCGGACTGTGCAATCCCTGGCAGGACTGCTTAAGTCACCAACAGCAAACCGCTCACTCTGCCGCAGTGTAATAAGAAATGCCTATCGGAAAAAATAGTTCTATTCCCCCAGCGCTTGCAGCAAAGCCTCCAGCACATCGCCGCAATCCCCCACCACGCCCAAATCAGCCCGAGAAAAGATCGGTGCCTGAGCGTCGCGGTTCACAGCAATCAGGAAAGTATCCGCCGAAACCCCCGCCAGGTGCTGGACCGCCCCCGAAACGCCCAAAGCCAGGTAGACCTTTGGCGCAACGCTGATGCCGGTCTGCCCGACCTGGTGTCCGTAAGGCAGCCAACCCAAATCCACCACCGCCCTCGATGCCCCCAGCCCGGCGCCCAGCCTTTCAGCCAGCTGCCTTGCCCTGCCA
>CAYVWM010000168.1:0-3242 GCA_964455505.1 uncultured Anaerolineaceae bacterium
TGTTGCTATGAGGGCTCGGATTACCAGTCCGGATTTTGGGATGGTGCCAACCGTCGTTATGAAGACGCGGTCGAAACGGTGGCAATCGACAGGTTGTTCAATCAGGGTGGTCGTTTGCTTCTCGAATTAGGCGCAGGCGCTGGCAGGTTGACCCGGCGCTACCAAAACTGGGAGCGGATTGTCCTGCTGGACTATTCCCGCACTCAGCTCCTGCAAGCCCGCAATCGACTTGGTGATGGCGATAATTTTATCTACGTCGCCGCTGACATTTACAAGCTGCCCTTTGTAAGCGGTCTTTTCGACGGCGCAACCATGATCCGCACCTTGCACCACATGGCTGACGCACCTTTAACCTTAAAATCGATCCGCCGTGTAATGGCGGAAGACAGCCTGTTTTTGCTTGAGTTTGCCAACAAGCGCAACGTCAAATCGATTCTTCGTTGGCTGATGCAAAGACAATCCTGGAATCCTTTTTCACCTGAACAGGTTGAATTTGTTGAACTAAATTACAACTTCCATCCCAGGACCATCGTTAAAACTCTTGAGGAAAGTGGCTTTAAGTACGAAAACAGCTTGGGTGTTTCTTTCTTCCGCGCTGATTGGTTTAAAAATCATGTCGAACACGACCGTCTGGTCAAGTGGGACGCGAGTTTGCAGGATAATAAGCTGTTCAAGGGTTATACTCCCAGCATATTCACCCTAAACCGAAGCGTTGGAGCTTCCGAAAAGCCCGCGCCAGGCAGCTTTTTTGCCTGTCCTGTTTGCTCCCACCCCTTACCTGAGGTGAAACAGACCCAAATCTGCCCGGGTTGTTCCCACGAATGGCAGTATGATCAGGGGATCTATGAATTCCGCATCAACCCGGAAAAATAGTCCGTCAAAAACCCGCCAAATCAAGGTTGCAAAGCTGCTGATTGTCTTGTCTGCAGCCTTTTTATTGATTCTATCGTCCTGTAACTTTCCCAGGGAAAACATTGCCGCCACTGCTGCTTACCTGTATTTTCAACAAACACAATTGGCAGAATCGTTTGCTACACCTCCCCTGGAACTTGTTCAACCCATCCAAACACTGTTGCCTACCCAGGCATTTGAAGAAGATCGCCCCACCCCTCAACCCATTGAAACTTTTCTGCCAGTACCGCCAACACCCGTAACTGTCTGTCAGATGGCGGTTGAGCCGGGTAAACAACTCTATTGCACGCAATCGGGTGACCGCCTGGTTAGTATCAGCCGTCGTTTCCGGGTGAACTCCTCTCAAATCCAAGGCGCAGAAGGGCTGGACCCCAATGCGATCCTGCCGGTCAACACGCCTCTGGGCTTGCCCACGCCGTCCTTCTCTTCCCCTTATAATCGACTTGCCTTGCCGGATAATGCCATCATCTACGGTCCTGATTCATCTTCTTCAGACATTATTGCTTACGCCCAAAATGCCGGCGGCTTCCTGAAAGATTACAGGGAATATCTTTATGATGGTTGGTATAGCGGTCCGGAAATCATCGAATTGGTTGCCGTTGAAACCTCCACCAACCCGCGCTTGTTGCTTTCATTGTTGGAATACCAATCCAACTGGCTTTATGGTCATCCCGCCAATGCCGCTGACGACGAATCACCTTTGAATTACGAAGCAATTGGTGTCGAAGGTCTTTACGAAGAGTTACAGGTTGCTGCCAGGGAGTTAAGCCGTGGATTTTACGGATGGCGCGAAGGTACTGTGCAAACCCTGACTTTTCGTGACAAGCACACCGCAAATATTGCCCCGCAGCTCAACGTGGGCAGCGTTGCCGTGCAATATCTCTTCGCAGGGTTGTATGATGCCGGCAATTTTTATGACAGACTTTATGGGTCCGACGGATTCCTCACGTTCCATTCCAGTATGTTTGGCGATCCCTGGGCAAGGGCAGTCGCAACTGGCACGTTAATGCCTGCAGGGATAAACCAACCCACCCTGAGTTTGCCCATTCCTATCGGAGAAACCTGGGCGCTCACATCTGGTCCCCACATCACCTGGCAATACGGCACGCCCCGCGGCGCGCTCGATTTTGCTCCCTTGGATGATCTCCCGGGTTGCATCACTTCACCAAACTGGGCAGTCGCCTCCGCTCCTGGGCTGGTCGTTCGTAGCCACCGCGGTGCCGTTGCGGTAGATCTGGATGGTGATGGCAACGAAGGAACCGGTTGGGTCTTGCTTTATATGCACCTCACCCCCGAAGGACGGGTAGGGGTAGGCACCCGCTTAAACCAAAATGATCCCGTCGGTCACCCTTCTTGTGAAGGTGGGGTTTCTACCGGTACGCATCTTCATCTTACACGCAAGTACAACGGCGAATGGATTCCCGCCGAAGGTCCCTTGCCCTTCATTCTTGACGGTTGGAAAGCAATTGCCCGGCCCGGAAATTATGCTGGCTTATTAGAAAAAGACGGTCAGCAGGTGCTTGTAGGTCCAAGTTCCGAAGAGTATACCTGGATCACCCGATAGGGCTTTCTGCTCTTACCGCTTTCTCTTTCGGTCTTAAAAACCAGATGTAGTACATTGCAATCGCAATGCTATACAATACTATCGTTAATATGAATGGCGGACCAAAACCATACCTAACCTGCAAATAGCCGCTGATGGTCGGGCTTAGCGCCCAGCCAAAGTTCCAGGCCATGCTGGATAGACTTGCCAACATTCCCCGTGATTCCGGGTCCACCTGTTCCATCACGTAAGTCGAATAAATCGGAGAGCTCATATTCATCAACATTGTGCGGGCATAATAAGCAACCAAAACAACACCCATCCATGGGGCAAATCCTAACATCACTAAAAAGGGCACAGAAAGTCCCTGGGTGCCAACTACCACCTGGATTTTGCCAAATCGCTCCGCCAGAGCAGGCGCGATCACCAATCCAAGCCCCATTGCCAGGCTGCCCCAGGCAAAAATAGCTCCAATCGAGGTGTCGCTCTGATTGTGCACCGTCCGAAAGAAGACGTTCATAAAGGGCATGATCAAACCTGCTCCAATCGAAGTTATCAGGTTTGGCAGAATAAGTTTTTCAAACTTACCTGGATTCTTACGAATAAAACTCAAAGGCGCAAAAACCGAACGACTGAACTGATTGGATGCACGTCTTGCCACAAATAACATCGGGAGCAGCGCCACGACAGCGCTTATAGTCACCATCCACAATGACATGGAATAGGCTTGGGTATCCATCGCGTTCACGGCTAACCTAAAAGCAAACCAGGTGGGCAGATAACCGCC
>CAYVWM010000169.1:0-3178 GCA_964455505.1 uncultured Anaerolineaceae bacterium
TGCTTATTCCTCTGGGTTTGCGCTTTTTGTCTGGTCAGCGCCAGCCATCACATTTCTCATGCGGTTAAGTTTACCCTGTATATCCGCTTCAACTGCCTGGCGTGTGCTGTCGTCCAGATGCGTGCGGGCTGTTTCCAGGGCTTTTTGCAGATAGTCGGCAGGGATGCGGGCTGTTTGCTTGCCCGGCAAATTTGCCAGCAATTCCTGGAATCCCAGCAGCGCCAGTGCGGTGCGGTAGGCTTTCTTGTGTTCATCCGGCCGATTGGGGTTGACTGCCTGTTCGATGGCGCCCCGGCTGGCAAGGATCTTGATGCCCCACATGCTGGTGCCGTAGAAGGTGACCAGGTGTTCCCGCAGGTGCTCGGGGGCATATTCCACTGTGTAGCCCCTTTCGATCAGTTTCAGGTTGGCGTAATCTGCTGTATCAAAATAGTTGCCGATGGTTTTCCAATCAGCGGGTTTGTAGTATTTGAAAGAAAGCTGCTCGCGCAGCCAGATATCTCGCCGGACCACCAGGCAGTAGGAACCCATTGCTTCCGGTACTACCTGGCGCAGCTGGGGGATCTTGTGCGGGCGCGGATGCAGGGAAACCACCGCCAATTTAGGCTGTTCGGCAAAACGCGCAAGCGCCCACTGCAGGGGGGCGTCGTCCGTCCAGAAAATATCGTCGTCGCATATCAGTACATACGGGGCACTGCACACCCGGTTCATAAACAGATCCAGCTTGATGCCGTGGTTAAAGTTGAACAGCGGCAGCACAGCAGCCCCGTCGTTTTGCAGCACAGCTGCATTCCCGGAACTCTCGCCCAAGCAGACCCTGTGGGGTACCGCTGCGATCGCCTGATTGAGAAAGTGGATCCACAGCCGGGCGATCTCTGGAATCACTGAGAAGCTGACGCAATCCAGCTGCACATCCGAAGAAGCTTGGGGCGGGCTTTTGTGCAGCAGGCGCTGGGTGCCCCAAAGGCAGCGCATCAGCGCCGGGACGCCCTGGTAGCGGTAATTTGTGCGCCATTCACGCGGGATATCCTGCAAGAATTCACCCAAGAGCGCCTTAGGGCTCAGGTTTTCCGGGCTGCCCCATGCCAGCGGTTGGCTTCTGGTCATCTTTCGCCCTCTACTGATTGGGATTTACCCTGCAGTCTGCGCCCGAGCGCTTTGCCAACGCGCCCCAGCAAGGCCGGATTCTTTATAAAACTAAGCGCCAGATCGCCCCAGAAGGCTTTATCGCGGCGGTTAAAGTTGGCTATGCGGTAGATGCGGAAGGCGCAATCGCGCGCGACCAGGCGCTTTTCGCGCGGGGTCAGCGTATTTTGGGCCAAAAAGGCGGCATGGCAGCGCTTGATCAGGGCAATGGAGTCTTTGGGGGGTACGCTTTTGGAAAGGTTGCGCAAACCGCGGATCTCCTCCAGGTCCACCGGGCGATTCAGCAGGACGGAGATGGCACGCTGCTGAACGAGCATGTGGCTGTGCATCATGGTTTCCCTGCGGGTAACGCCGATAGATTGATTGTGCGCCCTCTTCTTGATCAAGAAATCCTCAAGGTTGGAAAGGTTTGTAAAGGTGCTCATTTTTTGCCAGAGCGCGTAGTCCTCTGCAAAGGGGATTTCGGGGTCATAGCCTCCTGCCTGCAGAAACAGGTCAAGTCTGCCCATCACTGCCGGGTGGGTAATGGGGCAGGTAAAGTGCAGCAGCCATCTAATCACGCCCGGCTCCCTGATCAGGCTGAACTCGTCCGGAATGACCTCTCCTTTTGCATCGATTGCCAGCGCTCTGCCGCTAATCAGTCCAATTTCCGGATGGGACTGCAGGAATGCCACCTGTTTTTCGAGCCGATCGGGCAGGCTGATGTCGTCGGCGTCCATGCGGGCGATGAGCTCGCCCCGGGCTTCCTGCAGGCCGCGGTTGAGGGTGGGGGTAATGTTGAGATTGCGCTCGTTAATCAGCAGCCGGATGCGCGCATCTTGGGCTGCGTAACGCTGCAGGATTTCCAGGGTTCCGTCCGTTGAGGCGTCATCAATCAGGATAAGTTCAAAGTGGGTGTAGGTCTGTGCCAGAATGCTTTCGACTGCCTCAGCAATGTAGGCCTGAGCGTTAAAAACGGGAATGACCACGCTGACCAGCGGGGTGGTTTGCTGCATTGGGGAACTTGATTGCATTACTTAAACCCCATTTTTTTTAGTATGGAACGCAGCCGGCGCTGAGTATGATAGCGAAGCGATTGACCAAATGTGCGTTCCTGTTTGGCCTCTGCAAGATATTGCATGATTTCCAGATAATATTCCGGGTGAATGACAGAAAAAGGTGCAGCTTGGCTTTGTTCCAATTCCTTAGAAAGGCCTTCATGATGCTCAAGGACGGATGAATTTACATAAAGCGCAATATTTTGTTTGTAAAAGTAGGGTATTTCGATTTCCTGCCATATGCGATTGCGGAGCGTTGTGATTGCCTGAAAACCTGCATTTAAGAACTTATTACGCCAGTAATCCTGCCATTGGCAGTTTATGTGGGATTCCCCTGACTGCAAGGGGATTGCAGCTGAGAAAAGGACATAATCGGATAGCTCCGTCAGAAATTGTACGAGTGTGTCAGCAGCAGAAGGCGGGAGATGTTCTGCCACTTCAAGGCATACTGCAAGATCAAAATGCTGATTCAGTTTAGGGGGATTTGCCAGATCACAGGGAATGAAATTTTGCTCGGGTATTCTTAAACCACCATCCAGAACATAGGGGCCGTCCAATCCAAGAATTGAAGGAATACCCGCATCCGAAAAGACACTTAACCAGGTGCCATCACCGCAACCCACATCCACCACACTAAAGGGATGTAGCTGTTCAACAAGAAGTGGAACAATCACTTCTGCGGATTTTTGCGACCAATTATGGATTGCGTTGTAGTAAGTTTCTGTATAGTGGCTATTAGTTGGATTTTCCATGTTTTCTGAGCTTTAGTTGAGGTCTGGTGTTTTTTAAAAGTTTCGTGAATATGTTGCGAGTGGCTTAGCAATACTGCTGCAGCGACTGGCTTAAGATTTGGGCTGCTACAGACCGGCTGTAGAAACGGTCGTAGGTCTCTCGTGCAGCCTGCGCCAGATGGTCAAGATCCGGTGGGGCGCTCACCAGCGCAGTCAGTTGGCGGGCGTAATCCTGAGCGCTTGATGCCAGCAGAATATTTTTAC
>CAYVWM010000170.1:0-3128 GCA_964455505.1 uncultured Anaerolineaceae bacterium
GACCAGGAAGGCGGTGCACAGTGAACCACATCCATACGATTATTAATAAGGAATGGGCCGAAGTTTTCAAGAACCGCATGGTGCTCTTTACCACCCTGCTGTTGCCCATACTGTTTACTGTTTTACCGCTGGTAATGCTGCGGTCCACCACTTCCACACTCCCCGAAATGGCTGATTTTGAATCCACCGGGCTGCCGCAAGGGTTTGCAAAAGCCTGTGAAGGCATGAGCGCTAACGACTGCATGCAGGCTTACCTGGTGAATCAATTCCTGATTTTTTTCATGCTTATGCCCGTGGTGATTCCGGTCACGATTGCGGCTTACAGCATTGTGGGCGAGAAGACCACCCGCAGCCTTGAACCCCTGCTGGCAACGCCCATCTCTACCGCGGAACTGCTGGCGGGTAAATGCCTGGCAGCCGTGATTCCTGCTGTGGCGGCCTCCTGGCTGGCTTTTGGGCTTTTCAATGTCGGGTTGGTTGTTCTTGGGATCAGCCCTGGTGTGCGCGCCTACATCAACAACCCCACCTGGCTGCTGGCGATCCTGGTGCTTGGGCCGCTAATGGCGATCATTTCGGTCAATTTTGCCCTGTTGGTCTCCTCGCGGGTGAACGATCCGCGGGTAGCCGAGCAAATTTCTACAGTGATTGTCATTCCCCTGATGGGCGTAATGCTGGCACAATTGGCAGGACTGGTGGTTGTCAATTTAGCGATGATGCTGATCAGCATTGCTGCTGTAGCAGTTGCTGTCGTGGTGATGATCTACATAGGGGCGGAAGTATTCCAGCGCGAAACTATACTGACTCGCTGGAAATGAGTGAGGTAAGAAAAACATGAAAAAAATACTGCGGATAGGCATACTGACAGTGCTGCTTATAACCCTGTCGGTGGGGGCGGTGAGTGCTCAGGATGAGGAGCCATACAAGGTGAGACTGCGCCGCGATTTTGGTTACGGGAACGGCATGGATCTGCAGGGCAAGCTGACGCTCAGTTTGGTAGGCGATGAAACCAGGGTTGCCTCCGTCACCTTTTTTATGGATGAGGAAGCCCTGGAAACGCTGGAAAGCCCGCCTTTCCGCGTCAGTTTCAGCACTGAGGATTACGATTCAGGTCTGCGCAGCCTCTCGGCGCAGGTGAAAACTACCGACGGGCAAACCTATACCACCAAAGCAGTTACAGCGAATTTCCTGACAGCGGAACAAGCCCAAAGCGGGATGAAAAACACCTTACTGCCCATACTGGGCGTGTTGTTGGGTGTTTTTGCGCTCAGTATGCTGATCCAATATTTTACTTCCGGTAAGAAAAGCCTGGCACTGGGGCAAACGCGCAGCTACAACTCGCCTTATGGTGGGGCAGTGTGTCCAAAGTGCGGTCATCCATTCAACCGTTCCATCATGGGTATGAACTTACTTATCGGCAGGTTTGAGATTTGCCCTTCCTGCAAAAAATTCATCCATTCTGTACGGGCAACACCTGCTGAACTGGCAGCAGCTGAATTGGAGGAAACCCGGAAATTAACCGGAACGACGAAACCATTCGAAGCGCAAAGCACGATGACCGATCAGCTTGAGGAATCCCGTTACGTAGACCTGGATGACGGTAAGTGATCCCGAGATTTGGTAGCAGTCAAACCCTCTGCCGGCGCTGGAATTCAAGCGTGGAATTGTGTAAACTGATAGCAGATATTGTTTAATTTTGAAAGGAAAAAAATGAAACTGACTGGAAAGAAAATTGCGTTTTTGGTTGCTGAAGGCGTTGAAGACCTGGAATATTACGTGGTGATGATGCGCTTACAGGAAGAAGGAGCGGCAATCTTAACCGCTGCCACAGACCTGAAGCCCGTTGTTGGGAAAAACGGTCTGGTAGTCAAGCCGGATACCCTGGTAGATTCCATCAAGGCAGATGATCTTTTTGCGTTGGTGCTGCCGGGTGGCTGGGCGCCGGATAAACTGCGCCGTTATGATGCGGTGAAAAAGTTGGTCGCTGATGTGCATGCCCAGGGCAAGATCATCGGGATCATTTGCCACGGCGGGCTGGTTGCCATTTCGGCCGGGATTGTAGACGGCTTCAAATCGATTGGTTCGCTTGGCATCAAAGATGACCTGGTCAATGCTGGCGCTACCTGGGTAGATGAGCCTGCCTTCCGCGACGGAAACCTGGTTTGGGGGCGCGTGGTGGCGGACATACCGGAATTTAACCGTGAACTGGTGGCCGCGTTGGTAGAACAGGCCGGCTAAGCAAGTCTGCGCGGTGGTACAATCCGGATAGAAAAACATTCAGTTTGGAGGTTGCATGGAACAGCAAGTTTCAAGTTTTGCTGTCAAGAAAGGCTTGGCGCAAATGTTAAAAGGCGGCGTGATCATGGACGTGGTTACGCCCGAACATGCCCGCATTGCAGAAGATGCCGGAGCGGTAGCAGTTATGGCGCTGGAGCGCGTGCCTGCCGATATCCGTGCCAGCGGGGGTGTAGCGCGCATGAGTGATCCGGAGTTGATTTTGCAAATTATGGAAACTGTAAGCATCCCGGTGATGGCCAAAGCCCGCATCGGCCATTTTGTGGAAGCCCAGATCCTGGAAGCTTTGGGTGTGGATTACATTGACGAGTCGGAAGTGCTCACCCCTGCGGATGAAGCCCACCATATTTACAAGCATGCCTTTAAGGTGCCTTTTGTGTGCGGATGCCGAAACCTGGGCGAAGCGCTGCGCCGCATTGGCGAGGGCGCGGCTATGATTCGCACCAAGGGCGAAGCCGGCACTGGCGACGTGGTTGAAGCAGTGCGGCATGCCCGCAGCGTTTTTGGGGAAATACGCCGGCTTCAGTCCCTGCCCGATGAAGAAGTGATGAGCTTTGCCAAAGAGATTGGCGCACCTTACGAACTCTGTTTGGAAGTGCGGGAACTCGGGCATCTGCCCGTGGTCAATTTTGCTGCAGGCGGCATTGCCACACCAGCAGATGCTGCCCTGATGATGCAGATCGGCGTGGATGGCGTTTTTGTAGGTTCCGGCATCTTCAAATCCGGCGACCCAGCCAAACGGGCAGCAGCAATCGTCAAAGCCACCACCCATTACAACGATCCCAAAATGCTGGCCGAAATCAGCCGAAACCTGGGCGAACCGATGGTAGGGCGCC
>CAYVWM010000171.1:0-517 GCA_964455505.1 uncultured Anaerolineaceae bacterium
TTGCCTTGATTTGGGGCAGCTCGGCGGCGCGCAAGAAGCGCATCGGCGCCCCCGCCGCCCTGGGCACACCCTACCAACGAGGGGAACGAGGGTTGTAAGTTTTACCTGCGTTTCATCGGTTACACAATCTAGAGGCGACGCATGCGTCTAGTTGGAGTAGGGCGGAATGGCGCTTATTTCGCCACTCCGCCGTTAGACCTCTCGCATGTCTGCCTTTTGTGAGGGGGGGTGTTTGTGAAATTGGTCGGCAATTCTTGCATTTGATTTCTCTTCTCCATGACTCCTATCGTTGGAGTGAGACCGCGCATGGCAAACATGGATCAGAGGCTAAAGGGCGGTCTCATTCCGACCTACAAAAAAATGCTAGCGCTGGCCTGCCCCGCATGATTTTTTGCGTGGGTCTCCAGATACCCGTCCACTTCGTGGCGGGCACAGGCCACCGGGCTGCACCTGACTTGTAATCTCCACCTGCCCAGAAGATTTTTGGAGACCTACGGTCAAATCACGTGCTCGGTGG
>CAYVWM010000171.1:565-3089 GCA_964455505.1 uncultured Anaerolineaceae bacterium
CCGGCACGATCAAGGCAATCCGGCCTATGAGGCGATCAGGGCAGCCAGCGGTAGAGGGGGGAGCGGGCGAGTTTGGATTCCACGCCCGGGACGTCTTTCAGCCTTTGCAGCGCAATGTTTAGAGCGTGGCGGGTGAGGTGGGGCTGGCGTGTTTGCACCGTTGTTATCAACTCTCGATTCGCTTGCACTGCTGCCATCAGCTCCTGGCGCGTCAGCCATTCCCCCTCTCTTTCCCTGAGCGTTTCCAACAAGGCACCCAGCGCAGCCACCTCCGCTCCCAGCTCATCGAATATGCTGGCTTCGATCATCTCATAGGTCAATTCCACTCTTTCACCGGATCACTTTCAAAGGTTGATTTCCAATCGATTCCAGGCAAGGGCTTGTGTATACCGGCCTAGTCCATGCGTGTTTTCTGATCATTAATAGAACGTATGTTCTATATTATAGCGATATTTAAGAAGAATGCAAGGGGAAAATCAGATTAAATACGTGTTAGGGATGGTTAAATCAAGCAAACACGGCTTTGAGATCAGTTGGACAAGTTTGCCCCACACATGAGCCCGACCCAAAAAGGGCTCAGGGCAGGTGGGGCTTTATTTTTTCAGCCGTGATGGGCAGCTTGTCCACGCGCAGCCCAATAGCATTAAAAACAGCATTGGCCAGGGCTGGTGAGGTGGGCACGCAGACCAATTCACCTCCGCCTTTGGCGCCAAAGGGACCATCGGCAGCTTCGGATTCCACCAGCATGGACACAATTTCTGGCATGTGGCGCATGCGTGGGATATCATACCGGGCAATGCGGTCGCTATAGACGACACCCTCTTCGACCTTGAATTCTTCCATCAAGCCGTGCCCGATGCCCATGATGATGCCGCCTTCAACCTGTCCCTGGAAGCCGAGCGGGTTGATGACGCGTCCAACATCGTGAGCGGCGACCACTTTAAGGGCTCTGATCTCTCCACTTTGGGGGTGAATCGCAATTTGAACAGCCTGGGCAGAAAAGCCGTAGGCAACATGGATGCGTCCACCGACTTCGATGGGGTTGGTGGTGGGGGCGTGATAGCGGAAGCCGGCCTCCAGCCCTTCAGGAGTGTTTTTGAGCAGGTCGTAAATTTGCTGCCAGGAGAAGAAACGCTCCCCGGCACTGGCTCCGCGCGCGTCCAGCTGTACTTTTTCGGGGTCGATGCTGAAATGCTGTTGGAGCAGGTCCAAAACACGCCCGCGCACCAGCAGGGCGGCCTCGCGTACGGCATTGCCGGTGACGTAGGTCTGGCGGCTGGCGGTGGTGGGACCGCCATTGGGGGTCAGGTCAGTATCCATCACGTAAACGTTGATATTTTCAGTGTCGATGCCCAACACTTCGGCTGCGATCAGCTGCAGGGTGGTGACCATGCCTTGCCCGATCTCAGACGAACCGCTTTTAATTTGCAGCCGTCCTGCCGGCAAGAGTTTGAGTGTGACGCCGCTGGTATCGTCGGCGCCGGTGCCCAATCCGGTGTTTTTGTAGCCGCAGGCCAAGCCCCAGCAGGTGATCCATTCCTCCCCATCAATCTGTTCGCGTTGAGGGACAAAAGGCTGGTTGATGCCGTTTTCGGTCCACCAGTTGCTGACAGACTGCAAACACTCGGGCAGACCGACGCTCTCTTCAAGCAGGTGACCGGTGTTGGTTTCACTGCCGATGGTGAGGCTGTTCTTTTGGCGGATGAGCATGGGGTCGAGCCCCAATTGATCGGCAAGCATATCGATCACGGACTCAATTGCAAAGGCAGCCTGAACCACGCCAAAGCCTCTGAAGGCGCCGGCGGGCGTGTTGTTGGTGTAAACCGCATAGCAGTTGCTGCGGGCGTTCGGCACAATGTATGGTCCGCAGGAGTGGGTGGTGGCGCGGGTCATGACGACGATGCCGAGCGAAGCATAAGCGCCGGTATCGCCGTAGAGTTCGGTATCGATGGCAGTCAGGCTGCCGTCTTTTTTAGCACCCAGTTTGACGCGGATGCTGGTGGCATGCCGCTTGGGGTGCACCAGCAGGCTTTCCCGGCGGGTGAAGAGTAGTTTGACCGGTTTGCCTGTGGCTTGCGCCAGCAGAGCGGCGTGGATCTGCCCGGAAATATCTTCTTTACCGCCAAATCCGCCGCCGGTTTTTTGCCCGCGCACGCGCACGAGTTCCAGGGGGATACCAGTGGCTTCGGAAACCTGCCGGCGGTCCTCAAAGGGGATTTGCGAGCCGACAAAAATTTCCATGCCGCCATCTTCTCTGGGGACGGCGATAGAGCACTCGGGCTCCATGAAAAAGTGTTCCATAAAGGGAGTGGTGAAATCGTGTTCGATGACCACGTCGGCCTCAGCAAAGCCGGCTTCCACATCACCCTTATTGAAGTGGATTCGTTTGAGCAGGTTGCCGTCTTCGTGCAGCTGCTGCGCACCTTCTTCCAGCGCTTGCCGGGGGTTAGAAACTACCGGGAGGGGCTCAAATTCGGCTTTGATCAGCTTGACCGCCTGGTCAGCGGCGGACTGACTATGAGCG
>CAYVWM010000172.1:0-2957 GCA_964455505.1 uncultured Anaerolineaceae bacterium
GCCAATTGCTGGGTTCTCAACACTCAGTTCTCGCCGGTTTGCGTCTGCCGTAGGCGTGCAGAGCTAGCATCCCCGCCCGCACCAAGTGCTTTCCTTGGTGTAGTGTTGCGCAGCACCCTGGAAAGGGTAGCGGAGTGAAACGAAACCATGCGAGGAATTTGATCGTAGGTCTCCAACGTTGTCATTAGTTCCTACGGGAGGCTTGCGTTCCTTTGATTTGCATGCCTTCGGCAGGCGCACGGAGGCTTCGCACTGCACGCATTTGGAGAACATACTACGGGTAGGCTTCGCACGAACACTCTGCAGTGCATGCCTTTGGCAGGCGCACTCGGCAATTGCATAGTCGGAAAGTCGTTTAGTCCGGTAGTGCCTGATCTTCCGTCGTCAATTGCTGGTCGTCAGTTCTCGCCGGTCTCCGACCGTGCGAGGAATTTGACCGTAGGTCTCCAACGTAGTCATTAGTTCCTATGGGAGGCTTGTGCTGTAGGCCTTCGACAGTCACAAGAAGGCTTTGCACTTCTTTGCACTCCTTACCGGACGCTTTGCAGTCCCACGGCATTTACAATGGGCTTGCCGTGCATGCCTTCGGCGACCATACCACGGGTAGGCTTTGCACTGCACGCCTTCGGCGAACAGGAGGCTGCGCACGCGATAGTCGTCAGTCTTTGGCATTGCATGCTTCTGTTCTCGCCGATTGCCAGAGTTCACAGCTTCCTTGTGTAACTCGTTGCTTCGGACTTTTGGATTGTGTAAACACTATCAGGATTGGCGACCTTCGGTCAGAAACCTTGCATGACCAGGTACCACTCCGTTTCACTATAGGGAGAAAAAAAAGAGAGGGTGCCCATAGCTGGATCATCCTCGCTCAAAGCAAGCCGGCAGCAAAATCAATCCAAAAAAAACCTACCTGCCGTCAACCGAGCCCTGAAAAATCGCCAGCCCCACGCAGTCCCACTCCGCCAACTCCTTAAACCCGCGCTTGCGGTACCACTCCACCGTGGCCTGGTTGTCCGTCCCCCGATCGGTCTGCAGCACCACCTGGCGGATCGGCCCGATCTCCTGCAGCATCCTGGCCAGCAGCACCGACCCAACCCCCAGATTCTGACGGCTCTTCAGCACCAGGATATCCTGTATCAGTGCCACAGACACCCCATCCCCCACACTGCGGACCAGCCCCACCAGGTGTTCGCCTTCCCAGGCGCTGATCACCCGCCAGGAGTTCGCCACCGCACGGTGCAGGGCTTCGGGGTCGCGCGTGTAGGCCAGCCAGCCGGCATCCTGGTAGAGGGCCAGCAGTTGGGCAGGGTCGATATCGTGAAAGTTCTGGTAGGTCAGCATAGAATGGAAAATTCGCGGAAAGCAAAACAGCCTAAAGCGGCGGCATCAACAGGCGCACCGCTGCCGCCACCGCCAGCCCGAAACCGATCCCGGCAAAGGCTTCTCCGGGGGAATGCCCGATAATCTCCAGCAGCGACTCCACTTCCTGCCCGGGCCAGCGGCGTTCTTCGATGATCTGTTTGACGATCATATTGATACGGGCGGCCTGCAGTCCGGATTGACGCCGCACACCGGTGGCGTCGTAAACCACGATGCTGGTAATGGCCAGCGAAAGCGCAAACAAGGGCGTTCCCCAGCCAACGTAAAAGCCGATGGCGGTGGTAATGCCGGTCATCAGGGCGGAGTGCGACGAGGGCATCCCGCCGGCATTCGCCAGCAGCGACCAATCCCATTCCTTTTTGCGCAGGTAATACATCGGCACTTTCAGGATCTGCGCCAGAAAGAGCGCCACGAAGCCGGAAATGGCCACCGGGCTGGAAAAGAAATCCCAGGCCCGCATATCAGGCTTCCCCGGTGTTGGCAGCGGACTGGCTGGCTTCGGAAAGTGTGTTCACCCGCAGTTGGGCGTTTTCCAGGATGGAGGCGCACACGGCGGCCAGGCGTTTGCCTTCTTCGTAGAGTTTCAGGGCTTCTTCCAGGGGCAGCTCAGTATTCTCCAGCTTGGCAATGATCTCCTGCAGGGAGGAAAAAGCGCTTTCAAAGTTTGGGGTGGCTTGGGCGTTCTCAGGCATTGGGTGTTTCTCCTGTGTTGGGATGGTTGAGGGTGGCTGGCAGGCTGCCGTCCTGCACGCGCAGGTCCACCTGCTGGCCCGGGCTGGCCTGGGCAATGCGGCTGATAACGGCGCCTGTCTGCCGGTTGGTGATGATGGCGTATCCGCGTTTGAGCACCGAAAGGGGGCTCAGGCTTTCCAGTTGGGCCGAAAGCAATTCCACCTGGACGGTTTTAGCGCGCCACTGCGCCTGGGCGGCCAGGTCCAGGCGGGCGCTGAGTTCATCCAGGCGCTGCAGCGTGCTCTGCACGCGCTGGCGCGGGGAATAGCGCTGCAGTTCGGAGCCGGCCAAATCCAGGTTGTGGCTTAAACGGGCGATCTTTTGGTTAAGGGCGCCGTCCAGCTGTACCGCCGCCGATCTCACGCCATCCAGCAGTTCCTGGCGGGTGATGGGGGTTGCCAGTTCGGCTGCAGCGGTGGGGGTGGGAGCGCGCAGGTCGGAGACGAAGTCCACAATGGTGAAGTCGGTTTCGTGCCCCACGCCGGTGATGACCGGAACGCGGGCAGTGTAGACCGCCCGGGCCACCTGCTCGTCGTTGAAAGCCCACAGGTCTTCAATCGATCCGCCGCCGCGGGCAACAATAATCAGGTCCAGGTCTGGCAGGGTTTGCAGGCGCTGCAGGGCCTGCACAATCCCGGCGGGGGCTTCGCTGCCCTGCACCAGGGTGGGCGCCAGGCTGATGCGCAGGCTGGGCAGGCGCCTGGAGAGGGTATTGAGAATGTCCTGCAGGGCGGCCCCGCTGGCGGATGTGACGATGCCGATGTGGGCCGGCAGGTCTGGGATGGGGCGTTTGCGGCTGGCGTCGAACAGCCCTTCGGCTTCCAGGCGGGCCTTCAGGCGCAGAAATT
>CAYVWM010000173.1:0-2907 GCA_964455505.1 uncultured Anaerolineaceae bacterium
TTCCCAGGAGTGTGCAGGCAGATGGATACAGAAAACAGATTAGCGGACAAGCATAGGCAAATAGATCGGGAAGCGGTCGAAGACCGAGTAGACTTCATACATTTCATCTTCGTCTTGTTCTGCGTGGTAGATTACACCTTTGTTATCCGGAGAGATCACAAAAGGACCTACACGCCCGCCAGATACCAGCGGTGGGTTAATGCGGATTGGGGTTGATCCACCCATGATCGGCACTATTGAAAGGTTATACTCTCCATCTGCCAGGGTGTCTGCAGTAAAAGCAACCATGGAACTGTTTGGTGCAATTCTGAAGGTGCCAATATTCGCAAAACCAGCCAGGGGGGCATTGAGCCGCCAGGGTTCATGAGCGCCAAAGATATCATTGGCAAACAGTTCAATGTTTGTAAGCGCTAGTTTGTTTGCCGTAAAAACGACCCCAAGGTTGTTTGGCGTGATGCTAAAGCTATTCACTTGCCCGCCTGCCACCATATCCTTGCTGAGGTTATAGTTCATACCGCCTGTAATGGGAACAGACCAAAGTTCTTGCAAACCCGCGGTTATCCGGTCTGCAATGAAGACCACACCCTGGCTGTTAGGTGTAATCAGAAACATCCAAACATTACCGCCGTCCACGACGGGTCCATTGAGTATCGTTCTGTGCGAAGCATAGTCCAGGCGGATGCTCAGCAATTCAATTTTACCCACGCCAATTTCATCAGCACGGTAGACCACGTATTGGCTGTCCGGAGAGATGGCAAAGTTATACACGGTACCCGCTCCCAGGAGCGGCTCATTAAGTTCATAAGGCATCCCACCGCCAAATGGAACGGCATAAAGCCGATAAGGTGCAATGATCCCAAGCTTGTATATCACCGAACTTTCATCAGGTGTGATTTCAAAAAACCATGCCTCTCCGGCCATGTAGGTTAGATCAGCTTCTGTCCCATCCAAAGTGGCCCGGTTGAGCGTAGGAAAAATCGACTTGTGGTAGTAAACGACGTGCTTTCCTTGTGGTGCAAGCCTGAAAATTATTTCATTTTCAGGCACATCCATATCAGCACCGGCAATGATTTCTGGAAGCCCCCCAGCCAGAGCCACCTTCCAGAGCACCTGGTAGGGATCCGAGTTGATCACATAAACCAAATATTGGTTGTCTGCGCTGATTTCCATATTTAGAAAACGTGTGTTCCCAGGTAAATCATTGTGCAGCTCCCTGCGGACACCCCCGTTGATAGGAACAATGTAAAGACCCACGTCAATTCCTGAGCTTTTTGTATTGATCACATAGATCACATGCTGACTGTCGGGTGTAATCAGGAAACGCGAAACCTGCAACTCTGTTGTGCTTCCCTGTGAAATCAGGGTGCGCGTTCCTCCGGAGGCCGGTACGCTGAACAGCTCTACCACACCATCCTGGCGGGCATCCGCCATAAATACCACCCGCTTCCCATCCGGGCTTAACTCCATCAACGAGACGTCTCCTCCCTCAACCAGGGGTCCGCTGAGTTTAAAGTGCAGCAGCACAGCCTCAACGGTATGGGTCAGAAAGAAACTTAGCAGGAAAACCAGCAGGCTAACCAGCAGTAATTGGGTACCAGACCTCTTTTCCATTTTTTCTCCTGTTTAATTGTCGTAACAACGGATCACTTTTCCCCCACATAGAGTATACAAACATTTTAGGTAAAAAGTCAACTCCCACATGCCAGGACCTCTTGGCCGGGTTTTTTATTGTGGTGAACAAGTCTGCAACACCCATTCAGCACTCAAGCGAGGCTATCAGTGCCAATCCGTGCTACAATGTTGCAGCGGCCTGATATATGAACTCTCTGACACAACCCAACCTCCCTTTTCTCATTGAAATTGCTAAAAATGCAGGCACGATGTTACGCCAGATGCAGCATCAGGAACTGGACGTTCAGCTTAAAGGGCGGGCAGACCTGGTCACTCGTGCGGATAAGAGCGTGGAAGCTTACCTGCTTGGCGAAGTCCTGGCAAATTTTCCCGACCACAGCATCATCGCCGAGGAGAGCGGCAAGCACAACGGTGACCCTGCCCACCGCTGGTATGTCGACCCGCTGGATGGCACCCTCAATTATGCCCACGGGATCCCCTTTTATGCTGTTTCGATTGCCTATGCCTTTAATGGGCAGATGGAACTGGCGGTCATTTACGACCCAAACCTGGATGAATGTTTCAGTGCCCAGCGCGGAAAAGGCGCCTGGTTGAACGGGCAGCCCATGCGCGTTTCCGGCGTCACAACCCTGCTGGACGCGCTGCTCGTTTCTGGTTTCCGTGCCAGTCTCATCGACACACCCCACTCCAATTTTAATAATTTTGTGCAGTTCTCAAGGCTCAGCCAGGGAGTCCGCCGACTGGGGTCCGCCGCCCTGGACCTGGCTTACGTGGCCTGCGGAAGACTGGATGGATTTTGGGAGGTGGCGCTCAGCCCTTGGGACCTGGCGGCTGGCACCTTGCTGGTGCAGGAAGCCGGCGGTGTTGCCACCCAGATGTTGGGAGAGCCCCTGCAATTTGAGATCACATCCAGCGTTCTGGCAGCCAACCCCAGCTTATATACACAAATGTTGGAAGTGTTACGAGTGGAAGACGCACGCAGCACTTCCGTTCAGAAATAAATCTCGCAAACACACACAGATAAATTAGCTGATCGCAGGATCAAGGAACTCCCCCATCTTTTTTACGGCAGAGAGAGCTTTTTTACCGGATGGGGTTAGTTAAGCGCAAACAGAATTCCGGACTCCGTCCCGATATAGAGCACGCCGCCAACCATTACAGGCGAGGCCGTCACCGCTTCGCCGATACCGAGTTGCCACAAAACCTGCCCGGTGTTCACATCAAGTGCATACAACACCCCTGCGCTGGTAACGCAATAAACCACCCCGTCCGAAA